>JBBRZA010000051.1:0-22995 GCA_038237145.1 Gaiellales bacterium
CGGACCGTCTCGCAGTATTGCGCGAAGGCGTGATCATCCAGGAGGGCACGCCGGCGGAACTGACAGGCGGCTCGAGCGAAACCGAAGTTCGCTACCGCAAGGACGGGCAGGAGGTTGTCGTACGAACGACGGACCCCACCAAGCTGTTGCACCAGTTGACGGCAGAGGCGCTGGCCGCAGGCCGCGAGCTAGAAGGCCTCTCGGTGCGCCGACCGACGCTGGAGGACGTCTACCTCTCGCTCACGGCGGAGCACGAAGAGTGAGGCTCTTCCGGCATCAGCTGAAGTGGGAGCAGCGGCTCTTCTGGCGTAGCCGCGAGTCAGCGGTGTTCGTGTTCCTCTTCCCCATCCTTCTCTTCGCGTTGCTGACCGCCGTCTACAACGGTCACATCCAGGGCCGGCCCGCGGCATGGGGCCTCCTCGCCGGGATGATCGGCTACGGCGCGGCGAACACGGCGTTCGCCGGGCTCGGGATCACGCTCGTCGCCCGCCGCGAAATCGGCATCCTGAAGCGAATCCGCGCGACGCCGCTGCCACCGGCGGTTTACCTGACTGCGGTGCTCTTCTCGATCATGATCGTGTTTGCGATTCAGGTGGCATCGCTCTTTGCGCTCGGCCGCGTGTTGAAGTCGACCCCGTGGCCGAGCCATCTGCTCTCGCTCGTGCTTGCGCTTGCGCTCGGGGCTGCGACGTTCGCGGCACTCGGCCTGGCGATCACGGGGTTCATCCGCTCGCTCGAGGGCTCGTCTGCGGTCCTCAACGTCATCGTGCTGCCGATGGCCTTCCTCACGGGATCCTTCGGCCCGACGCGGAATTACCCGAAGGTGCTCCGCGCTATCGGCGATGTCCTCCCGCTGAAGTACCTCCTGGACCTGATCAATGGCATCTACCTCCACGGCCAGCAGTTCTGGGACAAGCCCCTCGCCATAGGCGTCCTCGCCGGCTGGGGCCTGTTCGGAATGGCCGTTGCATTGCGCACTTTCCGCTGGGAGCCGCGAGAGGGTTAGCTCTCGGCCGTGGCGGTAATACGGCTTGTGATGCAGGTCGAAAACGTCATCGCCTTCGCCACCGAGCAAGAGCCCGCAGGTCTCGAGATCCGAGTCAACTTCGGCGTCTTCGCGGGGCGTGACGCAACTTCGGCCGAGCTCGAAGAGCTCGGCAAGCTGCTCGTGCCCGAGGCCGGTGAGGTCTCAATCGTGGCCGAGCAGCGGCACGAGATCTCGGAGGATGCCGAGATCGTCCTGCACCAGGTCCGCGTGTCGGTCTCACCGGAGAATGTGCCGGACGATCCCGGCGAGCGGAAGGCGTTCTGCGAGCGACTGGTCACGCTCGCGGAGATCTGGGCGCGCCAGTGCATCAACGAGCGCAGCTCCGAGATCTCGGATCTCTAAGCCGAGCTAGGAAACTGGAAGCCGGAAGCGGAGCGCCGGGCCGAGCGCGCTGCCGGCGAGCTTCCATGTCACGCGATAGGTACCGGCGAAGTCACCGGGTATTGGCGCGAGTAGTTCACACGCGAGCCCCAGGTCGAGCCGCTCTGACGAAAGACGGGAAAAGAACCGCAGCGCTCCGCGTACGCCGGCGTACTCCGTGGCGGCAAGCGACGGACACAGAGGGTGTCGCGGTTGAAGTACCGGGCGGCCGTGGTGATCTCGAGGGAAACCTTGCCGCTCCGCTTAAAGATGCCGTAGCAGACGTCGCCGCTCGTGCTGCAGTAGCTTGCGATCGTCTTGGGGCCGGCGGCCGTTTGTCCCGCTCGGGCGTCGCCGCCGCCAGGACGAGCGGGAAGACTCCGAGCGCTATCACTGCAAGGCGCATCGGTCTCAACGCGCTCTCGCCGCTCTGAGTGCCAGGCCCGCGACGCGCGTTGGGCGGCCCGCTCCCGCGATGACCTCGTCCAGTGCCGTTGCGAAGTCCTCGATGTCCTGCTCCGAGAGAACAAGCGGCGGCAAGCCCTTGAGCACCGGCAGGTCGTGTCCCGCGACCTGGCTCAAGATGCGGTGCTTCGTGAAGAGTGGGACAGCCACGAGCTGCGCGAACAGGCCCGCCTGCATACGCTCCATCACCCGCCACGCAAGGCTTCCGGATTCGGGCTCACCGAACTCCATCGCCCACATCAACCCGAGGCCGCGCACGGCCTTGACAGCATCGTGCGCCTCGACGAGAGGTCGCGTCAACTCGAGCAAGCGCCGGCCGAGTTGCTCGGATCGCTCGACGAGCTTTGCGTCCTCCAGCTCCCGCAAGGTTGCAAGCCCTGCTGCCATTGCAAGGTCGTTCGGCGCGAAGGTGGACCCGTGGCTGACCGAGTGCTCGAGCGAGTCGAAAACCCCGTCGTACACATGCCGCGCCATCAGCAGCGCGCCCACCGGCACGTAGCCACCCGACAGAGACTTCGCAACGGTGACGAGGTCTGGCTCGAGACCCCAGTGCTCGAATGCGAACAGCCTCCCTGTGCGGCCGAAGCCGGTCTGCACCTCGTCGACGGCGAAGAGCGTCCGGTAGCGGCGGCAGAGTTGCTGGGCGCCTTCGAGATAACCGTCCGGCGGCAGATTCACGCCCTTGCCTTGAATGGGCTCGACGAGGAAGAGCGCGACGTCTTCGCGGCGTAGCTCCCCTTCGAGGGCGTCAAGGTCGCCAAATGGAACCTGGGAAAACCCCGGCAGCAGCGGTCCGAAGCGCTCGACGAAGTGCGGATCGCCGTTCGCCGAAAGTGCGCCCAGCGTCAGCCCGTGAAATGCGTGGTCGGTCGAGATCACCCGTGAGCGCGTCGTCGCCGCTCGTCCGAGCTTGAGCGCTGCCTCGACGGCCTCCGTTCCCGAGCTTGTAAAGAGCACGCGCTCGAGTCTTGCCGGCGTGCGCTTGAGCAGCTCCTCGGCGAGCAATCCGGGTAGGAGAGAAACGCCCAGCTGCACCGAGCCGGGCGTGTCGAGCTCGAGCGACTCGATCAGGGCGGCGCGGACGCGCGGGTTGTTCCGCCCGACGTTGAACATCCCGAACCCGCCGAGCAGGTCCAGGTACCGGTTGTCGTCGGAGTCGTAGAGGTACTGGCCCTGCGCACGGGACCAGACGCGATCGAAGCCGATCGTCTTCAGCACGCGCATGAACTGCGGGTTGATCGTCCGCGCGTAGAGGTCGTACTCCTCGCCCGAACGCGCTTCGACCAGTTCGCGGATCACCGGCGGAGCGTACCGCCCCCGAAAACGGCGAGAGCCCCGCGGCTGCGAGGCTCTCGATTCCGGGACGTGAGCGGTACTACTTGCTGTGGCCCTTGCCGTGACTGGATTTGCCGTGGCCGGAGTTGCCGTGATTGGAGCTGTGCACCTTCTTCTGCTTCTTCGGCTTGTGGGGCTTCTGGCCCTGGCTGGTCGCCGAATTGGTGGTCGTCGCCGTGCTGGTCGTCGACTGAGAGGTCGTCGCGGCCGCTACGGCACATGCGCCGATTTTGTCGCCGTGCGCCACGTGGGCGGGAACAGCGGGTGCGGCGATGTTGATCGTGTGTTGCTTGGCCGACCCGGCCTTGTGGCAGACGTCCTGCTTCTCCTGGCCGTTGCCTGCCTCGGCGTCGTCACCGGTCGAGCTGGTGGTCAACGTCGGCGTCGTCGAGGTCGTGCTGAGGGTGGTCGAGGTCTGATGCTTGTTCTCGTCGGACTCGGAATCGAACTCGCTCTCCTCCGACTCCTGATCGTCGGCGGACTTGCTTTCGAAGTCACCGGCCGTCGAGGTCGTCTGGGACTCGGTCGTGCTCGTGACGGCCAGACTCGGAGTGGAGCCGGTCGTGACCTGCGCAAGTCCGACGCCCGCGGCGGCGGCGAATGCGAGACCTACGAGCGCGCCGATCAGGGAACGACGGGTCATGCTGCTCAATCGCTTACGCACTTTGGAATCCCTTCAACGTTTGGGGGAATTGCGGCTTACGGTTGAACAGTCGCCACCTGCCGGCGAAACTTGCGCCGCGCTCCCTCTTCTGAGGGAGCCCGGCGCTTGATCCAAGCCGTGCGACGACAGCGCTACGCTCCCGAACGAGCCCCCGTAGCTCAGTGGATAGAGCAGCGGTTTCCTAAACCGCGTGCGCTGGTTCGATTCCGGCCGGGGGCATCGCCTTTACCCGGAGCCCAGCAGCTGACGTGCAGTCCGCCTGGCGCTCTCCTGGCCGACACGTGAACGCGCAATGATCCGCTTGTGATCGACCTCCATACGCACATCCTCCCGGGACTCGACGACGGCGCGCGGACGCTCGAGGAGAGTGTCGCGATGGCGCGGTCGGCCATAGCCGACGGCATTCGCGTCATGGCCGCGACGCCACGCGTCCGTGAGGACTATCCGACGCGCGCAGCCGAGATGGAGCGCGGTGTGGGGGATCTCCGGCAAGCGCTCGCGAAGGAAGGGTTGACGCTCGACGTTCGCACCGGGGGCGAGATCGCACTCGACCGCCTCGGAACGCTCGAGGCCGACGAGCTGGCCCGGTCGCCTGGGTCCCCTGGTCGAACAGGGCGCGCTCGTCCAGGTTACCGCCGCCTTGCTCGACGGCCGCCTCGGCCGCGCCGCTCGCGGGGCCGCGTTCCGAGCTCGGCCTGGCGGATCTCGCGGTGGGAATGACGGGGGCGGCCCGCGCAGTACGGGACGTCGATCTCGCGCGGTGGCTGACCGTGGATGTGCCGGCCGCGATCGTGGCGGACAGGCCACTGCCGGCGCGGCCGCCTGCGCGCCGGCGGCGTCTCGGCCGCCGTCTTCACCGGTAGGCAAGGGCGAAGCCATTCCGCTGTCTTCCCGCGGCTGTCCGGCGGCGTGAGCCACAGACGCCGCCCTCCTGGGCGGCTTCTTCACGACGCACAGCTGTCCGACTTGTAGGGGCGACCATCTTCTGGACACCGCCGCCGCTCGCTGGGTTGCTGCTCGTCCGTGGTCTCGGGCTTCGCCTCCTCGTACGAAGCCGTTCGGATCGTGACCGGATGTGACGAAGGCTAGAGTCGGCGGCGTATAAGGGCAATGTCGAAAGTCGTTTCGATCTCAGTTGTCGGGCTCGCCGCTCTGGCCATCTTGGCTTCAACGGCGGCCGCCTCGTGTGTCCCGATGACCGTGGCCGAGCAGAGAGCTCGGGCAGACTTCATCTTCGACGGAGTTGCCCTCGAAGGTCCGACTCCCAGCGGAATTCAACGCTTCCGAGTGACGCGCTATCTCAAGGGGCGTGGGCCCAGCGTGGTCCGCGTGAACACCGGAAACATCCGTCGGGCAGATGGAACTGGGAGCATCACCTCGGTCAGCATCAGCGCCAAACGCGGCCAGCGTTGGCGGATCTACGCCCGTGGCTCCTCGCGCAAGGTCCTTCGCACGTCACTTTGCGACGGATCACGGAGGCGCCCGTAGCCCGGCGCTCTGTCTACCGGCTGTCTACCCGATGGCCTCTGTCCTCAGATCCAAATAGCAGCGACATGGCTACCAGAGATCGCAGTCGGATTTGGTTGGCCGTTGTGGGCGCCGTGGTCGGCGTGGCGGTTGGGATCCTCGTCAGCGTGACGACGGACGTTCCTCTTGCGCCGGAAGCCGGACTGCTGCTCGGTGCATTGGTCGGCTGGTTCTCGACTGCTGCCCACTGAGCATAGAAAGCGGCGGCTGTTCCCGCTCTTCTCGCAGTAGCCAAGCGCTAGTGCGTTGGTTCGATTCCGGCCGGTGACAGATGCTGGCCGAGCTGCGCAGACCCTGCGGAATCTGCCGGCCATCACCGGCGCCCTACGCTACTTGGGTCGGACGAGGAACTGAAACGTGGCAGAACCACCGCGGTACGTTCCGATCAACGTCAGCCGTAGCGTCTTGCGCCGGTGGCTCGTCGCGATCGTCCACGCGCACCCGCGCACGAGCGGCTTCAGCGGCTTGCCGCGATACGACAGGCTGCAATCGAGCGCGTCAGGGATGGCAGTCGCCTCGTTGCTGAGGCGAGCCGTGATCCCCCGCAGACGGTAGATCCGCCCGGCCTTCGGCCTGAGGAGCGATGCCGGCACGAGCAGCGATGTGATTCCCGGTGGGTACGAGTGGACGCCCGTATTGGGCACCCGGTCGCTGTCGCCGAGGTTTCCACGGTGACCCAAAAGTCGAAGGTGCTCACGCCCAGGTCGCTGAGCGTCAGTGCGAACGTGAGATCGGTGCCGGTGAACTGTTCCCCTGTCGGTCGGTGCGTGAAGTCCGAGGAAGCCGCTCCGTTCCAGCGTGTGAACGCGAAGCGGCGCGGGCCGATCTGATGCGCAACGAAGTCTCCCCATTCAGCTCCAGTCGTTGGATTGCGATCGGTATCGATGGCCACGAAGATCCACGAGAGCCCCTGTTCCGCCGGCGCACTGTGAAGGTCCTTGTCGCAGCGAGGCGGACGTCGAACGTGACAGGGCCATCGGCAGCTAAGCGAGGGGTCACCTGGGCAATATCGGGAACGATCTTCGGATCCTGAACGTCGCCGGTCGAGTCCGAATAGCTATCCGTTGCGACCGCGTCCGTTGCGGTTCCGTTGGCAGCGTTCGCTCCCTGTAATGGGCAGACCAAGAGTACGAAAGCGGCTAGCGCCGTCCGCGCCGCAGACCAAGGGACGAAGCGTGAAGGTTCGCCATGCATGGCTGGTCTCTCCTCTCGGGTCGTGGGTTGTACCGCTAGTTGCAACACGGCCGGACTCTTGGCTGCCGCTCGAACCCCCGGTCCAACCGGTCCGCTCTCGACGCCAATTCGACTTCGCCCGACTACCGGCGAGACGTAAGGGCGGGGGAACCCTGAGGGGCTTCCAGGTGTAGTTGATAGCTATGCGCACGCGAGAGCACCGAAACGTTTTCCTGCCCAACGGCATGAAGCCGACGAGTGACGACTGACGCCCAACTGATCAAAGCGGCACGGGCCGACCCTGAGGCCTTCGGCGAGCTTTACGGCCGGCACGTCGCCGCGGTTCACGCGTACCTTCGGAGTCGGGCTCCGAGCAGAGTCGCGGGCGAGCTCACGGCCGAGACGTTCGCGCAGGCTGCACTCTCGCTCGGGCGGTTCCGTGACGAGATGGACGGCTCGGGTCTGCCGTGGCTCTACGGCATCGCACGCAACCTGCTTCGGACCTATCACGAGCGGGAGCGAATCGAGTCGAAGGCCCGGCAGCGGCTCGGACTGCCCGCTCACGACTACGAGCTGGAAGTTCACGAAGCAAACGCCCGCGTCGACGCCGAGCGGCTCGGACCGGAGCTATCTGCCGCGCTCGACACGCTTCCGCGGGCCCAGCGCCAGGCGCTCGAGCTCCGCGTGGTGCAGCAGCTTCCGTACAAGCAGGTGGCGTTGTCGCTCGACTGCTCCGAAGTCGCAGCCCGCATCCGCGTCACACGCGCCATCGACTCTCTTTCTCGCCTACTCAAAGGAGTTTCGTGATGACGACCGACCTCGAAGCGATTGGACGTGACCTGCAACACGCACTGGAGCGGCGGCTCAGCAACAAGGGACGACGCAGCCACAGAGTCCGCCTGGCGGGGCTCTGCATGGCGGCCACCGGCGCCTTCGCGACCGTCGCCTACGCAAGCGGAATTGGCCCCGATCTCCAGCTCGACCCGACCAAGTGGTCGATCCTCGGCGGTGGCAGCATCGATGACGGCCGCGGTGCTTATGTGCATGCGAAGAATCGAGCCGACGGATCGAACTCGACCTTCATGGTCGAACACGACTCCGGGCTCCCCGCCTACCAGGCGTTCCTCCTCCATCAAAAAACCCTGGCGGCGGCCAACTCCACCTCGCCGGTACCCGTGCGCACGGAGCCGGGCGCTCTCTGTACACCGGACGCCGTCACCCGGGCAGAGACTGTGGCCATGGTCACGCTGAGAGCAGGTTTCACACCCGGCGCGAGCCCCGATGCCACCAGAGTTGCGGTCACGGCAGCGATAGCAGACGTCTTCAAGAACGCTCCGTGCGTCGGACTCGAGTACGCGGGCGAGCAAGCGCGACTCGTCTACTCCGGCCGCCAACCGGAGTCGACGCTGATGCCGGGCGCGCGATAGCTGGCCCACCGGTCCTTCGGCGCGCGCGCCTGGGCGACGTCGGACGGATCGCCGAGGTCCTCGACGAGTGCACGCGCCACTACCTCGGCAGGCCGAGTTCCCGCGATGATGCACTCGGCCGGCTGAGGCAAGGAGATCCGGCGCAGGACTTTCGCGTTGCTATCGACTCAGATGGGAACACGGTCGGTTTCGGCCATGTCTGGGCGGTACCACCGCACGAAGTCCGCGGCTTCGTTCGCGTGCGCCCCTCGGCCAAAGGGCGTGGCGTCGGCGCAGCTCTACTGTCGTGGCTCGAGTCGCGGGCGCGAGAGATCGCAGGCGAGGTGAGCCTCAACCAGGAAACCGACCTGACGGTCACGAGCTGGGCACGGGATGGCAATGCCGCGGCGCTACTCGAGCGGAACGGCCTTTCGCCTCTCCGACACTTCCTGCAGATGCGAATCGACCTCGGCCGCGGCCGGCAGGAGCCTGTCTGGCCCGATGGCCTCGAATCACGGAGCTTTTCGTCAGGCCCTGATGACGCCGGACTCTTTGCTGCATTCCGCGAGGCCTTCGCCGATCACTGGGGCAACACCGAAGTGGACGAAATCCAGTGGTGGGGTGAGAACCGAGACGAACCGAACGCCGGCTTCGACCCAACACTCTGGATCGTTGTGCGAGAGGGCGAGACAATCGCCGGCTTCTCCATCTGCCGGGAGCGCGAGGACGCCGGCGAGACCATCGGATGGATCTCGCTCCTCGGCGTACGCCCACGGTGGCGCGGACGTGGGCTCGGCGAAGCGCTGCTCGCGCAGAGCCTCAACGCCTTCCACAGTCGAGGACGTCACCGTGCAGCATTGAACGTCGACGTCGACAACACAACCGGTGCGCTCCGGCTCTATGCGAAGGTCGGGATGAAACCGACCCCTGCATTCACGGTCTGGTCGAAGGCGCTTGGCAATCAGCCCGTATCGTCACCCGGCTCAGGCGGCTGCGGGCCTAGCGCCTGCGGAGCAAGCAGCCCGAGGCGCTGAGCCGCCGCGATCGCCTCGAGCCGGGTGTGCACATGGAGCTCTGAAAAGAGGCTCCGCAGGTGGTTGCGGACCGTCTCGGGCGAGATAGTCAGCTGCGCCGCGATCTCGGCTGTCGATAGGCCGGAGGCGATCAGGCCGAGGACCTCGCGTTGGCGGCGTCAGTCGCGGCTGAAGCTCGAGGCCGATGGGGCCGGCCGGCGGACGGCGCGCATCGAACGCGAGAATGAGAACGCCGACGATCGCCCCGCCGGAGCGGAGAGGCAGGTGCTGCGCGCGCACGCCCCGCAGCTGCCCGCTCGCGTCGACGAAGACGGTCTTGAAGTCGGTCGGCTCACCGCGCTCCACAGCCCGGCGGAAGTGCGCCGCGACATTCTTGCGTGCTTCCGGAGGCAGCGGCTCGGTGAAATGGCGGCCGAGCCACTGGGCGTTCGTCTTCCCGGAGGCCCGCTCCGCTGCTTCGTTCACGTGCACGAAGCGGCCCTCCACGTCGTGCAGGCTCGCGGGAATCACGAGGCTGTCGACCAACCACAGGACGACGCCCTGCACGGCATCAGGCATCGCGCGGACATCGTGGACCAGCCGTTCACCATGCGTCAACACGACGAAGCAACCTCGCTTGCTCTCACGCCCTCTCTAAATTAGTCTTTAGAGGTGCCTAAATCGAAGGTGACGCGAAAGCAACTGCTGATTGCCGCAGCGCCGGTAGCTGCCGCGGTGCCGCTCGCGAAGCTGGGGCTGGCTGGTGCGGGAACAGCCGCTTCGCCACCCACCCACGCCGGCATGGCGATGGGCGCGATCGGCCACGCGGCGATGATCGGCGAAGAAGTACCCGCACCCGGAGGGCCGAACGACCTGTCCGCGCTCCTATATCCGCCGGAGCCGCTTCCTCACCAGCCGGGTCGCGTGCGCGAGTACACGCTCGTGGCCGAAGACCGCCAGATCGAGGTCGCAAAGGGCGTGTTCTTCTCCGCCTGGACGTACAACGGCACGAGTCCGGGACCCGTGATCAGAGCGACCGAGGGGGACCTGCTGCGAGTCAAGCTGGCGAACGCAAGCTCACACCCGCACACGATCCACTTCCACGGCATCCACCCTTCGAACATGGACGGCGTCTTTGAAATCGTCGAGCCGGGCGGCAGCTACACATATGAGTTTCCAGCCCGCCCGTATGGCATGCAGCTCTATCACTGTCATTCGACGCCGCTCAAGAAGCACATCGCGAAGGGCCTCTACGGTGCGTTCATCATCGACCCGCCGAAGCCGCGCAAGCCGGCGCAGGAGCTGGTGATGGTGCTGAACGGCTTCGACACCGACGGCGACGGCGAGAACAACTTCTACGCTGTCAACGGCCCCGCCTTCTACTACGCGAAGTACCCGATCCGGGTGCGGCGATCGCAGACGGTCCGGATCTATTTGGCCAACCTGACCGAGTTCGATCTGATCAATTCATTCCATCTGCACGGCGACTTCTTCCGCTATTACCCGACAGGGTCGAGCGATCACTTCGAGTACACCGACACGGTGATGCTGTGCCAGGGACAGCGCGGCATCATCGAGATCGACTTCGCCAACACCGGGCGGTTCATGTTCCATGCCCACCAGTCGGAGTTCACCGAGCTCGGCTGGATGGGCTTCTTCGAGGTAGTCGACTGATGACGTCTGCCTCGGCCCCCGCGGAGCGGCGTCTCCCCGGCCCGTGGCGGCTCTGGGCGCTCGTCCCGTTGCTTCTTCTCGCAGGTGTCGTCGCACTGTTCGCGTCGACCGGCACCTCGCTGCTCGACCTCGTCGGCCGTGCGCCACCGCCACTGGATCAGTTCAATGTCCGGCGGGTCGAGTTCAAGCCTGGCGAGATCAGAATCAGGGTGACGAACCCGCAGCGGCGCAAGCTCACGATCGCAAGCGTTACCGTCGACGACGCGATCGTCCCTTACCGTCTCGACGGGCCGGCGGCGCTCGGCCGTTTGCGGTCGAGCACGATCATCGTTCCCTTCCAATGGGTGGAGGACGACCCGTACACGGTGGGAGTCACCAGCTCGAGCGGCATCCAGACGGCGCTCGACGTTCCGGCGGCGGTCGAGACGCGCGGGCCGAGCCCGCGCGGCTTCCTCGGCTACTCGATCATCGGCTTCCTGGTCGGCGTCGTGCCGGTGGCTCTCGGGCTCGGCTGGCTGCCTTCGCTCCGCCGCGCCGATGCCCGCTGGGTAGCCGCATTCATGGCGCTGACGGCCGGACTGCTGAGCTTTCTGGCGTTCGACGCATTCGCCGAGGCGCTCGGTCTTCAAGCGCGGCTTCCGGGCGGGTTCCAGGGGACCGGCCTGATCCTGCTCGGCATCGCTGCGAGCTACCTCGGCCTGACTTTCATATCTCAGCGCTTCTCGGCTCGAAGTCAGCGCGAGCGGAACGCGCCACTCGAGGGCGCCGCCCTGGCTACACTCGTTGCGATCGGGATCGGGCTCCACAACCTCGGCGAGGGCCTCGCGATCGGCTCGTCGATCGCGCTCGGCGAACTCGCACTCGGAACCTTCCTGATCATTGGATTCATGGTGCACAACATCACGGAAGGACTCGGCATCGCCGCGCCCATCGCCGGCGGAGCGAGTGTGAGCCGCTCGCGCCTTGCCGCGCTCGCGCTCGTCGCCGGTGCACCGGCGATCGTCGGCGGGTGGATTGGCGGCTTCCTCACCAGCGATCTCCTGGGCGTGCTCTTCTTCTCGCTCGCTGTCGGCGCGGCACTTCAGGTCGTCGTCGAGGTCGGCCGCTACGTCGCACGACGCGCGCCCGGAGGCCTCCGTTCGGGGCATGTCGTAGCGGGCTATCTCGCGGGGATCATCGTCATGTACGTCACCGGACTACTGGTCGCCTGACGGTGTCTGCCAAGCCGAAGGTCGCGGATCTGAGCGACGCCGTCCAGGACTACCTCCGCGAGATCTACAAGCTGCAAACGGAGTACGGGCATGTGAAGACCTCGACGCTCGCCCAACGGATGGGAGTCGCTCCGCCGTCGGCTACAGCGATGATGAAGAAGCTCGCCTCCTATGGGCTCGTCGACCATGAGCTCTATCGCGGCGTTCGCCTGACCCGAACCGGCGAGCGCATCGCGCTCGAACTACTCCGGCATCACCGTCTGCTCGAGTTGTACCTGTCCCGGACACTCGACCTCGAGCTCGACGCCGTTCATGCAGAGGCAGACCGCCTTGAGCACGCTCTCTCCGAGACGCTCGAGGAACGCATCGACAAGGCGCTCGGTTCGCCGACACAAGACCCACACGGCGATCCAATCCCGGATGCAAAGCTCAGGATCGTCCAGTCGAAATCGAAGCGACTCGCCGAACTGGAGCCCGGGGAGGAAGCGACGGTTCTACGCGTCCCTGACGGTGATGGCGATCTGCTGCGTTACCTGGCGTCACGCGCGCTCGTCCCCGGGCAGCGCATCCAGCTGATCCAGGCAGAGCCGTTCGGCGGTCCACTCACGCTGCGGGCTGATGGGCGCGAAACCGCGATCTCACTGCAGCTCGGGGAGCAGATCCGCGTTTCGATCTAAGGCGACGATACGGGGCCTCTTTCCTTAATCCTCGCATTGCTTAGGATCGCCTCGAGCATCTGTGCTCGAGCATCGGCATGACATCGGCGAAACGTCGTGGCGCTGACGTTCGGCGACGGGCCGTCTCCCTGGGCCGGCCCCATCCTCGACCTGCTGGAGCAGACGTTCCGCCGCATCCTCGAGACGGGCTCGGAGATCGGGAACCACACGTTCTCGCACCCTTCCCTCCCCAAGGTCGACGATGACTCGATCCGCGACGAGCTCGACCGCGCTGGGTCGGTGATCGAGGAGGCTGCGGTACTGGCGTCCACCTTTCTTCCACGTCGACGAGCGCGTGCGCAAAGTCGCCTCGCCGCTGGGGCTGCAGGAAGTCGGCTGCTCGATGATGCCGTGGGACTGGGAGTGGGACGCCGCCCGCAGCGCGGCGTTCGTCATCGAGAGGCTGCGACGGGGATCGATCGTGTGCATGCACGACGGCCGGCCGCCGGACGAGCCTGCTGAGCTGAGCGCACCGACGCGGGAAGCCAGCGTCGCAGCGGTCGGGATGATCCTCGACGCAATGAGCGACCGCGGCCTGCGGTCGGTGTCGATCTCCGAGCTGCTTCGCTCTAGCTAGGCGAATGCCGCGCCCCGGCGGATGCCGGAGCACGGCAAGCTGAACGTCCCTAACCCGTGACCGGTGGAGTGAACACACCGATCACGCCGATCCGCTGCGTGCGGCAGGTCGCGTGCGAGGGCACGCGGATCTGCAGGATGCCGGGGCTCCTCCCGATGATCACGAAACGCGCCCTGCCATTGGCATTCGTGTTCGCACGCTTCGTCAATCCGCGGCCCGTGATGACGACCCGGACACCCTTGACGGGCTTGCCGGCTTCACGGACAAGCACGGTCACGATCGTGCGCTTGCCGACCGTGAGCGTCCGAGGCGTCACCGACAAGGCGTAGCAGACGCTCGGCGGGACGAAAGCTCCTTGGACGAGCGTCGTCGCCGTCGCGGTGTTGTTGGCCGGGTCATGCTCGTGCTCCCTGCCGGTGACAACGGCGGTGTTCGTGATCGTTCCGGGATTGGTGGGCCGCACGACGATCATGATGCTCACCAGCTCGTTGAAGGCCACGGTGCCGATGTTGCATGTGATCGGATTCGTCCCGGAACAGCTCCCCTTCGTAGAGGACACCGAGACGAACGTCACCGCGGAGGGCAGCGAGTCGGTCACGACGACGTTGTTCGCGGTGTCGCCCTTCTTGTTCGTGACCGTCAGCGTGTAGGTCAGGAGCCCCCCGACGGATACCGGGTCCGGGCTGTCCGCCTTCGTGATCGCAAGATCGATCTCGGGAACACCCGCCGGCGGCGGGGGCGGCGGCGGAGCCGCTATGTCGTCGTTTGTGACGGTGCACGTCGCCGTTTCCCCGAAGTGGATGAGCGAGCCGGCGCAGCTGGCTCCCTTCGTCGTCGAGTAACCGCTCACCGCAGCCTCGTTCACCGCATAGGGTCCCGGCTGGAGCGTGACGGTCGTTCCCGCCTCACTGCCCGCGAAGGACGCCGGGCTCGGGCTCGAGCCGGTCACCGTGAGGGTGAAGTCCCCCGCGCTCTTGGTGCCGCCGTTGTCGTTGACGACATGCTTGATCACCGTCAGCTGCGGTGCCGCCTTGAGCGTGTTCGTGATCGTGCACGTCGCGGTGTCGCCGAAATGCGCGAGCGTGCCCGAGCAGCCTTCGCTGAACGTGGTCGTGTAGTTCGCGAGGTCAGCCGTCCCGGCCGCGCCTTCGGTGATGGTGTAAGCAACACCGGCGGAGACAGTGACGTCCGTATTGTCGTTCGTTTCGGGACCGCAGTCGAGCGGTGTGCCCACGTTGGTGCCGTTGCGCTTCACCTGGAAGCGATCGCCGGCGTTGGCCTTGCCGTTAGGGCACGCCTTCGTCACGGTCACTTTGGGTGCGGCCTTGAGCGTGTTGGTAATCGTGCAAGTGCCACTGTCGCCACGCTGGAGACCTTCATTGTCGGTGCAACCGTCAGACCGGCTCTCCGTGTAGTTCAAGAGATCCGTCGTTCCGTTGCCGGCGACCTCGTCCAGATCGAAGGCTGCACCAGGCTGAACAGTCACGGTGCTCGTGCCCCCACAAGCGATCGGATCACCGACATTCGAATCGTTGTTGGTGATCTGGAAACGATCGTCCTGGTCCGCACCCGCGCTCGGGACACACGTCTTCGTCACAACCACCGTCGGCAAACTCTTCAACGTGTTCGTGATCGTGCAGGTGGCCTGTGTACCGCCGCGGACGAGCGCCACGGCGGTACAGCCGCTGCTCGACCGCGTGTAGTTGCTCAACGTAGTCGTGCCTGCCGCGGCCTCGGTCACCGTCACGGTGCCGGACAGATCCGTGAAGACGCTGTTCTCACCGCAAGCGAGATTGACATTGGTTGCGCCGTTGTTGATGACGACGTTGAAGCGATCACCGGCAGCGTCTGCGCCGTTCGGGCAGCTCTTCACGACCTTGAGCTCCTGCTTCGCCTTCAACGTGTTCGTCAGCGTGCAGCTCCCAGTGCCACCCTGAGCGAGGGTCGCCGTGCAGCCGCTGCTCGACTGCGTGTAGTTGCTCAAAGTAGTCGTGCCTGCCGCGGCCTCGGTGACGGAGATCGGGCCCGGCGACACGGTGAACGTGTGACTTCCGCCACACGCGAGACTGGTAGCCGTAGGAGTGCCGTTGATCACCACGTTGAAGAGATCGCCTGACGCGTCGGCCCCACTCGGGCAAGACTTCGAAACGGCCATGGTCGTCGGCCTGGGAGAGTTGGTGATCGAGCACTCCTTCGACTCGCCGATATCCGGATCGTCCGTCGACGCGCCGATCGTGGTGTGGCCGGAGCTAGCGCTGTCCTGCGTGCAGTCGCCGCCAAACGTCGCGACGACATTCGCCGGGACGTCCTCGGTGATCGTGACGGTTCCACGAAGGACCGGCAGGCGAATTCGCTGAGCGCAGGCGATTGTTCGAGTTGCGTCCGCGGCGTTGTAGGTGTTCGTGATGTGAAAGGTGAAGGAGCCCGTTACGCCGCCCGTGCAGACCTTCGTGATGCCGAGAAGGCCCGGGCACTGGAAGGTGTCGTCCCCTGGAGGACCAAAGAGATCCAGGTCGTGTGTCCCCTGTGACGGATCGTGGCCCGCCGTACCGGCCGAAATGATCCGGCTGTAGGGATTCGAGTCGGAGCTCGTGGAATGGCAGATCACGACCTTGTCCGCTGCGGACCTGCGCGCGCTCGCAGTCCAGAAGGTCGGGAGGCGAAGGCCGCTGCTCTGGCGCTCAAGCCAAAAGACTCCTGGGTAGCGGACGGCAGCCTGGTGTGCGGTCGACTTGCTCTTCTGGGCTACAGATCCTCCCAGCGACCTAGAAGCGGTTGCCTCCGACGAGACGCCGGCAATTGCCACGAGTGCGGCAACGACGACAGCGATGAAACAGGCGGCCAAGAGGCTGCTGCGACCAGACTTGAGTCCGCCGCAGGTCGATGAATCCTTCTGCATGTTCCTTCCCCTCATGAGAACTCCCTCACCCTCGATTGCACGGACGACTGGTGCGCCCGAAAGCGCAATCTCCCCAGATGGGTAATAGCCCGAGTCACTGGCGGAGGGGCCTGGCGAGAGGGCTAGTTCATCTAGTCCCTTTGGCGAAACGCTCCTATGACCGGACCAGGCGGCAGTCCGTGGCGATCACTCGAACGAGGGACGCCAGCCCAAGGCAGGCCGTCCGATTGAACAAGCGACGGATTTTTGTCGCAGGCCGCTCATTCGGAGGTTTTCCTTGCCCAGGGTGCTTCTCCGAGCGCTGGCAGCAGCGCTCGCTCTCTTCTCAATCACCTTTGCCGCTCCCGGCAGGGCACAGGCTGCTTGCGGCTCGAGCGGCTACGCCTATGCAGGTCTCGGCGCGAGCAACCGCGCGTACGGCGTAGCGACATGGCTCCAGGCGGTTGCGGCCCCGCAGGTGCTCAGCGGGCACGTCGCTGGCTGGGTCGGGGTCGGAGGACCAGGCGCGGGCCCGAACGGAACCGACGAGTGGATTCAGGTCGGCTTCAGCGCGTTCCCGGGAAGCTTGACGAGCAGTTTGTACTACGAGGTCGCCCAGCCCCACCAGGCACCCTCCTACCACGAGGTCATGGCCGGCGTCCTTGCCGGGTCGATCCACAAGGTCGCAGTCGTCGAGCTCCGCAGCCGGCGGAGCTGGTGGAGTGTCGTCGTGGACGACCGCGCGGTTGGTGAGCCCATGTATCTTCCGGGTAGCCACGGCGCCTGGCGCCCGATGGCAACGACCGAGGCGTGGGGAGCGGGATCCTTCGTCTGCAACCGGTTCAGCTACCGCTTCGGATCGGTGAGCGTGGCCACGCGTCCCGGCGGCGGCTGGCAGCGGCTAACGAGGCACTACACGTTTCAGGACCACGGGTACCGGATCAAGAACCTGGGCGCGGCGAATTTTCTCGCCGGAGCCCTCTAGCCCGGGTTCGTACTACCCCTACCTAGCGACGATCGAGATCGGCGTCCCGACCGGCGCCAGGCGCTTGAGCGCGAGCGCGGTCTGATTCGAGACGCGGACGCAGCCGTGCGACACCGCCCGCCCGAGCAGCCAAGGCTTGCTCGTTCCGTGGATGCCGACGATTCCGCCGCCCGGCCACTCGGTCAAGCTCGAGTACGCGCTCGTCTCGAACGCGAACGCTCCGAGGAACGGGTCATCCGGAACGAAACGCGCCGTCACGTAGAACTCTCCGAGTGGAGTCTCGCGGCCGGGAGCGCCCACGGCGACTTTCGCGCTTAGCAACCGCTTACCGTCACGCAGCAGCTCGATTCGCCGCAGGCCCCGATGCACGACGATCCGATTCCTCGTCGGCTTCAGCGTCACGGTGCCGGCGGGGATCCACCCCACCGTCCCGTTCGGCCGCATCGGCAGATTGAGCTTGAACCAAGCGGTCCCGTCCGCGGCGGTGGTTTGACCGAGCGCCAGCACGATCTGAATCCGGTAGTCGCGCCGGAACTGCTGCAGCAGACGGACGACCTTCGCACTGCGGTCCGGTGCCGTTCTTGCGGCAACTCGCGTCGCTACCAGCTCGCCTGCAGCCGGATACGAAGCAGGAAGCGAGGGCGCGGTCGCGGCCGCTCCCGGCAAGAGAATCGCGGCAAGCGCGAACACTCCGAGCGCGTACGTCATGGAAGAACGTGTTGTCCTCATTCCGACTCAATATAGAACGCGGATCAGAGATCCGCGTTCTGGCGGGCCTCGCCTAGCGCCCGATGGAAAGAATCCGCGCGCGCCAGGAACCGCTCGGCGCCTGGATCTCCACTTCGTCTCTGACCTTGCGCCCCATCAGCGCGCGCCCGACCGGTGAATCCGGCGACACCCCACCCACGCTGGAGATCTCGACTTCCATCCGCTCGCCCTGGTCGTCCTCGATCTCGACTTTCGTCCCGACGGAGACCGTGTCACCGGTCGCAGCGTTCTCGTCGAGTATCACGGAGCGCTCGAGCCGGTCCCGCAGCATCGTGATCCGCCGCTCGAGGAGGCCCTGCTCGTTCTTTGCCGCGTGGTATTCGAAGTTCTCCGACAGGTCGCCGAAGCTGCGAGCGGTTGCGATCGCCTGGACGGCTTCGGCGCGGCGTGGGCCCTCGAGCTCTGCGAGCTCGGCTTCGAGCTTCTCCTTCTGTGCCTTGGTCAGTGCGTCGGATGTGTCGCCGTTCATTAAAGGAGCGTAGCGCTCCTGCCGAGAGGAGTAACTGGTACCTTGTGTCCACGGGTCGCATTCGGCGCCCCGGTGAGATGAGCTTCTCGTTCCTCCTTCGGGTGTTTCGAGGTCGGCAAGTCTCGAACCCATAAAGGAGTCGAACAAACTTATGCACCAATCGTTCCGCGAGCTTGGCGTGTCTTCGCTTGTCGTCGACGCGCTCGCCGCTCGCTCGATCCACGAGCCGTTCCGGATTCAGGCACTCGTCCTGCCGGACGCTCTCGCGGGCCTCGACGTGCTCGCAAAATCGCCGACGGGATCTGGCAAGACACTTGCGTTTGCCCTGCCGATCCTCGAGCGCACCACAGCGGCCGATGCCCGTCCGTCGGCACTCATTCTCGTTCCCACACGCGAGCTCGCCGCGCAGGTCAGCGCAGAGTTCGAATCGCTCGTGCCGGTCAAAGGCCTCAAGGTGGCCGCCGTTTACGGCGGTGTGCCGCTCAACGCCCAGGCGAAGCGCGCAAAGAGCGCCCACATCCTGGTTGCAACGCCGGGACGTCTGCAGGATCTCGCCGAGCGTCGGCTCGTCGACCTGTCGCACGTCCGGGTGCTCGTCCTCGACGAGGCTGATCGGATGCTGGACATGGGCTTTCAACCGCAGGTTGACCGCATCGTCCGGAGGCTGCCGCGCAACCGCCAGACAATGTTCTTCTCGGCCACGCTCGACGGCCCGGTCGGTGAGCTGGCGCGGGACTACACCAACAGCCCGTCCCGCTTCGAAGCCGCACTTGCGGAAGAGCAGGAGCCCGGCGAGATCGCGCACGAGTTCGTGCCCGTGACCGCCGACACCAAGGTCGAGACGCTCGTAAAGCACATCAACTCATCGGACGGACTGACGCTGGTCTTCGTACGGACGAAGCGCGGCGCGGACAAGCTCGTGCAGAAGCTAACCCGGCAGAACGTCAGCGCGGTTGCCATGCACGGCGACATGTCGCAAGGAGCACGCGAGCGCGCACTCGCTCGATTCGAGAGCGGCAAAGTGACGACACTCGTCGCCACGGACGTCGCGGCGCGCGGGCTGGATCTCGACGACATCACCCACGTGATCAACTTCGATCCGCCGGGCGAGGACAAGGACTACGTGCACCGCACCGGCCGCACCGGTCGCGCGGGACGCAGCGGCAAAGCGATCACGCTAGTCCTTCCCGAGCAACAGGCCGAGACGAGCCACGTCGCACGCCGGCTTGGTCATCGGGCGCAGTTCGAAGAGGCAGGCCTGCAGTCAGCACGGGCCAAGCTGATGTACACGAGCCGCCGCGGCCGGCGCTCGAAGTGGTAACCGGCTAGCGGAGCGCTAGACCTTCGCGAGGCCGCGCGCTTTGCGGGAGGTGGCGGTCGCCCGCTTCTGGCCCGACAACTCCGCCTTCCGCAGACGCACGTTACTGGGGGTCACCTCGACGCACTCGTCATCGCCGAGAAACTCCAGTGACTGCTCCAACGAAAGCAAGCGAGGCGGGATCAGCCTGACGAGCTCGTCCGCAGTGGACGAGCGCATATTGGTGAGCTTCTTCTCCTTGGTCGCGTTGACATCGAGATCCTCGGCGCGTGCGTTCTCTCCGACGACCATGCCCTCGTAGACCTCGGTGCCGGGCGCGATGAAGAGCTGTCCGCGCTCCTGGAGATTGAGCAAGGCGAAGCCGGTTGCCGGGCCGCGGCGATCCGCAACCAGGCTGCCCGTCGGCCGCATACGCAGCTCGCCGTGCCAGGGCTCATAGGCGTTAAAGACATGGTGGAGAATCCCCGTGCCGCGCGTCTCGGTCAGGAACTCCGTACGGAAGCCGATCAAGCCTCTCGCAGGCACGAGGTACTCCATCCGCACCCAACCGGTGCCGTGGTTGACCATGTGCTCGAGACGGCCCTTCCGAAGCGCAAGTAGCTGTGTGATCACGCCCACGTAGTCTTCCGGCGCATCGATAGCGAGCCGTTCCACCGGCTCGTGAATTTTCCCGGCCACTTCTCGGGTGACGACCTGCGGCTTCCCCACGGTGAGCTCGAAGCCTTCTCGGCGCATCAGCTCGACGAGAACCGCGAGCTGCAGCTCGCCACGCCCTTGCACCTCCCACGCATCGGGTCGCTCCGTGGGGAGCACGCGCAGGGAAACGTTCCCGACGAGCTCCTGTTCGAGTCGCGCCAGAACCATGCTGGCGGTGAGGCGGGTGCCGTCCTGGCCCGCGAGCGGCGACGTGTTGACGCCGATCGTCATGGCGAGACTCGGCTCGTCCACTCCGATCACGGGTAGCGGGCGCGGATCGTCGGGATCCGCAAGCGTCTCGCCGATCGTAACCTCGGGAATACCGGCGACCGCGATCAGCTCGCCCGGTCCCGCCTCTTCGGCCTCGACGCGGTCGAGTGCTTCCGTCACGTAGAGCTCGGTGACCTTCACCCGCACGATCTCCCCATCGGCGCGGCACCAGGCAACCTGCTGGCCCTTGCGAATCGTTCCTTCGCGGATGCGGCACAGTGCGAGCCGCCCCAGGTACGGAGAGGCGTCGAGGTTCGTGACGTGCGCCTGCAGTGGATGCCCCTCTTCGTAGAACGGTGCGGGAATCCGCTCCACGAGGATGTCGAACAGCGGGCCGAGATCGTCAGCGAGGTCGTCGGGATCGAGACCGGCGCGACCGGCTCGTGCGTTGGCGTAGACGATCGGGAACTCGATCTGGCTCTCGTCAGCGTCGAGATCGAGGAAGAGCTCATACACCTCGTTCACGACCTCCTCGATGCGAGCGTCCGGCCGATCGACCTTGTTGACGACGAGGATCACCGGCAGCCGCGACTCGAGAGCCTTGCGCAACACGAACCTCGTCTGCGGCAGCGGCCCTTCGCTTGCGTCCACGAGCAGCAGGACGCCGTCGACCATCGTCAGCGCCCGCTCCACCTCGCCACCGAAGTCGGCGTGTCCCGGCGTGTCGACGATGTTGATCTTGATTCCGTCGCGGCGGACGGCCGTGTTCTTCGCCAAGATCGTGATCCCCTTCTCGCGCTCGAGGTCCATCGAGTCCATCACACGATCGGCCACGTCCTGATTCGCGCGGAAGGAACCCGACTGCCACAGCATCGCGTCAACGAGCGTCGTCTTGCCGTGATCGACGTGAGCGACGATCGCAATGTCCCGGATATCCTCGCGAAGCGCCATTCGAAGAGGGTAGCGGCGAAAGCCGCCGCCACTGTCGGTTTCGGCGCTATCCTGTGAGCTGACTTGGAGCGAGCATCTGCGCGCGTTCCTTTGAGGAAGGTGATCCCATGACAGCAGACGCTCGATCGGCGCACCGCGTCGAAGGTGGTCGAATCAGCGGCGACATGCTGTGGTTCAACAACGAGAAGGGCCACGGCTTCATCGAGACAGCAGCGGGAGATCGTCTGCGCGTCGAGAAATCCGGTTTCAGGAACGGTCCGCCCGAGGGACGGTGCGCCGGGATGGCCGTCACGTTTCAGGTCACCGGTGACGGAGAGACGGCAAGAGCTCTCGACGTCGCATTTCCTGAGGATGCCCCGCCTCGGCGCGCGCGCATCCGCCGCAGCGCCGGCCGCTGAGACTCGTACGCGTCCCGCGAAGGGGGCGCCTAGGGTAGGCGAGGCGACCAGAGCGCGGACAGCAAACCAGCGGCCACGAGCAGGAATGCCGCGCCGGCGAGGAAGGCGTACGTGATCTCGCTCTGGCCGGGCTTGCGTCCAAGGCTCGAGCCGAGCTTCTCGTAGGCCGACTGCAACGACTTCGCGCTCTGCGCCGCGAAGAACTCGCCGCCCGTGCGGTTCGCGATCGCCCTGAGTGTGTCCGGATCCGGCGGTACCGGCACCCGCCGGCTACCGAATGGCCCACCCGGAAAACCGCCGCCGCCGCCGCCTCCGCCACTGCCGAGGTTGAGCGTGCCGCCCGGGGTGCCGAGCGCGACCGTGTACACCGGAATCCCGGCCTCTTTGGCCAGATCCGCGCCCTCGAGCGGCTCGAGCTCTCCCCGCGTTTGCGCGCCGTCGGAGAGGAACAGGATCGACACGAGCCCGCGTGTCTGGGTATCCGGCGCAGCCGCGGTCACCGAGGCGAGGTTGCCGCTCTCCCCTGACACAGCCTGCTGACCGAGCTTGACCCCGGCGGCAAGAGCGTCGCCGATCGCCGTGCCGCCGAAGGAGGGGAACCATTCGATCGTGTCCAGGGACTTCCGGACGAGATCGTGATTCGTCGTGGGTGGGTTGGCCACGGCGGGATCGCCCGCAAAGGCGATCAGCCCGACCTGAAGCCGATCGGGCACGCGATCGAGAAACGTGCGGACGGCCCCGGCCGCGGCGCCGATTCGAGTCGGCTTCACATCCCTCGCCTGCATCGAACGAGACACGTCGAGAACGAGAATCACAGTGGCGCGGTCTCGCGGCACAAGCGTCGTGTGTTGCGGACGAGCCATCCCGATGCAGAGCGCGGCAAGCGCCGAGAGGAAGAGAGCAAGCGGGACGAACCGTCGCCGGTAGCGATCGCCGACGACACCCGCGAGCACGTCGAGATTCGTGAATCTGATCGCGTAACGCATACGCCGGCGCTCGGCGAGCACGTACAACGCCACGGCGAGCGGCACAGCGAGGAGGGTCAGCAGGAGCAGAGGACGTTCGAAGGTCACGAGCCACCGCCGCAGATCGCGCCGACCTGCACGACCGCACGAATGCCTTGCACGGCCGTGGTGGAGCGCACGCGTACTTC
>JBBRZA010000052.1:0-22915 GCA_038237145.1 Gaiellales bacterium
CCACCGGAAGACGGGTTGCTGAGGCAGCCCTTGGCGCACCAGCCCAGCGTGCCCGCGCAGGCCCCGGGCCATGGTCGGGCTCGTAACAACGCATCGAATCCGCCCGCCCCGCGCCCCACCCCGGCCCCGTCGGAATCGTCAACTTGCCGTCGGCGATCTCCGGCACCACCGTCGTCAGTTCTTCGCGCCAAGGTACGTCGTCGACGTCGACCTCGAGGATGCGCACGTTCGGGATCGCGGCGCACCACTGCGCGGAGATGAACGTCGCAAGATGGCTGTAGTAGTTGTGCGGCGCGCAGTTCACTTCAAAGGTCTCCGCGAGGTCGGCGATCTTCTTCGCCTGGTGGAACCCGTTCCAGATCACGTCCACCGATGCGACATCCATCGCGCCGGCCTCGAAGAAGGGACGGAAACCGCGATTCGTGTACAGATTCTCGCCGGAGCAGATCGGGATCGCGGAGCCGTTGCGAACAGCTGCGAGCGACACCGGGTCGAAAGCGTCCACCTCGAGCCACATCAGGTCGTGATCCTCGAGCGTGCGCGCGATGCGCAGCACTCCTTCGGCAGTGAGATTGAAGTTCAGGTCGACGATCGGCTCGGCTCTGCCCTGCGTCCCCTCGGCGAACGCGTCGAGCAGCAGCACCAGCGCGTCCTCCAACTCAGGCGACGGATTGCGGTCGAGCCCGTCGCCGTGGAACCCGGGCATCAGCACCCGCGGCTCGTCGCCGGGAACGACGATGTTCGTCTTGAAGGCAGGAAAGCCACGCTCGACCACCTCTGCGCCCAGCTTCGCAACGTCCTCGTATGACGCGAGCTTCTCGGTGTTCGTCACCTCCCAGGCGCGGGCACGCGTCGTCCCGCAGTGCGACCAGTAGACGTCGACATCGTCGCGCATCGGTCCGCCGAAGAGCTCGTAGACCGGCACGCCGAGCGCCTTGCCCTTGAGGTCGAGCAGCGCGTTCTCGATTCCGCCGATCGCCTTCTGGATCACGGAGCCCGGGCTTTGCCGCGTTGCGCGGAAGAGATCCCAGACGATCCGCTCGACCGCCCGCGGGTCGCGGCCGCCCACGAGTGGCGCGAGGTCCTCGATGATGCCGGAGAGGCCGCGCGGAGAGCCGTGGGAATCGGTGATCTCGGCCCAGCCGACTGCACCGTCGTCCGTTGTCGCCTTCAGGAAGATCCACGGACGCCACCCGGCGTTGCAGAAGAGCGTCTCGAGCTGCGCGACTTTCATCCCGCGGCAGGATACGGACGGGATGGTCGCTCGACTCCGGGCAGGGTGGCCTCCCCCGAGTCCACGAGCGCACGGGCGCGGGCCCAGTCTTCCTCGTCGTCGACATTGAAGCCTTCGTGGCCCCTGGTGAAGAACGGGGCCACCATTCGCCCTTCGCGGGTTCCGGTCTGCGAGACGACGCGCGTCCATGCGATCTCCAGCGCGCTGTTCTGCACATAGATCTCGGGCAGCGCCTGGTACTGGCCGGCATGCCACGCGACGTCCAGATGCGCCTGGTCGAGCAACGGCCTCATGACCTTCCCGTCGACGACCCACATCTTTCCCGGATGTTGCTTCACGAGCTCGACGGCGCGGATCGAGTCGGCTTCCGGCGTCGCCAGCAGTTGCTGGAGGCCTCTCTGCAGCACCTCCGGACCTCGGAATGGATTGGTTGCGCGCACGATTGCGAAGAGGTCGTAGTGCTCCCCGAGTTGTTCGAGCGTGTACTTGAGCCACTCGATGTCCGGCGAGGTGGACGTTGCGAGCTCAGACGGACGCAGGAACGGGATGTCCGCGCCGTAGCGCTGTGCAACCTCCGCGATCTTGCCGCTGTCGGTGGAGCAGACGACGCGATCGAAGATGCCTGCCTGTTGGGCGGTCGCGATCGCGTAGGCGAGCAGAGGATGTCCGGCGAGCGGGCGGATGTTCTTGTCTTTGACCCGCTCCGAGCCGGAGCGCGCGGGGATCAGTGCGATTGCGCTCGGCACGATTCCTCCGCCTCGGCGAGCAGGCGATCGAGTATGGGTGAAGCGACCCCGAGCCGCCTGGCCGCGCGCACGACTCCTCCGAGGGTCGCGTCGAGCTCGGTCGGGCGTCCCGCAGCTGCGTCCCGGGCCGTCGAGGTGGTCACGGTGCCGGGCATCGTGTCAAGGATCTCCCACTGGGCCGCCTCGTTCAGACTGACCCCGTCCGCGGCCGCGATCGCGACCGCCTCCCCGACCGCGGCCTCGAGGGTTGAGCGCCAGCTGTCGTCGCTGCGCAGCTCACCCAGAGTCAGTTGCGTGAGCGCGGTTGCCGCCGCGAGGGGAGCAAGCCGGACGGTCTTCTCCCACAGAACGGCCGACTCGCTCTCGCCGGCTCGCACCTCGAGCCCGGCGGCGCGCAGCAAGTCGACCGCACCGTCCTCGGGAAAGACCGTGATCAGCGGCTCAGCGGTGGTCTGGACGACCTCCGTCGGGCCGTCTCGGTACGCCTCGAGCTTCCCGATGCTGCCGGCAAGCACCCGCCCATCGAGGCGCCGCCGGATCGTCTCGACGTGCTCGAGCCCGTTGAGCAGCGGCAACACCACCGCAGCACCCGACTTGATGCGGGCGAGCGCCTCGTCGAGCCCGGTCGCCTTGACCGTGACGAGAAGCAGCTCGACGGGCTCGTCCAGCTCCTCGACAGCGCGCGGCCTCACAGTCGTGACATCGGAGCCATGTCTCAGGGTCAGACCCTGGGACGTGATCGCAGCAGCCGTGGCCGGGCGGGCGATGCACACGACGTCCAGGCCGGCCTGGGCAAGCGGAACGGCGAGCGCGGCGCCGACGGCCCCGGGTCCCAGGACACCGACCGTGGCCGCAGGCGTCACGTCTCGAAAACCCACGGCCGGGTGTCAGACACCGTGCCGTCATCGAGACGCCGCGCCGAGCGGGAGCGCCCGATCCGTGCAGATCTAGCCGTCGCACCCACCGTCCCGGCGGGCCACAGCCTGGGGTCAGACACAGGAACGAGAGTGTGACGCGGTTTCCACAGGGGGCGAATCACGTCTTCGCGGGATCGGCGATCAGGTTGACGTACTTCCATTCCGTGTACACGTCGAGCGCCTCGATGCCCGCCTCGCGCCAGCCCGTCCCGGACTGCTTGACGCCGCCGAAGCCCATGTGCGGCTCGCTGCCGTGTGTGCCGCCGTTCACCACGACTACCCCCGCTTCGACCTCGTCGGCGAAGCGCATGGCCCGGTGCAGGCTCGCCGTGTGGATCGCCGACGTCAGCCCGTAGAGCGAGTCATTGACGAGGGCAATCGCCTCGTCCAGGTCGCGCACGCGGTAGAGGATCGCGACCGGGCCGAAGAGCTCCGTGCCGGAGAGCTCCGCGTCTACCCGCACGTCTTCGACCACCGTCGGCGCGAGCCACCAGCCGGGACGGTCGAGCCGTTCACCGCCGACGACGACGTTCGCGCCGCCGAGTGCCGCAAGGATCCGTTCCAGGCTCGCCTCGCTGATCACGGGCCCTGTCTCATAGCTGCGGGCGCCCTCGACGAAGCGCTCGCGAAACTCGTCGCAGACGGAGTCGAACACGACAACACGGCTGGCCGCGGCGCAGCGCTGCCCCGCGTTCGAGAACGCCGATGCCAGTGACCACTCGACGGCACGGTCAAGGTCGGCGTCGTCGCAAACGACGAGCGCATTCTTGCCGCCGAGTTCGAGCACGACCTTCGCCAGCCTGCGCCCGCCGCGTTCCGCGATCCACCGTCCGGTCTCCGCCGAGCCGGTGAAGCTGACCAGGTCCACCTCAGAGGACTCGACGAGCGGCGGCCCCGCCTCCGGGCCGAGGCCCTGGACGACGTTGAGCACGCCGGGCGGAAGCAGCTCGTTGCACAACTCGCCGAAGAACGCCGCCGACGCGGGAGTGTGTTCCGACGGCTTCAGCACCGCCGCATTGCCGCAGAACACCGCGGGGAAGGCCTTCCAGGCGTAGTTCGGCAGCGGCGTGTTGAACGAGACGATCAGGCCCGCAACACCGACGGGACGGCGTGTCGCCATGACGGTGCGATTCGGCATCGCCGACGTGGTCGTCCGCCCGTAGAGGCGACGCCCCTCGCCGGCGACGAAGAACCCCATCTCGACGGCGGCATCCGTCTCGCCGAGCGCAAGCTCCATCGCTTTCCCCGTCTCCTCCGCGACGATGGCCGCTGCTTCCTCACGACGGCCACGCAGCGCGAGCGCCAGCTCGCGCACCAGTTCGCCGCGCTCCACAGAGGTACGCGCCGCCCACGAGTGCTGAGCAGCGCGTGCGGATGCCACCGCGGCAGCGACATCGGCCTCGGCTGAACGCGCAACGTTGCAGAGTAACGATCCGTCCGCCGGCCGGTACTTCTCAAAACGCGCACCGCCGACTGCTTCGACAGCCTGGCCGCCGACGATGTTCTGGATCTCGGAACGCACGGCCACGAACGTACACTCACCTGACGGATGATCGTCGTCCAGCTCTCAGGTGGCCTCGGCAACCAGATGTTCCAGTACGCCGCGGGGCGCGCGCTTGCGGCCCGGCACGGCGCGCAGCTCGTGCTCGACTCCAGCTGGATCGAGGGGCAAGGCGGCGCCGTCTCGACAGAGGTGCGGCGCTACGAGCTCGGTTGCTTCGCGCTCGACGCGCCCTTGGCGCCCCTCGGGGAAGTCGCGCGCCTGCGCCGCTCCGTGCTGCCGAGCCGCCGGCCGCTGCTCGGCGTGCTTGAGGAGCCGCCGTTCGGGCAGCCTTGCCCGGAGTTGCTACAGGCGCCCGACAACACGTACCTACGCGGGTACTGGCAGAACGTCACATACTTCGAGGACGCCGAGCGTCTCATCCGCCGGGACTTCACCTTCCGACCCGAGATCGCAACCCTGCAGGAGGATCTGGCCAGGGAGATCGGCGACTCGGAGCTGCCGACCGTTTCACTCCACGTTCGGCGGAGCGACTACGTCACCGACCGCGGCGCTCGCGAACGGATGGGGACGCTCGCGCCGGAGTACTACAGCCGGGCGCTGGACGCGCTCGGATCTGGCATCGGCAGCGTGCGCCTGTTCGTCTTCACGGACGACCCCGACTGGTGCACGACCAACTTGCCGCTAAACGACAATGACGTCGTCGCCGGCGCGACACGCGCGGAGCAAGAGAAGGGACCGTCGCACATGCATCTGATGACGCTCTGCGACCATCACCTGCTCGCGAACAGCAGCTTCAGCTGGTGGGGCGCGTGGCTGAGCCCGAGCCCCACCAAGATCGTCGTCGCGCCGCGGCCCTGGTTACAGGATTCGCGCTGGGACGAGAACGGCCGCATCCCGGCCGAGTGGGTCCGGATCGACCGCCGCGACTACCAGGCCGACCAGCCGCCGTCGACGACGACGTTCGCGCCGGTCACGTAAGAAGACGCGTCGGAGGAGAGGAAGACGACAGGCCCGACGACCTCGCGGACATCGGCCATCCGGCCGAGCGGCATGCGCGCCGTGTACGCGTCCAGGAACTCCTGCGGCTGCTCGTTGAAGATTCCCGCCAGTGTGAGCGTGTTCACGCGCACGCCGCTCTTGGCCCAGTACGTGGCGAGATAGCGCGTGAAATTGTAGAGCGCCGACTTCGAAACCGAGTATGCGACCGGCTTGAAGAACATCTCACCGCTCCCGCGCCGAAAGTCATAGAGCTCCTGGACCGGCGAGAGCATTCCGTAGATCGAGGACACGTTCACGATCGAGCCACGGCCGGCTGCCGCCATGCGCGCGCCGATCACCTGGCAGGCGAAGAGCGTCCCTTTCACGTTCACCTGCATCACCTCGTCGAAGGCCTCCGACGGATAATCCTCGAACGGTCCGACTTCTTCGGCAGGCGCGTCGGGGGGCGAATCGCGCGCCGCAGCGTTCACGAGGACGTGCGGGACGTCGGGAAGCTCCGCTGTTGCGCGCTCGACAGCACTGCGATCCGTGACGTCGACGACGAAGCTGCTGATGCCGTCGCCCTCCGCAACCTCCGCGATGTCGAAGATCGTGACCTTGGCACCGCACGCCACCAGCCCACGCGCGATCTCGCCGCCGAGCTGGCCGGCACCGCCGGTCACGACGGCGACCCGGCCGTCGAGCGAGAAAAGATCCTTCATGAGCGCTGCGCTTTCCACACCGCGTCGCAAAACTCTCTCACGCAGCCGGTACCGCCGGCGCGGGAGAGCACCCACCGTGCGAGTGAAATGACCTCCGGCCAGGCGTCGGCCGGAACCACCGGAACTCCGACAGCGCGCAGGCACTCGGCGTCGTTGATGTCGTTGCCGACATACGCCGTGTCCTCGAGCGCGACGCCGAGCTGGCGGGTGCGCTCGTGGAGGACGGCAAGCTTGTCCTCGACTCCCTGAACGCAGTCGACCTCCAGCTTCCCTGCCCGCGCGGCCACGATCGGGTTCTGCTCCATCGAAACGATCAGCGGGCGGACGCCGACCTCCTCGAGGCGACGGAGCCCGAGGCCGTCGCTCCGCGAGAATGCGAGCGTCTCGGCGCCGTGCTCGTCGACCCAGACACGGTTGTCGGTGAACACGCCGTCGAAGTCGAACACGGCAAGTCGTACCCGCTCGAGCAGCGGCCCTAGCTCGGTCACGAGCGCGGAGCTGCGTGCGCCGCGACCGGTTCCTCGACCGGCTCCAGGTCGCCGAGCTCGACGTTCTCGTCCAACGCCAGCCGCCGTGTCAATCGCCGGCCGACGATGCTTTCGAGCTCATACGGCGGCAGTCCGCCGTCCGCGGGCGACTTGATCGCGACGTCCTCAGCCGCCAGCATGTGTCCTTCCTCGAGCTCGCGTGAGGCGACGAGCTTCTTGCCCATCTTCCGGATCGGCGCCTCCTCGATCTCGAGCGGGCGCTTGACGCCGTCGCCCAGCGCACCCGGAACGCGCTGCAGATCCCGGACCAATTTCCGCATCCCTTCGGGCATCAGGGAGAACGCGTGGTCGGTGCCTTTCGCCGCGTGGTTGAGCGTGAAGTGTTTCTCGATCACCCGCGCGCCGAGCATGTAGGCCACGAGCGCCATGGCGATGCCGTTCTGATGATCGGACAGGCCGATCACGAGACCGGGAAAGCGCTCGCGCAGCGTCGTGATGACGTTCAGGTTCAGGTCATTCGTCTCGGCGGGATAGGCGGCAGTGCACTGCAGGACACAGAGTTGATCGTTGATCTCGAGCAACGCATCGACCGCGCGATCGACGTCCACCAGCTCGGCGCCGCCGGTGGAGAGAATCATCGGCTTTCCGAAGGCGGCGACGTGGCGAAGCAGCGGCGTGTTCCGGATGTCACCCGATGCGAACTTGAACGCCGGCACGTCGAGCTCCGCGAGCAGGTCAGCGCTCTCGAAGTCGAACGCGGTCGCGAAGAACGTGATGCCGACTTCGTGAGCATGGGCTTGCAGCTCTGCAAGCTCACTCGCCGATAGCTCGAGCGCCTCGCGATGCTCGCCGTACGTCCGCCCGAAGCTCGACTCGTTGTCGTATGGTTGATCGAAGAACTCGCGCGTATAGAGCGCGCGATTCGCACGTTTCTGGAGCTTGACAGCGTCTGCGCCGCAGTCCTTGGCGGCCGACACGAGCTCCTTCGCCTGCTCGAGACTGCCCTGATGGTTGTTGCCGATCTCCGCGACGACGTAGCACGCGCTGCCATCGTGGATTTCGACACCATCGATTGTCAGCCGCCGGTCGCTCATCGTTCAATGCTAGTTGCGGGAGTGCGCAGACGTTCGAGGTCTGCATCGACGAGCGCGTGTACAAGCTGCTCGAATCCGAGCTCCGGGTGCCACCCGAGACGCTTGTGGGCGCGCGTCGCGTCACCCACCAGCCTGTGGAGCTCCGCCGCCCCTCGCTGCAGCGCGGCATCGACACGAACGTGCTCGTGCCAATCGAGCCCGGCATGCGTAAATGCACTCTGGACGAGCTCGCGCACCGAATGACTCTCTCCCGAAGCGATCACATAATCGCCCGGCTCGGCCTCCTGCAGCATCAGCCACATGGCTCGCACGTAGTCCCCCGCATACCCCCAGTCGCGCCGTGCGTCGAGGTCCCCGAGCACGAGCTCGTCCTGCAGGCCAAGGGAGATCGCGGCCGCGCCGTACGCGACCTTGCGGGGCAGAAACTCGAGCGGCCGGCGTGGCGACTCGTGGTTGTAGAGGATCCCGGAGCACGCAAAGAGGCCATATTGGCGACGGTACGAGCTGACGATGAAGTGCGCGTATGCCTTGGCAACGCCGTAAGGCGTCACCGGCTTGAGCGGCGTCTCCTCTGTCTGCGGGCTCTCGGATGGCTCGCCGAAGATCTCGCTCGACGAGGCCTGATAGAAGCGAATGGACACATCGACTGCGCGGATCGCTTCCAGCAGCGACGTCGCGCCGACCGCAGCGAACTCCGCAGTCGTAACCGGCCGCTCCCAGGACGCGGGGACAAACGAAGGAGACGCAAGGTTGTAGACCTCGCCGGGACGGGCGGTCTCGAGGGCCGTCGTGAGCGAATGTTGGTCGAGCAGGTCTGCCTCGAGCAACTCGATGCGATCGCGGATCTGGTCGAGGTTCGGGTACTCGGCCGCCCCGGGCCGCACCAAACCGGCAACCGCGTAGCCACTGGCGAGCAGCAGCTCGGCGAGATAGGAGCCGTCCTGCCCGCCGATCCCGGTGATGAGAGCGCGCTTCACGGCTCCATTGTCCCTAGAGCCTCGGCGTATGCCGCGAGGGTCGCATCCGTAACCTTCTCCCACGAGAAGTGTGCGCGGGCCCGCTCGCGGCCCGCGGCGCCCAGCTTGCGGCGCAGCGCAGCATCCCCGAGTAGCCGTTCGAGCGCGAGACGCAGCGCAGCCGGGTCCCGCGGGGGCACGAGAATCCCGGTCTCGCCGTCGACGACGAGATCGAGCAACCCGCCGACACGCGTTGCCACCACCGGACGGGCGTGCGCCATCGCCTCGAGACAGGCGACACCGAAGCCCTCGCGCCGCGAAGGGCAGGCGACCACGGCGGCTCGTGCGTAGAGCTGCTGGAGAACGTCGTGCGGCACGAATCCGCGCGCAGAAGGAACACGGTCGCGCAAGGGACCGTCGCCGGCGATCACCAGGTTCATTCCCTGCGCAGCCTCGAGCAGCTCGAGCACGCCCTTCTCCGGCGAGAGGCGCCCGGCGTAGAGCACTTCAGCAGGCTCGGCCTCTTCTCCAACCTGCACGGGCACGTCGACCCCGTTCGGGATCACCCGCACGTCACGCGCGCCGAGAACAAGTGCCCGTTCGGCAAGGTCGTTCGAAACGGCGATCACCAGCCTCGCCCCGCGCAGGACACGGCGAGCGAGCCGCGGAGCACGCCGAGCAAGCTCTACATCCGTGCCGTGCACCTGCACGACATAGGGCTTGCCGCTCCTCTCTGCGACCCAACCGGCTGGAAGCCAGTGCGCATGCAAGAGATCGGCGTCGACACGGCGCGCGGCGCGGACGAAGCCCGCGAGCAGGGCCGGGACGAACAGCGCGAGCCAGGGTCGCCGCCGCAGGTTCCCGAGCATGCCGTGGCCGTACGCGATCCCGTAGTGCCGGTATTGCTGGGGCCCCACGACCTCGACGTCGACGCCGCGCGCACGAACGTGGTCGACCGCGTCCGCAACGAACCGACCCGCGGCGTCACCCGCAGAACGCGGATACGACGTCGTCAGCACGGCAACACGCATTAGTGTTCGACGCGGAAGACTGCGTAGCCCTCCGAGCCGTCGGAGAGCTGTGTCAGGTGAGGCGACGAGCAGGCGGCCCAGAACGACGGCTCTCCGGACACATGCAGGAAGTCCTGCATGTAGCGCTTGCTCCCCTCGTCGGTGGCGAGCACGAACACACGGAAGGGCCGTAGGTCTTCGCATTTGTTCGGGAACGACTGTGCGACATGGCCGGGGTAGAAGAAGCGGAACGCGCCCTCCGGTGACAGCATCGAGTCGCCCGGACGCATCTCGCGCCTGACGACGACGAGCGAGCGGCTGAGCGCCGGCAACACAATCGCTCGCGTCTGGTCGCGGTTGAGCCAGTCGTCCGTTCGGCGCAGCTGGTCCCAGCCCGACTTGTGCAGACCGTCGAGGTTGTAGACGTTCGACGCCACGACGACGGCAAACAGGGCGAAGGGCACAGCGACCGCGAGCGACCCACGACGAGCGAGGGCGGTCACCGCCGGCAGCGCCGACAGCACCACGAGTGCCAGCAGAGGCGGCCAGGCCGGTGCCAGCAGGCGAGCGTCATAGGCGCCATAGATGCCCCAGGCCGCAGCGGGGGGGAGCGCCCAGACCGCGAAACGGGCCAGCTCTCCACGAGACGGAACCGCCGCTCGATCGCCAAACAGGCCCAGCCCGAGGAAGGCCGCCGTCCCGATCGCGGCAGCCGCTGCGCCCGGAGAGTGGAGCGCGCCGACCGCAACGCGATCCTGGTGGGCCGCGAACCACGGCCCGAGCCAGCTCGCGACCAACGCGCTCGGCACGCCGGCGAGAACGGCCAGGCGATGGTGCACGCCCGCCAGCCGCAGGACGACGTAGAGAAGCGCGAAGAAGGCGGCGACCCGAAGACCGTCGCCGAACCAGTTGCCGTCGAACAGCGCGTACCTTCGCGCCTCATCCGCCAGCGAGCGGTAGTAGTCGCTGGTCACGCCGGACTGCAGGAACGTGCGCAGGCTCTGGTGGACGTAGCGGGCCTGGGTGAGGTCGTACACCAGGCCGGCGGCGAGCCCCGCACAGAGCGGCGCGATCCGATAGAGCAGCCGCCCGTGCCACGACTCGCTGACGAGTAGTTGGGCAAGCGCGAGGCCGATGAGCGCGAGGAGCGCGCTCGGTTTCGTCAGCATCGCGAGCGCCGCAGCCGTCCCCGCGGCCACGGCACGTGCCGGAGTGGGGCGGCGACCCCACACGAGCGCACCCGCCAGCGCGATGAACGCAGCGACCGGCACGTCGGTCAGCCCGGCGACCATCTGGAACGCAAAGACGGGCGTTGCCAGCAAGGCGAGCATGGCGAGCGGGCCGGCGAGAATTCCCCAGTCTCGCTCCTCGCGCACGAGCCAGACCACGGCGCCAACCAGCAGCATCGAGAACAAGAGGCTCAGGATCCGGCCGGAGGAATCGTCGACGCCGATTGCTCCCCAGAGCCCGCCCTGGAGCACGTAGAAGAGCGGCCGGCCGTACTCCTGCCCGGTCACCGTCGGATAGTGAAAATGCCAGTCCTGCGCGATGAGCCGCGACCATTCCCCGAACGTCAGAGCGTCCTGGGAGTGGAGCGGGATCACATATGCGATCACGAGCGCCGTCGTGAAGAACAGAACCGTGAGCGTCCACGTGATCACGGCCGCAAACCGCCCCGCTGACTCCTCCGTGATCATCGGAGCTCGGCCTTGGCGAAGACGATGGGTAACGCGAGCACGAGCACCGCGAACGCGTAGAAGTAATAGAACTGCATCGTCAGGTAGAAGAAGTTCGCCGCCATCGTCCCGGCGAGTGCCGCAGTCATCCCCCACGCCAGCGGCCGCACGCGGCGCGCAACGGCAAGTCCCTCCAGGGCCAGTTGCCGGCCCAACGCTCGTGCCGCGCGCAAACGCGAGAACAGGTAGCGGAGGAAGAGTAGGAACACCACGGCGCCGACGAGCCCAGTCTCGACGATCAGCGCGACGTAGAACGAGTGCGGCCCCCAGTTCGACTTGCCGGTGACGAACTCGTAGTAGACCGAGAACGTATTCAGCCCGAGACCGAACAGCGGATGCGAGTGGATGACCTGCGGCACGAAGTCGTACACACCGAAGTGCGCGGTCTCTGAACGGCCCCCCGTCTGCACGCGTGATCTCAGCAGCACCTCGAAGTAGTGGCGGCGACTCCACACGACGGCGACGAGCAGCGCGGCAACGGCCCCGAGCGGCACGAGGAGCGCACCCGACACGAGACGCCGCCGATAGGGAATCGCCAGAACCAGCAGTCCGACGAAGAGCCCCAGGAGCCCGCTGCGAGAGAGCGTCGAGAGCATGACGAGAAAGAAGAAGCCGAGCACGACGGCGAGTGGCACCCGCAACCGGTGTCCTCGCTCCAGGCGCAGGTAGACGGGCAGCAGCGTCAGAATCGGGATGCAGAGCATCACCGCGAGATGGTTCGGATCGCTCGTGAGCGCGTTCGGGCGGTAGACCGCCGTCCCGCCGATCGCGCCGTACACGTTGATCGAGCTGGCGCCGCCCGTGAGCGGCGAGAGCAGAACCTGGTCGAGGTTCGTGCCGGCTCGTGCCGCAAGCAGCTGCAGCACGCCGTAGGCGCCGTTGACGACGAGCCCGACGGTGAGCGCCGCGACGGCCTGCCAGTAGAAGTAGATGGAGCGACGCGCCAGATACGCAACACCTGCGCCGAGGAAGAGGAAGTGAAGGACGAACTTCACCATTCCCTTGCCCCACTGGTCGAGCGACTGCTTCGTCTCGATGTTGAAGAAGCCGATGAGGTAGATCACGAGCAATGCCGCGAAGATGGCGAGCACGGTCACGGTCGTGCGGGGGAAGCGGGGTCGCCCCCACTCGAGCGCGAAGGCGACGAGAAACATGATGGTCAGCACGTCCGCGAGGCCCACCGCGCCCGCCACGTTCCAGTGCACCTTCTCCCAGGTGACGCAAAAGAGCGTCGCGAGGAAGAGCGTGCCGGTGATCCTCACGCGAGCCCCCGCAGCACCTCGGCGAGCTCCTCGACGCGCGCCGCGCGGCCGAGGCGCTCACGGTCGTCCGCCGACAGCGGTGTCCCGTTCAGCTCGCCCGCCTGCCACTTCGCGTGGAGCTCCAAAAGGGCCGCTGTCAGGGCCGGCACGTCGTCCGCTGCAGCGACGACCCCGGCCCCCGTCTCGCGGATGAGATCAGCTGCGGCTCCGTCAGACGGCACTGCGGCCAGGATGGGACGCTCGGCAGCGAGGTACTCGAACACCTTCCCCGACAACACTCCCCGGCCACGCCCGTCGGCTTCGGGGATCAGCAAGAGGAGCGCATCGGAGTCCCGCTGGAACGCGAGCGACCGTCGGCGGGGCACGTACGGATGCAGCTCGAGCCTGTCGCCGAGCCCGAGTGACTCCGCCCACTCGCGATCGGCAACGCGGAAATCGCCGACGAAGCGGGCGACCACATCCTCGAGCCCCGACTCTGCCAGTGCAGTCAGGAACGGCCTCGGATCGCGCTTCCCGAAGAAGCTGCCGGTGTGCGTGATCCGAAAGCGGTCACCGCGGCGGTACTCCAGTCCGGCGAAGTCGTCGAAGTCGGCGCCGTTGAGGATCGTCGTCACGACCCCGGCCGGTTCTAGCATGCGTGCCTCGTCCGCGATCGCCTCGGACGCAGCGACGATGACGTCGGCCTGCCGTGCAACCAGGCGCGCGACCGACTGGCTCACTTTCTCCTTTGCGCGCACAGAGGCCCGCTCGACGCGGCGATGCGGATGAGCGCCGACCGAATCACGGAGGTCTGCGACCCAACGCGCTCCGGTGATCCGCTTGACCACGGCGCCGATGAGATGCACCGAGTTCGGCGGTGAGGTCGTGAGCACAACGTCGATGCCTTCCGCACGCGCGATGCGAACCGCCGCAGGGATTGCCGTCAGGTTCCAGCCGACGTTCTCGTCCGGCACGAGCACACGGCGAGACAGCGAACGCGCCTGTCGCGACAGCCGGTCGAGCCGGTGCCGGCCGTGCAGCTCGTCCGCGAGCTTGCGTGAGCGTGGCCCGAGGTAGCGGGCACGGTGGATCCAAGCCCGCGTCGGCGGTACGAGCTCAGGATCGGAGTGAATCCACTTCGCGTCGTCCGGCGCGAGCACGTGCGTCTCGATCCCGTGCGCAGGCAGATGCGTTGCGAACTTGAGCGGGCGTTGCACTCCCCCGCCTCCGGAGGGAGGGAAGTACATCGTCACGAGCAGCACCTTCATCCGGGTCGATGGTAGAGCGCATAGCGCTGATCCTCGTAGACGAGCGTCCAGGGGACCCGGATGTGGAAGCGGCGCTTGTTCACGACGAGCCAGCCGGCGTGGTAACGATCGAGTATCGAGACCTCGCCGAATCGGAAAAAGCGGATGACGGCGAGGCGGCGTCTGTATGGGTGATTCGAGGCCGTGTCCGCCACGTGGGCCGGCGGCGCCGCCGCGACGTAGACCGGCGCGTACGCACCGATCCGGTAGCTGGTCTCGAGATCGGAGAAGACGATCGCACGCTCCGGCACCTTCGTGAGCAGAGCGTGCAGGAGCCCGGGCGTCGGTGCGTATCGATCCACGGAGGCTGCAGGCGACCACTGTCGGAAGCCGTGCACCGCGACGGGGATGCAGAAGAGCACAATCGCGGCAGTGACGACCCAGGTGCGGGCTTCGATTCTGCGCTCCCGTCGTAAGCCGACTGCGATCGCGGCCACTCCGCCGATCGCTGCGATCCAGGTCGCGAGCGCAGGGCCGCCCTCGTCCAGCCCGGGCCCAAAGTCGCCGGGAAAGGCCAGCTGCAATGCGATGCCTGCGCCGAGCGCGGCGGGAAGCACGAGCGGGCCGACCATGCCGGTGAGCACCGCTGCCCCCCCGGCTAGAGCAAACGGAATCGGGACGAACCCCGCGAGACGCCGCGCCTGCGAAACCGAGACCGTGTCCGCGAAGTGCGGGAACACCCACGGGAGCAGCTCGATTCCAAGTACGGCGAACGTTCCGCCGAGCACGAAAGCCGCCCAGCGCTGCCGACCGGCGAACGCGGCGAGTGGAACGAGCACGAGCCCCGCCACCGCGACAGCCCCGCTGCGCGAGATCACCTCCGGCCGAAGCGCGTAGTGATGCAGCGAGTCGACGTTCAGCTCACTCCCATATTTCGCAAGCGCGCGCTCGAGCTCGTCTCTCGACGGCGAATGCGAAGCCGTCTCGCGAACGAGCGGCAGGAGCCACGCGAGCGCGGCGCCCGCCGGCAAGAAGAGCGCCGCGAGAGCCGTGGCCGAGCTGCGCGCGTCGTTGCGTGTGAGCAGCACGCGAGCGACGGCGAAGCCGAGCAGCGGGACGCCGAGGAAGACGGCCGTGCTCGTATGCACGAGCAGAACTTCCACGCCGATCGCCGCGAGCGAGAGGCCGAGCGCCCAGCCCGGATGCCGCAGGAAGAGAAAGAAGAGCGTTAATGCCACGGCGACGAGGACATGACGGTCGAGCGTCCCCGGCTGGCTAAGCAGCGCGAAGGACCCGCCGTGCCCCGCCGCGAGCGCGACGGCCGAAACCGTCGCGGTGAGCACGGCCGCTCCCAGCCAAACCGAGCGGAACAGTGCTAGGCCCGCCTCGTAGACGACCGCGAACGCGACAGGGGCGATCGCGCTCGGCTCGTGGAGCATCACCTGCGTCGGGCCGACTCCGCCAACCTTCGCGACGAGCGCAAGGAACGCATGCCAGAGCGGAAAGGCATAGCCCGGGTGCAGGCCGCCGTCGGCGAACTCGTCCACCGACCGGACGTGAAGGTCGCCGAACGAGTACAGCTTCTGCACCCGCCCGAGGTGGAACAGCGCGTCGCCGGTGACGACGCCTGCTACGTGCCAGAGTGCGACGCCGAACGCGAGCCCGATGAACGCGATTGCCAGCGTGTCCCACGCAGGCGGTCCCGAGACGACACGGAGCGCGAACGGAAGTGCGATGACACCCACGACGGCGAGGACGGCGAGCGCCAGCAGAATCGATCCGTGCACGACGAAGACGAGCACGAGCGCCGGCCCGAGCGCGCCAAGCCCCCAGGCCACGGTCGCGGACGCGCCACGCAAGCGCAGAGCGCGCGCGAGGAGCGCCCCAGGCAAGAGGAGGACGAGCGACGCCGCGACGATGCGGAGCCAGAGTCCGAAGCCGTACGCGGGCAGCAGTCGCGCAATGCCCAGCAGCGGCAGCGAAAGTAGCAGGATCGGTGCGCCGCTAACGCTGCGGCGCAGTGCCCACACGGCCGTTCCATTCGTCTGCCAGCTCGCGCAGGCCCGGCCCTTTCACGCGCCACGAGTCGCGCGCGTGGAGGCGCATGCGCGCTCCGAAGTCCGCATCGATTGACTTGGCGATCGGCGACAACGCAGCCCGCACCGCGTACTGCGCCCCGGTCGCAAGAGCCGCGACCCGGGCACCCGCGCCGCTGTGATGCTTCTGCCAGTAGTGGTGACGGCTGCGCCACATCTCATTGATGCGCCGCTCCGGGATGTCGGCGCTGAACTGCGACTCGTGGTGCACCACGCTCACCCGGGGGAAGTAGTGCACCTCCCAGCCGGCGCTGTGCAGCCGCGCCTGCAGGTCGACCTCCTCCGAGTAGAGGAAGAAGCTCTCGTCGAACAACCCGATCTCGTCGAGCGCCTCTCTTCGCAATACGACCGCGGCGCCCATTACCCAATCCACCGGGCGCGGCGCGTCTCCGCGCGACTGCGTCACGCCGAGCCTGCCGAGGGTGGCGAGAGAGATGGCGCTCACGAGCGGCGTCGGGAACCGCCAAGCCGAATCCTGCAGGCGGCCGTCGGGATAGACGATCCTCGGACCGAGCGCGGCCACGCGCGGATGATCGTCGAGATATGCCATCAGGGCCTCGAAGCCCCAGTCTCCGGCGGTGGTGTCCTCGTTCAGGACGTAGACGTAACGGCCCGTCGTCGCACGGATGACGGTGTTGTGATTCGCGCCGAACCCCGCGCGATGAGACTGCGCGATCACGCGCACCTCGGGAAAGCGCTCGTGCAGGGCGTCGGCCGACCCGTCCTCAGAAGCGTTGTCGAGCACGACGATCTCCGCATCGGTGCCCGCAAGCGACTCGAGGCAGGCGAGCAGGAGCGCGCGACTGTTCGTATTGACGATCGAGACGCTGAGATCGGGCACTAACGGGCGAGGCCGCGCGCCACGAGCGCTTCGCGCGCCGCGTCAACCGAGTCCGCCGCCTCTTGGCCCTCCAGCCACTCGAGCAGCTCGCGCATCCCGGCCTCGAACGGGATCTCTGCGCGGAAGCCAAGCAGCTCGTTGGCGAGTTGCGTTTCGGCGTAGCAATGGCGGATGTCGCCCGCGCGGAACTCGTTCACGATCTCGGGGTCGATCTCCTTGCCGAGCCCGCGTGCGATCACGTGAACCACCTCGATGATGGACGTCGGCCTGCCCGTGCCGACGTTGAGCGCCCGACCGTCGGCGCCGTCCCGCTGCAACGCGAGCGCGCAGCAGCGCGCGATGTCACGGACGTCGATGAAGTCTCGCGTCTGCTCGCCGTCCTCGAAGACGAGCGGCGCCCGGTCGTTCAGCAACCGCGACGAAAAGATGGCCGCGGCCCCGGTGTAGGGGTTGGAGAGCGCCTGGCGTTCGCCGTAGACGTTGAAGAAGCGGAGCGCCACTGCGGGAATCCCGTAGGCAGCCCCGACGGCGAGCACCATCTCCTCGTGGTCGCGCTTGCCGATCGCGTAGATGGAGGTCGGCCGCAGTGGTTTTGTCTCGGCGGTGGGCTCGGGCTCGAGCGGCGTGCCGTCGTCCGCGAGCACGTCCCACTCTCGGGCGGCGAGCTGGCCCTCGGGCCGCAGGCCGGGCGCGAGCCCAGACTCGCCGGTCTGAGGGTTGCGGTACTGGCCCTCACCGTAGATGGACATCGACGAGGCGACGAGCAGCTTGCGGATCTGGTCACGGCGCTCGAGGGCTTCTTCCAGCAGCACCGCGGCGCCGATCGCGTTGATCGACGTATAGCGCTCGATCTCGTACATCGACTGCCCGACGCCGACGGCGGCGGCGAAGTGCACCACGGCATCGACGCCGTCGAGCGCCTGCTGGACTGCATCGTGGTCGCGGACGTCGCCGACCTGCAGTTCGACGTCGCCGTCGAGGTAGTCAGGCCGCTCCCCGGCCGGATGGACCTGGCGGTCGAGGTTGTCGAGCGCCCGAACCTCGTGCCCCTCGGCGAGAAGCCGGTCGGCGAGGTGCGAGCCGATGAAACCGGCGCCGCCGGTGATGAGAACGCGCATGACCGCGGCGGAGGCTATCTCAGCTCAGGCGCGCGGGGTCGCGCAACCCCGCGCAGATTTTCGACCGCAAGGATCACCGCGCCTGGCAGCGCCAACGCGATCGTGACTACGAAGAAGAGGAACCCGCAGGCCAACGCGGACTCCTTGTCGACCCCGAGCTGCGTCAGGAAGCTGACGAAGAACGCCTCGCGCACCGCCAGACCGTTGATCGTGAAGGGCACGAGAATGACGAGGAAGAGCAGCGGGCCCATCACGTAATAGGGGCGAGGCGAGAGCTCGATCCCGACCGACCGGCCAGCCATCCAGATCGCAAGGACTCGGACGCTCTGTACGCCGAGCGTCAGCAGCGAGATCCACGTCATCAGCCGAAGGTGGCCGCGGAAGACATGCACGCCTTCGTAGAGAGCGCGCAGCGCCCGCTCGATCCGCAAGCGACGCAGGAGGGGAACGAAACGGCGCAGCAGTCCGCGCGCGCGATGCGAGAAGAACATGACCCCCAACACGATCGTGCCGAGGACGAACATGCCCTCGATCCAGAGATAGGGACCGACGTCGTACCGGCCGACGGCGAGCGCGAAGCCGATCGCAGCGAGGAAGAGCGTCGCGACCCCGCCGAGCGCGCGCTCGAGCAGCACGATCGCCGCCAGATCGCCGAACCTGCCCGGATGGCGGCGCGCGGTCTCGTAGATGCGCGATGCGTCTCCCCCCACCGCGGTCGGCAGTACCTGCCCTGCGGTGTACGAGACGAGATACGAACGCATCAACCAGGAAAGGCGCTCGCGAATCCCTCGCGCCTCCAGCAGCTTCTGCCAGCGGTACGCCATCGGCGGCACGCCCGCGAGCATCACGAATACCGCGCCGGCGAACCAGCCGAGATGCGAATGGACGAGGATGTGCCCGGTGCGCCGGACGTCGAGCTGCCAGAGGATGTAGGACAGACATCCGCCGGTGACTGCGAGCGTCAGGAGGATCCTGACGAGACGCTTGCGGGTCATCCCGTGAAGCGCTCGTGCACGCGACGCAACGCCGCGATCGCGTCGGCGATGTCGTCGTCGGAATGAGCCGGCGACAACGGAAGTGAGAGGATCTCGTCGCCCGCGCGTTCCGCTATCGGCAGGGACGGCTGGTCGGGAAATCGCTCCCGGTAGAGGGTCAGCTTGTGGACGGGCAGGAAGTGAATCGACGTTGAGATGTTCTCCTCGGCGAGGGCAGCCTGGTACTCGTCGCGCGTCGCACCCGCGACTTCTGGATCGACTCGGACCACGTACAGATGCAAGGCATGCACGTCGCGGTCGTCGCGGGTGAGCGGCGTGATTCCCGGTAGCTCGCCAACGGCCTCGTCGTACGCGGCGAACTGACGGCGCCGGGCCTCGGCGTGCCGTTCGACCTTGTCGAGCTGGCAGAGCGCGATCGCAGCAAGGACGTCCGAGAGATTCGCCTTGTATCCGGGTACCGAAATGTCGTAGCGCGACCCGTCGCCGCGCCTCATCAGCCGCAGATCGCGGACTGCCTGCGCGACCTCGTCGCGATTCGTCGCAATCAACCCGCCTTCGCCGGCAGCGATGTTCTTCGTCGCGTAGAGCGAGAAGCACGTCACGTCCGCGATCGAGCCGACCTTCCGCCCGCGATACCAGCTCTCCGCCGCGTGGGCGGCGTCCTCGACCATCGGGATCCCGAGCTCGAGCATTGGCTCGAGATCGGCGGGCTGTCCCGCGAGATCGACCGGCATGATCGCCTTTGTCCGCTCGGTGACGGCCTCCCCGACCAGCCGGGGGTCGATGTTGAGGTCACCCTCGAGCACGTCGACGAAGACAGGCGTCGCGCCGCTGTGCAGGATCACGTTCACGGTCGCCGGCCAGGTGATCGTCGTCGTGATGACCTCATCACCCGGCCCGACGCCCAGCGCGACGAGGGCGAGATGGAGAGCCGCCGTACCGGAGGCGAGCGCGAGCACGTGCTCCGCTTCCAGGTACTCCGCCATCCGCCGCTCGAGCTCGGCGGCGCGCGGCCCGGTTGTCAGCCAGCCGGAGCGGAGCGTCTCCGCGACGGCGGCGATCTCCTCGTCACCGATCGCCGGCGGCTGGAAGCCGAGCATGGTCGCTCGGCGGGTTTCAGACGAGAGCTTCGACATCGGTCTCGAATCGAATTGTCTCTTCAGCGCGGGAAGCGCGCTCGAGCGCCTGCTCGCGGCTCTCGCCCACGGCCAGGATTGCGCCGGCCCGGTCTGGGCCACGGCGGAACTCCTCGAAGCGGTGGCCCGGGCGGCGATAGATGCGGATGCCCCGGATGCCCTTCTGCGCAAAGGCTTCCTCGATGCCAATGACCTCGCGCAGCTCGCCCGGCGGCGGGACGAGGAAGCGGACACAGGCACCGCCGACCCGCGCCACGGGCGCAAGGTTCGTGGCGTGAATCTCCTCGCCGAGCGCCGTGGAAAGCGCAGCCCCGTTCAGGTCGACTCCGAGCGCGACGCGGCAGAGTTCGGCGTCGTGTCCACCGCCGAGGCGCGCCGCAAGCTCGCCGACACGCGGCCCGTCCGGTCCGACGAGCACCTGTGTGTAGCTGGGCCCGTTTCCGATCCCGACCGCGGCCGCGGCAGCGGCCGCTGCCTCGACGACGGCGCCGATCTCGGCCGGCTCGAGCACGCTCGGCCAGGCGTGCGTCAGCGCGACGCCGAAAGCGGGCAAAGGCGCGGTCAAGCGATCAGTCACCGTGAGCGGGTAGAAGTGCCCGCCGGCTGAGAAGGCGTTGACGGTCACCTCGATGCCCGGAACGTGTTCCTCGACGAGCAGCGTCGCCGATCGCGACGCGTCCAGCGCGACACGTACGGCCTCGGCGACGTCCTCTGCAGCCCGAACGAGCGTGAGCCCACGTTGACCCTGGCGGTCCGGGGCCTTGATCACGCAGGGGAAGCCAATCCGTTCGGCAGCAGCGGTCGCCTCCTCCGCGCCTGAGCAGATCTCGTACGCCGGCTGCGGCACCTCGGCCTCCGCGAAGCGCTCGCGCTGGCGGAGCTTCGAGGTGGACAGCGCTGCGGTCTCCGGTGAGATCGGATGCCGCAGGCCCAATCGTTCAGCGATCCGCGCCGAGATCGCGACCGGCCAGTCGATGCCCGGTGCGATCAGCCCGTCGACGCGCTCCGCGCTCGCGAGCCGCTCGATTCCCGACTCGTCCTCCGTGGAGACGATCGCGCGGCGGTCGGCGTAACGGAAGCCGGGAGCGGACGGATCGCGGTCGAGCGCGATCACATGCAGCTCACGCGCACGCGCTGCGGCGAGCAGGCCCAACTGGGCCGGCCCGGCGCCTAGGACGAGGAGACGCTTGCCCCGGTCTCGCTCTGAAGAATCCCCCGCCACCACACCTCATTTTCGCGGTACCACGCGATGGTGCGCGCGAGACCTTCCTCGAACGACGTGCGCGCCCGCCAGCCGGTCAGGCGCTCCATCTTGTCCGTCGAGCCGATGTGCCGGTCGACCTGCCCAAGCCTCTCGGGCACGAATGTCTTCAGCGACGAGGGCTTCCCGAATGCCTCGAGCACGGCGTCCGCTATGTCCGTAACCGAGATGTCGACCCCCGTCGCCACGTTCAAGACCTCACCCGCCACGTTTTCGAGCGGCGCTGCGATCACGGCCTCGATCGCCTCCGCGTCGTCGTCCACGTAGAGCCAGTCACGGCTCGCATGGCCGTCGCCGTGAATGGTCAGAGGGAGATCCTGCAGCGCCTGCGTGATGAACCGCGGAACGACTTTTTCCGGATGCTGGCGCGGCCCGTAGTTGTTGAACGGCCGGACGATCACCACGGGAAGCCCGTACGTCACGAAGTACGAGTAGGCAAGACGGTCGGCGCCTGCCTTCGTCGCCGCGTAGGGGCTGCGCGGGTTGATCGGGTGCTCTTCGTCCATGGGCGCGGACTCGGCGGTGCCGTAGACCTCGCTCGATGAGAACAGGATGAACCGCTCCACCGGCGCCTCGCGGATCGCGTCGAGGAGGATCTGCGTTCCCTCGACGTTGGTCGTGACGAATTCACGTGCGCCCTCTTCGATCGACTTCTCGACGTGCGATTCGGCCGCGGCGTTGACGATCACGTCCACCTCGGCGACGATGTCGCGCACGAGGTCGGCGTCTCGGATGTCGCCCTGCACGAACGAGAGCCGCTCGTGCGACATGGCGCCGTTCAGGTTGTCGATATTCCCCGCATACGTGAGGGCATCGAGGGACACCACCTCGTACGGCGTCTTGGCCAGGAGGTGGTGGATGAAGTTGGACGAGATGAATCCCGCCCCGCCTGTTACGAGGACGCGCTTGGCCACATGGGAAGACTACGGGTTTGGACCGTGGGCTCTTCCGGGGAGGGTGAGGCAGACTCCCAGGTCATCCGAGCTTGCCCAGAGATTTCCAATCCACTCCCGTGCGGGTGGTGATCGTCGACGATCATCGCCTCTTCGTCGACGCGCTTGCGCTGTTGCTGGGCCATGACGACCGGTTGACGGTGATCGGGACCGCAGGCGACGGCCGCACGGCTATCGAGCTGGCGGTGAGCGAGCATGCCGAGGTAGCGGTGATCGACGTGCGCATGCCGGAGATCGACGGGCTCGAGACCGCGCGCCGCCTGCGCAAGCGCAGTCCGGAGACGCGCGTGATCCTCGTCACCGGCCTCGACGAGCCGCAGCTGGCGGACGAAGCCCGCGACGCGGGAGCCATCGCGTTGCTTACGAAGGGCGCGCTACACGATGAGCTGAAGGAAGCAATCCTGGCGGCCTGTCCTTAACCGAGCGAAAGCTGCGCTTTCGCTCGGGGTCAGGTACGCCGCTTCGCGGGGAACGCCCACGGGCGGAGCCCGTGGGCTCTTCTTTGGGGGACGGTTGGCGCTTGATGTCAACCGTTTGGGCACGGGCGCTGAAGCGTCCGCGCCCACATCAGTACGCCTGCGGCTAAGCCGCTGCGCGTCGCTTAGCCTCCGGCCTTGAGTGGGACGCAGGAGGAGGGTTTGA
>JBBRZA010000053.1:0-22816 GCA_038237145.1 Gaiellales bacterium
CGGCCGGCCTGACGCTGCCGCAGACGGTGCTGCTTCTGCAACCCGTGCTGCGCTGTTGGGCCGGCCGCTGCCGAACCTGTTACCAGCTCGTCGACCTCGACCAACTCACGCTCTTCCACCGACGTGAGTAACAAAGCACTACTAGAGGCCTGATGTGAAATTCCGCCGGGCCGGATGACGCTACGGCGCCGGATCAGCACGTTCGCCCGCGGCACGTAGCTCCGCAACGCACCGCGAACGACCGCACTGCCCGGCTTGGTCTGGAGCGGGCCCCCGACGTCGGCCGAATTTCACACCAACCCTCCAGTTGTGCGGGTCTCGGTTGCACGCAATCGATCCGAAGGAGCGCCCGCAGCTTTGGAAACTAGGCTCCGGCGAAACTCCCGCCGTTGGCGGTGACCTGGGAGGCGAGTTCATGGAGGTTGCGCCGCTGGGCCCTCGCTCCGTCGCGTAGCATCTCGAAAGCTTCGTTCGGAGACATCCGGTATCGGACGCTGATCGCCCCGGTCGCCTGTTCCACGATCTTGTTGTCCTGAACGGCTGCCCTGAGTTGATCGAGCTCGGTCTCGAGCTTCACGATCCGCTCTTGGTGGACCACCGTGCTGATCCCAGACTCGAGTGCGATGAACATGTTTTCTCCCGTCACTTTTCGGCCGCGATCCGCCGGGAAAGACAGAGGAGCACGACGGCGACACCGTTAATCCCCTGAAGTTTCTGTAGTCCATAAACATCGGGCTGATAGGCCGAACGGCCTACCCTCAAAAGGGGGAATTTGAAAGCGGTAAAGGTACGACACCTGGCGTGCCTAACCGGACGAATACACACTCGCCTCGAAGACGATCAGATAGCTGAAGCCGCGTCCATCGACCTGGTACGCGTAACAGCCGGGCGCGCGCAGGAATGTCGCCGCCGGATTCGGCAAACTCCGGCTCGGTCCTGGGGTCGCGGTACAGTCCGGCGCGCAAATGCGCCTCGCTCTCACCATCTCGATCACCGCTGGGCTGTTCCTGGCGGGCTGCAGCTCCGGCGAGCCTTCCGCCTTCAAGGGGGGGCCGACTGCGAAGTGCCTCAAGGGAGAGGGTTACCGCGTCACCACCGACGACGCGAAGGTGGGGATCCTCGCGGCCAACGCGCCGAACGGCGGCTTGCGGGCGAACGAGCCGGGCAACGCCCTCACGATCGCCTTCGGTCAAAACTCCGACGACGCCATCCAGATCGCCGCCGCCTTCAAGAGGTTTGCGCCCAAGAAGCTCCGTCCCCACATCAACGACGTCATGCGGACACAGAAGAACGCGGTCCTCCTCTGGACGGTCACCCCGCCGCAGGATGAGCTGAACAAGGTCTTTGCCTGCCTGAAGGGCTGATCCCTCCGGCTAGAATCGGGGCGATGGTCGAGATCGGGACGATGCGCGTCAAGAGTGGCCTCGCCGAGATGCTCAAAGGCGGGGTGATCATGGACGTCACCGATGCCGACCAGGCCCGGATCGCCGAGGAGGCTGGAGCGGTCGCCGTGATGGCTCTCGAGCGTGTTCCGGCCGACATCCGCGCCGAGGGCGGCGTCGCCAGGATGGCCGACCCGGACAAGATCATCGAGATTCAGGAGGCCGTGACGATCCCGGTCATGGCCAAGGCGCGCATCGGCCATTTCGTCGAGGCGCAGATTCTGCAGGCGCTCGAGGTTGATTACATCGACGAGTCAGAGGTCCTGACGCCGGCCGACACCGCGCATCACATCGACAAGTGGAAATTCACCGTCCCGTTCGTCTGCGGCTGCACCAACATCGGTGAGGCTCTGCGGCGGATCGGCGAAGGCGCGGCGATGATCCGGACGAAGGGCGAGGCGGGAACCGGCGACATCGTCAACGCCGTCACGCACATGCGCTCGGTGTTCGGCGCGATCAAGCGCCTCGGCGCGATGGATCCGGACGAGCTCTACAGCGAGGCGAAGAATGCCCAGGCGCCGGTGGAGCTCGTGCGCTGGGTCGCGGAAAACGGTCGCCTGCCGGTGGTGACCTTCACTGCAGGTGGGATCGCAACTCCCGCCGACGCAGCGCTCTGCATGCAACTCGGCGCGGACGGTGTCTTCGTCGGCTCCGGCATCTTCAAGTCCGGGAATCCGAGCGAGCGTGCCAAGGCGATCGTCGAGGCGACGACTCACTTCAACGACGCAGAGATCCTCGCGCGCGTATCGCGCGGACTGGGCGATGCGATGAGCGGCCTTTCCGTTGCTGCCCTTGCGCCCGAAGAGCTGCTCGAGACCCGAGGCTGGTAATGCGCCCACGCGTCGGTGTCCTCGCCGTCCAGGGCAACTTTCGCGAACACGTTGCGATGCTGCGGCGGCTCGGGGTCGACGCGATCGAGGTGCGGAAGCCCGAGCAGCTGAAGGATCTGGACGGGCTCGTCGTTCCCGGCGGGGAGTCGACGACGTTCATGCGTTTGATGCGGCTCTACGGGCTGGACGAGGCAATTCGGGCGTTCGACCGCCCGATCCTGGGTACGTGTGCCGGGATGATCGTCCTCGACCGCGACCATCTCGGGCTCGTTGACGTGGAGGTCGACCGGAACGCGTACGGGCGCCAGGTCGCGAGCTTCGAAGCCGATCTCTTGCTTGCCGGCGACAGCTCGCCTTTGCGTGGCGTCTTCATCCGGGCGCCGCGCGTTCGTGTCACCGGAGACGTAGAGGTCCTCGCCGACCACGAGGGCGAGCCGGTGCTCATCCGAGACGGGCGCATCCTCGTGGCGTCCTTCCACCCCGAACTGACGGAAGATACGCGGGTGCACGAGTTGTTCGTGAATGCGGTCAGGGAGGCGATGAGTGTCAGGGCATAGCAAGTGGTCATCGATCAAGCACAAGAAGGGCGCCGCGGACGCGAAGCGCGGCAAGCTCTTCTCGAAGCTCTCGAGGGCGATCATCGTCGCGGCGAAGGAGGGCGGGCCTGACCCCGCCGGGAATCTGGCATTGCAGAACGCAATCGAGAAGGCGCGCTCGTACTCGATGCCGAAGGACAACATCGAGCGCGCGATCGCACGCGGTGCAGGTGCGGACTCGGATGCGCAGACGTTCGAGACGGTCGTGTACGAGGGCTACGGCCCGAGCGGCGTCGCCGTGATCGTCGAGGCGCTGACGGACAACCGCAATCGCACCGCGTCCGACGTGCGCCACGCCTTCGACAAGTTCGACGGCAACCTGGGCACCTCCGGCGCGGTCGCTTGGCTCTTCGAGCGGCGAGCGGTCGTCATCGTTCCCGCCGACGGCGTCGACGAAGACGAGCTGACGCTCGCCGCGGCCGAAGGTGGCGCCGACGACGTCTCGCTGGACGGCTCCACTTATGAAGTCGTCTCGGCGCCCGAAGCTTTGGCCGCGGTACGCGAGGCGCTTCAGAGCGCGGGCTTCACGGTCGAGGCCGCGGAGCTGACGATGGTGCCGAAGACGACCGTCGAGGTCGCCGACGAGTCGGCCGCCAAGAAGATCCTGCGCTTGATCGATCAGCTCGAGGAGAGCGACGACATCCAGGACGTCTACGCGAACTTCGACATCCCCGAGCAGGTCCTCGAGACGGTCGCCTAGCGGCCCGCGGGTCACCGCGGTTACCCACTCGGCCACCCCCGATTTTCGAGAGCGGCCTACCCTTGAGGGCTCAGGCGGAGGGGGTCACGAGGGAGCTTCGGCTCCCTCTCCTTTTTCTTCAGACCCAACCGCGTTGCCGGGCGACTCGGCACAAGGCCCGCCGCTTGGCGTGGGCAGGTTGGTCGGACAGGCCGGCCTTCGCGTAGATGCGACGCAGCGCCGCTTTGACCGTACCCGTCGCGCCCGGTGTTCCCAGTTGCGCCGCGATCTGCTCGTTCGACGGCAGACTTTCGAGACTCGCCCCGGCCAGCCACGGCCCGCAAAGACACTGCATGACCTGGCGCTGGAAGGCTGACAGTTGGGCGGACGCCGTAGGTGCGACTTCCTCGAGCGATTCGGTCGTATCGGGATCCTGCAGCTGCGCCGGCCAGGAGAAGAGGACGGTCTCCGAGCCGATTCCGATCCGGTCGGCGTGGCGGAGCGGGAGCGGAATTCCCGGCTGGACTCGCGTTCCGTTCAGGAACGTCCCGTTGAAGCTGCCGCGATCCTCGACGTACCAGCGTCCGTCGCGGAAGGTCAGCTCAGCGTGCTCGCGGCTCACGGTCGGCGACGCGAACGCGAGGTCGCTCGACGCGTCCCGTCCGACCGTGACGCTTTCCTTGAGCTCGTGCTCCGTCCCGTCAGGGAAGGTGAGCCAGATGTCCCCGGGCATTGGCTGGAAGGATACGTCCGGTGAGGCGCCTAACCTTTCACCGTGAAGGTCATCGGCATCGATCCAGGGACGGCTTCTTGCGGGTACGGCATCGTCCACGAAAAAGACGGGCGCCTCAGGGCCATCGACCACGGGTGGTGGAAAACGTCCGCGGCCGAACGCCCGGAGCTGCGTCTGAAGACGATCTTCGACGCCGTGGTCGAGCTCGTCGAGCTTCATCAGCCCGATGCCGTCGCAATCGAGGAGTCGTTCGTCGGCGCCGACGCCCGCACCGCACTCTCCGTCGGGCAGGCGCGCGGGGCAATCATGGTCGCGGCCGCCAACGCCGGGGTCGGGTGCGCTGAGTATTCACCGGCCCGCGTGAAGCAGGTGGTCTGCGGCTACGGCCGCGCCGAGAAGCAGCAGATGCAGAGGATGGTGAAGGTGATCCTGGGCCTCGAGGTCGAGCCGGAAACGTCGCATGCGGCCGACGCGCTTGCAGTCGCAATCTGCCATGCGCTCGCGCCGCCGCTGCTCCTGAGGATCGCGGCGGGATGATCGCGCGCCTCCGGGGCCGTCCAGTGGCGAACACACCGGACGGGCTCGTTCTCGACGTCGGCGGTGTCGGGTATCTCGTCGCCGCGACGCCGTCTGCCGTTCGAGCGGCGGACGGAGCCGCGGAGGTGTCTCTGCACACGTATCTGCACGTGCGCGAGGACGCGCTACAGCTGTACGGGTTCGCCGAGGCTGCCGAGCGCGAGCTCTTCCTCCTGCTGCTCTCCGTGAACGGCATCGGCCCGAAGGTCGCGCTGGGAATCGTGTCCGGTTCGCCGGCCGCTGATCTGAGGCGGGCGATCGTACTCGGGGACACAGCGCGGTTCCAGGCCATCCCGGGCATCGGCAAGAAAACCGCCGAGCGCATCGTGCTGGAGCTGAAGGAGAAGATCGGCGACGCTCCGGTGCCGATCTCATCGGCAGTCGGGACCCAGCCGCATCTGATGGCGCGAGACGCTCTCGTCGAGCTCGGGTACTCCCTCGGGGAGGCGGAAATGGCTCTCGCGAGGGTCGATCCTGAGCTGTCGCCGGAGGAACGCGTGCGCGAAGCGCTAAAGGCAGCCTAAATGGCCACCCAATTTCTCGTTCCAGCTGTGATGCCCGAGGAGGACGACCTCGAGCAATCGCTGCGTCCGCGCCGTCTGACCGAGTTCGTCGGCCAGGACCGGATCAAGGAGCAGCTTGCGATCTCACTCGATGCCGCGAAGGGGAGAGACGAGGCCCTCGACCACGTGCTCCTCGTGGGCCCACCTGGTCTCGGCAAGACGAGCCTTGCCTACATCGTCCGCGAGGAGCTCGGCGTTGGCATTCGCTGCATCGCCGGCCCCGCGCTGGAGCGGAAGGGCGACATGGCAGCGATCCTCACCGGCCTCGAGCGGCACGACGTCCTGTTCGTGGACGAGATCCACCGCCTCAACCGCGCAATCGAGGAAATTCTCTATCCTGCGCTCGAAGACTTCCGGCTCGACATCATCGTCGGCCAGGGCGCGGCGGCGCGCACCCTCACGCTTGACCTTCCGCCTTTCACGCTCATCGGCGCGACGACGAGAACAGGGCTGTTGACGACACCGCTACGCGACCGCTTCGGCATGACCTTCCGGCTGGAGTACTACGAGCCGAAAGAGCTCGGGACGATCGTCCGCCGTTCGGCACGGATCCTCGACGTCGAGATCGCCGAGGACGCAGCGGACGAGATTGCGCGCCGCTCTCGCGGCACCCCCCGCATCGCGAACCGGATCCTCAGGCGCGTGCGCGATGTGGCGCAGGTGAAGCACGACGGCAAGATCACCAACGAGGTCGCGCGCGAGGCGCTCGACCTGCTCGAAGTCGATGGCGACGGGCTGGAGCGCATCGATCGGGCGCTGATGGAGGCGATCCTCGTCAAGTTCGGCGGCGGGCCCGTCGGCCTGTCGACGCTCGCCGTCGCCCTCGGGGAGGAGCAGGACACGATCGAGGATGTCTACGAGCCGTATCTCCTTCAGCTCGGCTTCCTGCAGCGCACGCCACGCGGTCGCATCATCACGCAGCTCGGCCGCGAGCGATTCGGCGTCGCCGGCGAAGACACGAAGCTCTTTTGAGCCCCGATTTCTGGGTTCCGGGGGTGGCCGAACCGTCCCTCGACGATTTCGTCGAGAACGTCCACCGGCAGATCGAGCGCTACGCGGCGGCCCACACGGCGGAGCGGACCCACGTGGAGGTAGAGCTGGGAGACGGCGAGCGGCTGGCGCTCCTGTCTCTCTCGGGCGAGCCGGGTTACGGCTTCCTGACGCTGTCCGTCCATGCTGCCGACGGCGAGCCGGAGGATCACATCATCCCGATCGGGGCGATCAGGCGCATCGCGCTCGGACCAGCGGACGAATCCCGCCGCCCGGGATTCGCCCTTCCGAAAGAGAGAGGGCCGGATCCCGCCGCATAGGGTTCCGGCCCTTGGAAATGTCCGCCCCGACCGCAGTTTCGGGGCTAGGTTCTGCCGCAGTGCAGAACCGGTGAGGACAGGTGGTACACGTGGAGCATGGATCACCCACGCTGGTTGATTCCTCCCCCTTTGGATGGTTCATTCGAGTGCTTCACTTCACCCACCCGGGGGAGTGCAGAAACGGCTGTTCGCCTCAATTCTGAGTCTCAGGAGGATCGTGAGGGGCCGCAGCTCACATCCTCCACCGGCGGTCGCAGGTTCGTCCTGCGACCGCCCCTCTATCTAGGCCTGCCCAGTGCCAGGCACCGGACGTCGCCGTAACAGCCACGTCCACCGCACGGCGGCGAGCAGGCGCGGCGCGAACAGCAGGGCCATGACGTCGAACCAGACGTAGCCGGCAGCGACGCCGCTCGGCGGATTGCCGTCGGGAATCCCGAGCCCGGGGAGCTCCTCCGCCCACCGCCAGGTGCCAATCGCCGTCCCGTAGAGCTCCAGTGCCGCCACGACGAGAAAGACGCCCGCGTACGCGGCGCGAGCTCGAGAGCGCCAGAGGAACGCGAGCAATAGGGGGATGCAGAGCGCACCCGCGGCGTCCATTCGCGGCAGCACTGTCAATCCGAGCACGCCCCAGACCGTGACGGCCGCGGCGGCGAAGGCCACCAGGGCGCGCGAGTGACGTCGAAGCGCCTCGCTCAACGACAAGCCGGCCATGAACACGAGCCCATGGGCCGGCGGAACGAAGGTGGGCAGGTTGTGCAGCCGGTAGGAGTACACGCCCCACAGAATCGAGCCCGTCAGCTCCGCCAGCGTTGCCGCGCAGATGACCACCGCGACTTGCGCCCGTCGTTCGGCCCCTAGTGGCCGCACGGCCACGAGGAGCACGATCCAGGTGAGGCCTCCCAGTGCGAGCTGGCCGGGCAACTCGATCTGCGTATCGACCGCCAGCAGCGCCGCCAGGTACGCGGCGATCAGTCCTGCGCGGATCAACGCTTGAACTGCAACTCGTGCCAGGAGGGCACGGGAGCGAGCTCGAGCAGCGCACGGTCGCCGTTCGGGTCGCTGTACCCGAAGTCCGCGACCTCTTCGTCCCAGGCGACCTCGAGCAGCCCTTCCTTGACGCGATGATCGAGCCACGCGCCGCGGAAGACGAGCTTCTTCAGCCAGTAAACGAGCGACTCGCCGCCGACGAGCGACACGCGCTCCCAGTGGCGGACGAGATATCTCCCGAGGCCGCTGCGCGGCTCGTCGATCCAGTCCCGCTCGACGAGCTCGACGAGGTCGGCGGTCTCGTCGTCGTCGAGCTCATTGTCCCCGACGAGGCCGAGCTTCACAGCCGCGGCCGTGACGCGCTGCTCGAAATCGGAAGAATTGAAGGCGAAGCGGTGCTCGTGGAACTCGATGACGTAGTCGTCGCCGGAGACGTAGTTCGCCTCTGTCACTAGCCGAGCATAGCGCCGCGCTAGGTTTGCCCTGTGAGCGCTCGCCTCGCCGCCGCATCCGCCGCCGTGACCGGGCTCGTGGTCGTCACCGTCTGGCTCACCGACCTTTCGTTCGGCCGTGCCGCACTGCTCGCACCCGTCCTCGTGATCGGCCTCGCTGCGGTCGCAGGGCTCCTCGCCTTCTGGGGCCGAGTGGGCTGGGATTCGCTCAGCCGTGCGCGCCATCCCCGCCTACTGGTGGGGGCAGGGCTCGCCTTCATCCTGCTGCTCGTGGGCCTGACGTTGCTGGGCGTCCAGCTGCCGCGCGAGTAGGGATTAGCCCCCGATTAGGACGGGGGTCGACCGTACCCAAAGATGCCGGTTGGCCAGGTGTCGCGCAATCCCTCCAACTGCAACGGTGACGACATGACCGATACGACACTCACAGAGCTTCATCACCGCTCGGCGGACGGCATCGAGGTCTCGCTTCTGTGGAGCCGCATCACGAACGCGCTGACGGTGGCGGTGGAGGACAGCCGGTCCGGCATGAGCTTCGAGATTCCGGCTCCCGCGGAGAAGGCGCTCGACGTCTTCGAGTATCCGTTCGCGTACGGGGCTTAGAGAAGCGCTGCGAGGGCGTCGCGGAGCCGTTCGAGATCGGCGGCGTCGTTGTAGCCCTGGAACGAGACACGGATGAGCCGCTCCTTTCCGCGCTCGAAAACCGGGACCTCGATTCGATGTTCGCCGTAGAGGCGCTCTTGCAGATCCTTCGGCGCATCCTCGGGGACACGGAGCGTGACCATCTGCCGGAAGAACTCCTCGGAGTCGGGCGTCAGCGGCTCGAGACCCAGCTCGTTGCGTGCGCGGCGCGCGAGCCCGTGGCACCGTTCGCGCACGGAGTCCCAGTTGTGTTCCCTCTGCCAGGCGATTGCGGCCGGCACCGTCAGGTACGCGGACGGATCGCGCGTCCCTTGCTTCTCGTGACGTGCCACGAAGCCGGGTTCATCGCCCTCGTAACCCCAGCTGATTTGTAGGGGATGCACATCCCGCTGAAGCTCGCGGCGCACGTACAGGAAGCCCGCTCCCTTCGGCGCACAAAGCCACTTGTGGCGATGACGGCCAAAGGACTCAGACCAGGTGCCTGTCGTTGGTGGAGATCTGGCTATGTTCGAGGGGATGGTTGTCTCGTCTCCCTCCGAGTTTGCTGCCGCGGTCGCGGAGCATCCGTTTGCCGATTTCACGTTTGAGCCGGACGTTCTCGCTCGTGCGGCGGCGTCGCTCGCTGAGGCTGGTCTTCTGCTCGTGGGCGAGCCGCACGGAGTCCGCGAGACGCCGAGTGTTCTTTACGCGCTTGCCGTTGCGCTAGAGGCACGTGCGGTCGCGTTCGAGTGGTCGCACGAGGAGATGGAAGCGCCGGTGCAAGCCTTCCTCCGCAGCGGCTTGCTCGATTTCGAGGAGCTGTGGTCGCTCCCGCCCTCAGCGGAGTTCTTCTGCGGCGACGGACGGATCGCCGCGGGGCATTTCGCGCTGCTTCAGCGGCTTCGCCGTGAAAGCCGTTTGGATCAGGTGATCGTGTTCGACCGGCTCGATCCCGAGCCGCCGGAAGGCTGGGAGGCGCAGGTGGGCGTGCGCGAGCCGGAGATGGCCGCCCGGCTCCTGACGGAGTGGGATCGGCGTCGGCCGCTGCTTGTGCTCGCTGGTGCCTTCCACGCACGACTCGAAGCAGCGGAGGGCAAGCCGATGGCGGCTCATCTCGCGTGCTGGCTGACGGGGCTTCAGCCCGCGATGCTCGACTACGCGAGCGGCTACTGCTGGTCGCGCGGCGAGCTGCACGACCTGTCCGAGCCGATGCCACCCGCGCCGATCACGCTTCGGCTCGGGGAGGCAACACCAGCCGTCGTGCCTTTCCACGCTGGCCCCGCCGCGACATGACAAATGTCCCTGCCGCTGAGCGGCGGTGTCCGCAGACTCTGCTGGAGCAGCCGCTAGAAGACGAGGTCGGGGTAGCTCCCGAGCCTCGTCGCGAGAAATGTAACTGCCACTTGTGGCAGTTGCCCGCGTAGTAGTCGGCGTCGAGCTCAGCCACGTTGAGCGGGAGATGTGCCGGCACGTGTGCTCCGTCGACAACCGTTCGGATTCCGGCCTCTCGCGCGCGGCGGCAAAGCTCGCCGACCGGAAGGGTCATCGCGGTCGAGGACGTGTGGTGGCTGAGGAAGAGCGCGCGCGTTCGCGGCCCGACTCCGGCCCAGACCGTTTCGACGATCTCCTCCGCGCTCGTGACCGGGAGCCGGATGGGTGTTCGCACGTACCGCGCGTCGAAGTCTCCGCAAACATGCTCCCAGGTGAGGTCGAGCGCACCGTATTCGAGGTCCGTCGACAACACCTCGTCGCCCGGTTGCAGGCCGAGCGGCCACGCCGCGATATTGACCGCAGCTCCCGCGTTTTGGACGAAGACCAGATCTTCCGGATCCGCGCCTACGTAAGCGCCGAGCGCGGCGCGCGCTTCCGCGAGCAGCTCATCGAGCCGGCGGGCGAGAAACAGCACCGGTTGGCGCTCCAGCTCGAGCTGCCATTCCTGGTAGCGCTCGAAGACGGCGCGGGGCGTCGCCCCGAAAGAGCCGTGGTTCAGAAACGTCACACTTGGGTCGAGGAGGAACTCCTCCCGCAGGTGGGCGCCGTCCGACACGATTCGTACGGTAGTCGTGCATGTCTGAGGGCACCTGGACGATCCGTCCGTGCCCGCACCGGCAGGCGAGCGGCCTCGCAAAGGAGCTCGGCCTCAGCGAGATCACGGCAAGCGTGCTCGTCCGGCGCGGCTACGGCGACCCCGAGGTGGCGCGGGCCTTCCTGGCCGGCGAGCAGCCCCTGCACGATCCCTTCCTGCTGGGGGACATGGCCGCTGCGGTGGAGCGGCTTCGCGCCACGATCGCTGCCGGGAAGCGGATCTGCGTGCACGGCGATTACGACGTGGACGGGATTTGCGCCTCGGTGCTCGCCGTGCTCGTGCTGCGGGAGCTCGGCGCGGAGGTCGAGTGGCACCTGCCGAGCCGCTTCGACGAGGGGTACGGCGTCAGCGGCCAGACGCTCGAGCGGCTTGCGGAGGAAGGTTGCGGGCTCGTCCTGACGGTCGACTGCGGCATCACTGCCGTGGAAGAGGTCCGGCGCGCAAGCGAGCTCGGGCTCGACGTCATCGTCACCGACCACCATCGTCCGGGCGACGAGCTGCCGGACTGCCCGATCGCCGCGACGCGCCCGTCCGACTATCCGTTTCAGGACCTCTGTGGGACCGGCGTCGTCTACAAGCTCGGCCAGGCGTTGCTGGGCGCAGAGTCCGAGGTGCTGCGTCGCCATCTCGATCTCGTGGCGCTCGCGACGATCGCGGACGTGGTCCCGCTCATCGGTGAGAACCGATCGCTTGCGATCGCCGGGCTGCGCACGCTCGCCCGAACTCAGAAACTGGGGCTGCGCGCGCTGATGAAGGCTGCGGGAGTCGATCCGGCCGCCGTCGACGCGGGCAAGGTGGGCTTTCGGCTCGCGCCGCGGATCAATGCCGCAGGCCGGCTCGGCGATCCGCGCGCAGCGCTCGAGCTGCTGCTGACGGAAGACGCCGACGAAGCACGCCGCCTCGCCGACCGTCTCGAGGAGCTGAACCGCGACCGGCAGGCCGTCGAGGACAAGATCGTGCGTGCAGCGATCGCACAGGTCGAAGAATGGCCGGAAGCGAAACGGCGCCGTTCCGCGTACGTCGTGTGGGGCGAAGATTGGCACGAGGGCGTGATCGGCATCGTCGCCTCACGTCTCGTCGAGCGCTATCACCGTCCGGTCGTCCTCATCGCGGGAACCGACGGGCTCTGGAAGGGCTCGGGGCGCTCCATTCCGTCGTTCGATCTCCACGGCGCGCTCGGTGCATGCTCGACCTTCCTCGAGCGGTTCGGCGGTCATCGTGCGGCTGCGGGTCTCTCGATCACGCCGGATCAAGTCGAGCCCTTCGCCGAGGCCTTCGCGGCTCAAGCGGAAGGGCTGCTCGGACCGGAGGACCTCGTCCCGGCGACCGTCGTCGACGCGGTTTTGCCGCGCGGCGCGAAGCTCACGCTCGAGCTCTGCGAAGAGTTGCGCGCTCTCGCGCCGTTCGGTCTTGCCAACCCCGATGTCACGCTGCTCGCGCCGGGTTGCGAGCTCGGCGAGCTCGCGACGGTGGGCGATGGGAAGCATCTTCGCTTCCGCGTGCACCTAGACGGCAGCGACGCCGGCGGCGCCATCGCCTTCGGGCAAGGGACGAAGCTCGACCGCTACCGACGCGAAGGACGTTACGACGTGGCGTTTCGCCTGCAGGAGAACCACTGGAACGGGACGGTGTCGCCGCAACTCGTCGTGCGTCGTGTCTTCGACGCCGACGATCGCTTCGACGAGCTCTACACGTGGCTGCGAACGCAATGGTCCGCGCAGTCGCGTGACGCTCCCGCGCAGAAGATCTTCGACGAGCTCGAGGTCGAGGAGGGAGGGCCGAAGCGCCATCCGCTCGAGTCCGAGACGTTCCGGACGCTGCTCGCAGAGCCGGCACTGCTCCGCGCGGCGTGATCATCCGGCCGGAGACAGCGGCCGACCACGACGCAATTCGAGAGGTCAACGACGAAGCGTTCGGCGACCCACTCGAAGCGAAGCTGGTCGACGCAATCCGCGAATCGGATCGGTTCCTGCCGGAGCTGTCCCTCGTGGCCGTGTCCGAGGGTCAGACCCGCGGACACGTCATCTCCAGCTACGTCGACGTGGAGCCCGGCGCCCGACGCGTGCTGCAGGTCGGACCGGTGGCGGTTCTTCCACCGCACCAGCGGCGTGGCATTGGCAGCGCGCTGATGGAGGAGACGATCCGGATCGCTGACGCTCGCGGTGAGCCGCTGCTGCTGATCGAGGGCAACCCGAAGTATTACGAGCGCTTCGGCTTTATTCGCGCCGACGCCGTCGGGATCGAGCCGCCCTCGGAGGCGCGCGGCCCGCAGTACTTCATGATCCGTCCGCTCGCAGGGTATGACCCTGCGTTCCGCGGCCGGGCCATCTACCCGCCCGAGACGTTCGGGATCGCGTACTAGCGGGCGGTGCCGAGCGACGCCTTACGGGCGCGCGGTGCTGCCTGTGGCCGTCCCCCTGCGAGGCTGTTGAGCGCGACGAGCAGACGCGCGGCGCGCGCGGCGGCCTTTCGTTCCTGTCGGCGTCTGTACCAGTGCATGGACGACTCCCCTTCAGCATCGGAGCGCCCGTTCCTGCCCTTGAGATACGCCCCTTGAACGGGGGAAGGGAGCCCGATACCCCCGGAGTACACTGAGGGTATGGCTGTCATTGAGGCTCACGAAAAGCATCAAGAGCTCATCGACGAGCTGATTGCGGCAGTCTCCGCCTACAACGCGGAGGTCGATCGCGACCTGATCCGGGGGGCCTTTCTCTTCGCGGCGAACGCTCACGAAGGCCAGCAGCGCCGTTCAGGCGAGGAGTTCGTGCTTCACCCCTGGGGCGCTGCGAAGATCTGCGCCCAGCTCCGGCTCGACGACGAGACGATCGCTGCGGCGCTCCTCCACGACGTCGTCGAAGACACCGATGTCGAGCTGGAAGGCGTCCGCGCCGAGTTTGGCGACGAGGTCGCGAAGCTCGTCGAGGGCGTCACAAAGCTGACGCGTGTTCAGTTCCAGAGCCGCGAACAGGCGGAGGCCGAGAACTACCGCAAGCTGATCGTCGCGATGGCGGCGGATGTCCGCGTGATCCTGATCAAGTTGGCCGACCGGCTGCACAACCTGCGCGAGATCGAGTACCTCGGCAAGCAGAAGCAGATCCAGAAGGCGAAAGAGACGCTCGAGGTCTACGCGCCGCTTGCACACCGGCTCGGTATCCACGCGATGAAATGGGAGCTGGAGGACCTTGCGTTCGAGGTCCTGCATCCGCGCAAGTTCGAGGAGATCAAGGCGATGGTCAGCGAGCGCCGCGCCGATCGCGAATCTCATGTGTCCGAGGCCGCACGGGTCTTGCAGATCGAGCTGAGCAAGGTCGACATTCCCGTCGAGATCTCGGGCCGTGCGAAGCACTTCTACTCCATCTACGACAAGATGGCGAAGAAGGGCCGCGAGTTCAACGAGATCTACGACCTCACGGCGATGCGTGTCACCGTGGAGCGCTCCGGCGACGAAGGGACGCGCGACTGCTACGGCGCGCTCGGCCTGATCCACTCGCTGTGGAGGCCGATGCCCGGCCGCTTCAAGGACTACATCGCGATGCCGAAGTTCAACCGCTATCGGTCGCTGCACACCACGGTGATCGGCCCGGAGGGACGACCGCTCGAGATCCAGGTACGTACTCGCGAGATGCACGAGACCGCGGAGTTCGGCATCGCCGCTCACTGGCGCTACAAGGGTGGGCGTCACCCGAGGACCGACGAGGCCTGGGAGAGCTGGGTGCGCCAGTTGATGGAGGCGCAGCCCGACACGATCGACGAGCCCGGTGAGTACAAGCGCGCATTCCTGACGGATCTCGTCGACGACGAGGTCTATGTCTTCACGCCGAAAGGCGAGGTGAAGACCCTTCCTTCGGGCTCGACCCCGATCGACTTCGCTTACGCGGTGCACACAGACGTCGGGCATCGCACCGTCGGCGCGAAGATCAACGGCCGCATCGTCCCGCTGCACTACCGGCTGAAGAACGGCGACTTCGTCGAGATCCTGACCTCGAAGGTCGGCCGCGGGCCGTCGCGAGACTGGATCTCGCTGGCGGCCTCCTCGCGCGCGCGTAACAAGATCCGGCAATGGTTCTCGCGCGAGACGCGCGAGGATCAGGAGCAGAAAGGGCGCGACTCGCTGGAGCAATCGCTCAAGGCCGCGAAGCTGCCCTACCGCAAGCTCGCCGGGTCGGCCGTGCTCGCGGAGGTCATTCGCGACATGAATTTCAAGAAGGCCGAGGACTTCTATCTTGCGCTCGGCTCCGGCAAGATCGGCCCGCAGCAGGTGGTCAACAAGGTCCTCCAGCGGCTGAAGACGGAGCAGGTTGCCGAGGAGGAAGCCGTCACGCTCAAGGCGCCGCGTGCGAAGCACGCCGTCGACAGCGACAACTACGGAATCAATGTCCACGGCGTCGACGAGGTCCTCGTGCGGCTCGCAAAGTGCTGCACCCCGGTGCCGGGAGACGAGATCGTCGGCTACATCTCGCTCGGGAAGGGCATCACCATCCACAGGGGCGACTGTCCGAACGTCAAGGCGCTTGCGCGCCAGCCCGAGCGCTTCACGCCGGTGACCTGGGACGGCGGCGCGTCACAGAGCTTTCGTGTCCAGATCGCGGTCGAGTCCTGGGACCGCGCCCGACTGCTCGAGGACGTGGCGCGTACCTTTGCCGAGCACGGAGCCAACATCGTCTCGTACGGCGGCACAGTCGAAGATCAGATGGCGCGGAACTGGTACGTCGCCGAGGTCGGCGACGTCAAGGAGCTGCGTGGCCTGTTGACGGCGCTGCGGAACATCGAAGCCGTCTTCGACGCGTACCGCGTCACGCCCAGCTGACCTCCAACTCTTGTCCCTTGTTCGAGGGATTATCCCTCGAACGAGCGAGGTACCTCGTTTCAGGGATAGCGCGCGCCGCAAATCTGACTACAACGAGTGCAAGGGGGAGAGGGCACCAAAGCTGCGGCGCCCGACCGTTTTCGAGGACAACGGGCGGGCGCGCGGCCTCTTTGAAATTCGCTTCGCTCAGGTGAGGCGTCTACGCCGGCCGCCGGACGGCCGGCGCGGTTGATCCGGGCGAAAGCTTCGCTGTCGCCCGGCCTCGGTTACGCCGCTTCGCGGGAAACGTGCACGGGCCAAGCCCGTGCACTTCTACGAGCGCGGGGTGGGCGCCGGCCGTCAACCGCGCTGGCACGGGCGCTTCCGCGTCCGCGCCCGCGTCAGTTTGGCCGGAATCTAGTGCTGCTTCGCTCGCACTAGCCTCCGTCCTCAACGGTCACGGCTCTCGTGCGGCTCCACCAAGCGCTGGTAGCTGCGACGGCCACGGACACGACCGGTGCAGGCACGTGACGTCTCCTAGGGAGACCAGGCTTCGCCGCCGGTGTCCCAACCGACGAGGCAGTAGGGCGAGATGAGCAGCGCTACTCGTTCCAGGAATGCCCGGTCTTCGGTTATGACGTCGTCGGCGATCACGCCTAGCTCGGCGACGACGTTGTTCTCGTACGAAATCGGGATCGCCGTCGGCTCGGCTGTCCGCTCTCCGAGCGCGGGGCCGAGCACGAGCTCGCCTTCCTCGACGAACGAGATCCCAACCCATGGGTAGCCGTCGTGGAGCACGGCAACCACGTCGCGAAGCACCTCGTCCGCGTCACCGCCGCGGTCGAGGATCCGGTCGATCGCCTCGAGCGCGCCGCTAGAGGCGCTCACGTCGCGAGCGCCTCTCCCTCGAAGGCACGAATGGCCTCCTTGTAGGACTCAGGGATCGGCACGGCCTTGCGCTCATCGAGGTCGACAAGCACGAGCGTCTGGGTCGCCGTCACCATCAACTCGTCGTCGCGGGCCTGATACGCGGCCAATTCGTACGTGACGCTCGTGCGTCCGATCCGCGCCATGCGCACGTAGACCTCGATCAGGTCGTCGAAGATGGCGGGCGCGAGGTACTCGATCGTGCAGGCGCGCATGACGAACTCCTCACCTTCCTCGCCGATGTCCATCCCTAGCAGGCCTAGGTTGCGGTGGTACTCGACGCGTGCGAGGTCGAAGTAGGGGAGATACCGGCCGTAATAAACGATCCCCTGCGCGTCGGTATCGGAGAAGCCGACCCGTGTCTGCGCGCTGAACCTGAACGGGGGCTTCTCCTTCAGCTCCGGATCACCTCGAGCACTTCGTCGCGCTTGCGCTCCATCAGGTCGGGAGAGAGCGCTTCGAGGTTCAGACGCAGCAGCGGTTCCGTGTTGGACGGCCGGACGTTCATGTGCCAGTCCTCTGCGTCGACCGAAAGGCCGTCGAGGTGGGAGACGTTGCCCTCGGGTCCGAAGCGCTCCTTCAACTCTTGCAGCTTGAGCGCCACGTCGTCGACGGGCGTGTTCAGCTCGCCGGTGATGAAGTAGCGCTCGCGATACGCGGTCAGGAGCTCCGAAAGCTTCCGCCCGCGCTTCGAGATCAGCTCGAGCATGAGCAGGAATGGAATGACACCCGAGTCGGCCCGGGAGAACTCCTGGAAGTAATAGTGGCCGGAGACCTCGCCCCCGAAGACGGCGCCCTCTTCACGCATGCGGTGTTTGAAGAAGGCGTGGCCGACGCGATTGACGAGCGGAATGCCGCCTGCGCGCTCGATCGTCTGTGGCACAGCCCAGCTGGCGCGCACGTCGTAGAGGATCTTCGCGCCCGGGGCCTTCTCGAGGATCGACTCGGCGAGGAGGGCCGTGACGAAGTCGCCGGGAACGAACTCTCCAGTGTCGTCGACGAAGAAGCAGCGATCCGCGTCCCCGTCGAAGGCAACGCCCAGGTCGGCCCGTTCCGCTCTGACCTTCTCGATGATGAACTCACGATTTTCCGGGAGCAGCGGATTGGGCTCGTGGTTCGGGAAGGTCCCGTCCGGCTCGAAAAGGTATGGAACCGCCTCGATCGGTAGCCGCTCGAGAACAGGCGGAAGCATGACTCCCCCCATGCCGTTCGCCGCGTCGATGACGACGCGCAGCGGCTTCACAGCTTCGACGTCGATGAAGGACAGGACCGCATCGACCCACCGCGGCCAGATGTCCTGCTGGCGGACATGTCCTGGGGTCTGACCCTCGGGCACGCCGTCAATGGCCATGGCCCGCGTGCGTATGTCCAGTAAGCCCGAGTCGCCACCGACGGGAAGCGCGCCGCGGCGGACGATCTTCATGCCCGTGTACTCCTTCGGGTTATGCGAGGCCGTGACCATGATCCCGCCCTCGAGATCGAGGTCACCGACAGCGAAGTAGACCATCTCGGTCCCGACCATCCCGATGTCGAGGACGTCGGCGCCCGCCTCCGCCGCGCCACGCATGGCCGCCTTGGCCATCGACGGGGACGAGAGCCGCATGTCGCGCCCGACTGCGATCACGCGCGGCTCGAACTCGTCTACGTAGGCGCGGCCGATTGCGTAGGCGCCGGCCTCGTCGAGCTCGTCGGGATAGATCCCGCGGATGTCGTACGCCTTGAAAACCTTCGGGTCGAGCATCGCGGGGATGCTACTGCCCGCGATTTTCCGGCCACGGTAGCTACCGGAGTCGTACCTAGAATGGCTTTATGGAGCGGAAACTGGCCACTGTTCTGTTCGCTGACCTGGTGTCGTCTACAGCGCTAGTCTCGGGCCAGGATCCGGAGATCACGCGGCGCCGCGTGACCTCCTTCTTCGACGGCGTCCAGCGCTGTATCGAGACCCACGGTGGCACCGTCGAGAAGTTCGCCGGTGACGCGTGATGGCTGCCTTTGGCATCCCACAGGCGCACGAGGACGACGCCGACCGCGCCGTCCGCGCCGGTCTGGGGATTCTGGATCACGTTCGCGAGCTCGGTCTCGAGGCACGCGTGGGGATCGAGGCGGGCGAGGTAGTGGTTGACGAGACAGACTCGACCTTCGCGACTGGTGAGGCGGTGAACGTGGCCGCGCGCCTGCAGCAGGCTGCTGCACCGGGGGAGATTCTCATGGGCGAGGCCGCGCACCGGCTGACGGTGGGCCGCATCGAGGCCGAGTCGGCGGGGCCGCTCGAGCTGCGCGGTTTTCGCAATCCGATTGCGGCGTACCGCGCCATCGCGACGCGCGACGGTCGGCCCCACGCGAAGGTGTCCGCTCCGTTCGTCGGACGCACATCGGAGCTCGAACTGCTCGAGAACACCCTCGACCGCACGATCCGCGACCGGCGCCCGCACGTCTTCACCGTCTACGGAGAACCGGGTGTCGGAAAGAGCCGCCTGATCCGGGAATTCCTCGCGGGAGTCGAGGGCACCACGATCCTTACCGGACGCGCTCTGCCGTACGGGGAGGGCGTGACGTACTGGCCGTTGGCCGAGATGGTCAAGGCGGCCGCCGGAATCACGGACGACGACCCGATGGAGACGGCCAAGCAAAAGCTGATCGAATGTTGCGGCGACGAGGCGATCGCCGAGCTCCTCGGTCTTGCATCTGGTGTGATGGAAGCGGTCGAAGGGGAGCGTGGCGCGCCGGAGATCGCGTGGGCGGCGCGCGAGTTCGCCGACGAGCTCGCAGACGTGCAACCGCTGATCATGGTCTTCGAGGACATCCACTGGGCCGAAGAGCCGTTGCTCGAGCTGATCGACCATCTGGCGCAGTGGGTGCGCGAGCGTGCGCTGCTGATCCTCTGCCTCGCACGGCCGGAGCTCCTCGACGTGCGGCCGGGCTGGGGAGGGGGGCGCGTGCGCTCGACGGCGATCGAGCTGGAACCGCTCGGGCGCGAGGACAGCGAGGCGCTCGCGGACGCATTGCTCGAGGAACACCACGTGACCGGGAAGGTGCGTGCACGTCTCCTCGACAAGGCCGAGGGCAATCCGTTGTTCGTGGAGGAAACGGTGCGGATGCTCGTCGAGCAGGGAGCGGACGGTGGCGACAGGATTCCCGACTCGCTCCAGGCGATGATCGGTGCGCGCATCGACAGGCTGCCGGCGGGCGCGAAGATCGTGCTCCAACGTGGCTCGGTAATCGGACGCACTTTCTGGGCAGGCGCGATCGACCACCTCTCACCGGAGTACCACGCGGACGAGCTCGAGGACCTGCTTGACGACCTCCTCCTGCGCGACCTCGTTTCCCGTGAGGAGCGCTCGACGATCGGCGGCGAGGCGGCGTATCGCTTCAAGCACGTGCTCATCCGCGAGGTTGCCTACGGCGGTCTGTCGAAGTCAGGGCGTGCCGAATACCACACCCGCTTTGCCGAGTGGCTGCGCGAGAAGGCAGACAAGGAGTTGCTCGAGATCCGTGCGTACCACCTCGACCAGGCGTGCCTTCTCTCCGCCGAGCTCGACGGCCATCCACCCGAGGAGCTGGCGCGCACCGCGGCGAAGGCACTCGGGTCGGCAGGCAAGCGCGCGCTCGCGCGCGAATCGAACCTTTCGGCGCGCAAGCTCCTGCTTCGCTCCGTGGAGCTCGAGCCGACCTTGGGACGCCGATTTCTTGCCGCGCGCGCGGCGTGGCAGCTCGGTGATCTTCCGGTCGTGCGCGACGAGATGACCGTCCTCGCCGAGGAGGCTGCGGCCGAGGGCGACCGGGCCATTCAGAGTCGAGCCCTGACAGCGCTTTCCGAAGTCGCGGCTTCTCTGGACGGTGAGCTCGGCCGGGCGGCAGAGCTTGCAGACGAGGCGCTCGCGGTCGTCGAAGCCGACGATCACGACGGTCGCTTCAGGGCGCTCGACCGCCGTGCTCGTGTGGCGAGATGGGCCGGACGCGAGGCGGAGGCCGAAGAATATTTGCAGCAGGCTCTCGAGGCCGCGCGGGCTGCCGAGCGAAAGGACCACGAAGCGAGGGCCGCGCTTCAGCTGGCGGGGATCTACATCGGCCGGATGGAAGAGGACAAGGCCGAGCCGCTCATCGCCCGCGCGGTCGCGCTTGCCGAGGAGAGCGGCAGCATCGTCGCGCGCGCGAGCGCTGCACAGTCGAAAGGCAGCCTCCATCGCGTGCGAAGGCAGTACGAGGAGGCCGAGGGCTGGCTGACCAAAGCGCTCGACCTTTACCGTGAGACGGCATCGGTGTCGGAGATTGCCTGGACGTCCAGGCAGCTTGCCCAGGTGGCGTGGGAGACGGGCAATCCGGCGAAAGCCGAGAAGCTCTTCCGTGAGTCGATCCGGCTGCTCGCGCCGATGAAGGAGCGCGGCACGCTGTGCGAGAGCCAGCGCCTGCTCGCGCAGCTACTACTCGCAGAGGGCCGAATCGACGAGGCGGAGAAGTTCGCGCTCGCCGGGCGCGAGACGGTGAGCGCAGAGGATGTCCTGTCACGAGCGACGACGCGGGTCGCGCTCGGGCAGGTGCGTGCGGCGCAGGGGCGCGACGAGGAAGCGGAAACCCTGTTCCGTGAAGCCGTGGAGATCATCACCGGCAGCGAGCACTGCCGGGTCCTCCTCGACATCTTGCCTCCCTACGCGGAGTTTCTGCGCGCGCGCGAGCGCGAGGCTGAGGCGCTCGAGCTCGAGGCGCGGCTCGCAGAGCGCGTGGCCACAGCGGCGTAGAGCTCCTCCCGGATCGCCTGGTTCGACGCCTCGTCGGGCGACTCGGTGATCACGGTCGCGGGACGGTCGAAGTTGCGAAGCGCGAGGCCAAGAGGCTCGACGCGCAGCGTTCCCTCACCGTACGGAAGGTGCTTCGTCTCGTTGCGGTTTGCGTAGGCGATGTCGGAGAAGTGGATGTGGAACGGCGCCTCGGGAGGGATCACCGCGTCCGCTCCTTCGAGGATCTCCTCGAACCTCGACGTCTCTGTGAAGCCTCCGTCCGTCACGGCGTGGAGATGAGCGAAGTCGATGACGGGGCGGACCCAGCCTGTGCGCGCAGAGATTGCAAAGACGTCCTCCGCAGTTCCGAGCTCACGCACGCGGCCCATGATCTCCACCCCGAAGGGAACGGCGCGGTCCTTCTTCTCCAAGCGTTCACGGAGCTCACCGAGCTGTTCCACCACGGAGTCGATCGCCGCGTCACGTTCGCGGCCGAGCAGGAAGCCTGGGTGGAAGACGATGACCTCCGCGCCGGCCGTCTTTGCGATGCCCGCCGAATGGTCGAGCATTCCCACGGCCATATTGAGCTTTTTGCCACGTTCAGCATGGCCCATGAATCCTGCGATCGGTGCGTGGACGGAAAGGACGATGCCCGCATCGCGGGCGAGCTCGCCGAATGTCTCGGCCCACGGATAGTCCATCCAGAACTTCCCCTCGAAGTCGATCTCGCAGGCTGTATAGCCCCGTTCCTGGAGGAGCGCGATCGCCTCCTCGGGGCTCTCCCGTGAGGGCACGCGGGCCGGGCCGTAATGGAGCTGGGCCACGGGCTCGAGCGTACTCGACGCATGTTGTCCGACCCGGTTTCTACCCTCATTCCATGGTCAAGAAGCCGACACGCATCGACCTGCTGGAGCTCGATATCGACCTCCGCCTCACCGACCTCTGGCGCGAAGCGGGCGAGATCACGGAATGGAATCTCGACGTCGTGGCTGCCTTCATGCGGGCTGCCTACGGGAAGGGTTACTGCGACGCGCTGACCGAGGACGCGCCGGGCTCGCTGTGCCACGACCACGGCTATCGCATTCCGGGGCGCCGCCCCGCCCCGGCACACGATTAGTCAGTGCTCTAGTCGCGGACGAGGCGTCCGAGCAAGCCCCGCCGCTCCCAGCCGGTAGACGCCGCGGTCCCGCTTGCGAGCGTGTGCGCGCAAAAGAGACAGTTGCTGACGTGCAGGTCGATCGCGTCGAGCGTCTGCGGCGGCAGGTCGCGCGTTACGTAGTTGTCGAGAACTTGGCCGTATAGATGCATTGGTCGATCACCTCCTTCGACCGTGAAGATAGGCGCGCGCTCTAAGAGCGCCGTGAGAAATCGAGCCCTCGGGCTAAGAGTTTTGTAAGAGTTGCAGCGAGCTCACCGACGCTTGTTCGAATCGTGGCAAACGTAGTGCGAACGTTGCACCGGTCTGCGAGTTCTTCACCGTGCAGCGGCCGCCGTGCGCTTTCGCGATCGCGTCGAC
>JBBRZA010000054.1:0-22527 GCA_038237145.1 Gaiellales bacterium
CACCGCTGACGAGCCTGGCACCGTGCAGCTCGAGCTCGATCTCGAGCTCGCGAACGGCCTTCCGCTCCACCGCTTTCTCCGTCACGTTCGTCGGCAGCCACCCGGAGTTCTCTAGCACGAGGCGGAGGAGGAACGAGCTCTCCCCCAGCTTCTCGACCTCGAGCGACCGCACTTCGAGCAACGGCGAGACGAGTAGATGGAAGAGCGCCCACTCAGAATGGGGCGCGACCTCGTCTTCGAGCCTGTCGAAGGGAACGTTGAACCAGTAGTTGATGATGTCCCAACCGCCGAGCTCGACCTTGCCGAGCTCCGGATGGTCGAACTCGTACCAGTCGACATACGCGTCCGGGTAGTTCTTCGTCGCCCACTCGATCAGCTTGAGGTCGTCTTCGATCGGGTGCTCTCTGATCCAGTCGGTGAAGTGGTAGTCGGACAGCCCCGCCTGGCGCTGCGGGCTCCAGAACTCGGTCGTCCATGAGAAGACGCCCAGGTGGTCGTACATCCAGTCGTGCGCGCCGCCCTTGATCGACTGCTTCGGCTCGTACTTGAAGTCGTGGAACACGGAAATCGCGGGATAGCCCGTCAGCTCCGTGCCGCGCTCCCCGATCAGGTTGTACGCGCGCAAATCTGGGGTCGGAAAGTCGTCGTCCGGACGGCCCGCATACGGTCGCAGGTGAACGCCGCTGAAGGTGTGGTAGGCGATGTGCCCGGTGATGTTGGGGCGCTCGGTGACCGCCCCCACCATGGCGCGCACCTCCGGCTCGGAGGTCGGGTACGGCCCGGCGCCGCGCTGCTCGTGCTCGGGCACCCACTCCGCCGGGAAGTTGCGGTTCAGATCGAGGCCTTCGAGCGGCGGCGGGACCTTGATCGTGACCCCGTCGTAGTTCTCGATTCGCCCCTCCGGCAGCAACCGATAGAACGGCCCGTCCTCCGGCGAGTCCACAGGCTCGCGGCGGACGAGCAGCTTGCGCTCTTCGGGATGCGGGCGCCAGGCGCCGTTCGGGTCCTCCACGCGCATATAGAGCACACGCCCGTCACCGTCGATGTCCTCGTCTCGGAGGCCGTCCTCATGGTCTGCGCGCGGGTATGGCCGCACGCTCGACCGGATGAAGCGCCGCTCCTCGAGGCCTCGCTCGGCGCCGTCCGGATTCAACCGCGGGATGACGTAGAAGACACGAGTGTCGAGTGCACGCGTGACGAGGTCGTCCTTGCCGTGTCCGACGAGCAGCCGGTGGACGAGATGGAGCGCGGCCGTGCAACCGGTCCACTCCATCGAATGGATGTTTGCCTCGATCAGGAACCCCGGCTTGTCGAGGTGGGCGCCCGTCTCCGTGTTCGTCACCGTGAGCAGCCAGATGTCACGACCTTCGTACGACTTGCCGATCGACTCGAGCGTGCAGAGGGTCGGCGCTTCCTCCGACCACGTGCGCAACGTGTCGGTCAGCTCTTCGTAGGCGTAGAAGTGGTCGTAGGCGACGGAGCGCACGTATTACTGAGTCAGCTCGGCGACGAGCGGAGCCGTGTCGTACGGGTCGAAGCCGAGCCTCGTGGCGATCTCTTCGCTGGAGGGCCTCGTCCCCTCGGCAAACAGATCGCGCAGTAGCTCTCCAGTCCTCGGGCTCCGCCACCAATCCTCGCCAACCTCGTCGAAGAGATAGGTGCGCAACTGGGCGTGGCGAATCCAGGCGCGCAGGTAGTCGGCCGAATAGAAGCCGGGATCCATGTCCGCGAGATGCCCATCGCTCGGATAGCGAACGCCGGTCGCCGCGGTCAGCCGCCGTGAGTAGTCGTCGCTCTGCAGCCCGGCCTGATCGAAGTTCGACCAGAAGTCGAGCTCGAACTGGAGCTTTGCCGTGTAGCGCCGGAACAGGAGCGCCTCGAGGAAGACCGTCGCCTCCGCGTTCGTGCTCGCCTCCTCGTCCGACAGCCCGAAGTGCTCGGCGTGCCAGGCCGGCTCCCGCGTGATCGCCTCGCAGATGTACGAGTAGATCTCGGTCAGCGCATGATCGCGAGACAGTCTGCGGAAGGTGTAGGGCAGATTCGGGTCGACACCGGCGTAATGGAGAGCGTGGCCGGCCTCGTGCAGGAAAGCCTGATAGTCATGCAGCCCGCCCTGCGCACGAGTGATCAGATGGACGACTCGCGGCGGGTCGGACGCGATCACGCAGGCGCGAGGAGACTTCTGCGGCCTGTCGTCGAGGTCAAGGCGGATGTTGCGGTCCGCTGCGAGGTCGAAGCCGAGCGCGGACAGCGTCGCCAGGCAGACATCGGTTGCACGCTCTTTCGTATACGTCGAGTCGAGCGGTGAAAGTCGCCGGACGTAACCCACGTGCGCTGACGACGGCTGCTCCTCGCGGTCCGGGCCGAGCAGCCGATCGAACCAGCGCTCGCGCATCGCGATGAAGGTCCCCTCGATCGCATCGCTCGCGGCGGCGAGCACGGATTCGAGCTCCCGCAGCGAGATCTGCTTTTCCTCGTCGCTCCGCGCCACCGCGTCGGGCTCTTCCGTCAGGTCCGCCTCGAGCTCCTCATAGGCGCGCAGCAACTCGAGCCGCTGCTCGTTGAAGTCAGCTGACCTCTGTCTATAAAGCTCACCGAGCTTGTCGCGCTCCGCGTAATCGGAGATGATCGCGAGCCTGGCCAGCGCCGAGCGAAGGGGAAGCTCCTCACCCTTGAAGTCGAGACGCGCGGCAAGGATCTCGTTCTCGAGCTCGTCATCTTTCTCCGCGAGCTCGGCGGCTAGAAGCCCGCCCTCGCACGTCTTGCGCAGCCGGTAGAGCCATTCGCGCTGGTCTCCAGCGGCGCGCGCCTCTTCGTCTCGGAGCGCCCGCAACTGGTCGCGACTGAAGAGGTCGGCGTAGCGCGCGACGATCGCCGCTTGTTCCGACACCTCTTTCTCTCCGACGCGGACGGCTCGCCCCTCCTCCGACCGCTCGTAGAGATACCGCTGGAGTTGTTCCTCGAACTCCGCGGGACTGAGCACCGCAGTGGTCGACATAGCGAAGACTCTATCCTGCCTCGGGCGCAGCCCGCAGCACGAGCTTCCCGAGCGTGCCGGTCAACTGATCGAGCGTGAAAGGCTTCGAGATGACGGCCTCGGCATCGACGCCGTCGAGGTGGGGCGACCCGGCGGAGCCGGTGAGCAACACGACAGGTACTCCCGGGTGACGCTCGCGAATCTCCGCGATGAAGTCGAGCCCGCTGTCGACGCCGACGTGAACGTCGAGGAGAACGATGTCGACGGGCGTCGCCGCCAGCGTCTCCCGCGCCTGGTCGATCGCCTCGGCCTCGTGCACGGCCCAGCCGTCGAGCTCAAGGTTCACACGACAGAGAAAACGGATGGATGCGTCGTCGTCAACGACGAGCACGGTGTGGCTGGGCGAGTCCACCGCGGCCCGCAGTGTACGCGTAACCCGATCTGGATCAGCTCCGTTTACTACTTGGAAATGAGAAATACGCCCCGTGACTCCGAGGACGGATTCGAGCGTGAGATCGACCGCGTAGCGCAGCGCGTTCCGCGGCCCTCACCCCTGTTCAGGCACCGCTCGTGGCTCGCATTTCAACGCGCCCTCGACCCCTTTGCCAAACCTAGGCCGCTGCGCCCCCGGCGGCGGCACTGAGACGCCGAAGCGTCTCGTCTTTACCGAGTAACTCGAGACTCTCGAACAATCCCGGCGAGACCTTCGAGCCGGTAGCCGCGATGCGGATGGGCTCGAACGCTTTGCGTGGCGAAACCTCGAGCCGTTCGGCGAGGCCGCGCAGCGCGGCCTCGATCTCGGGCGCGGCGAACGGCTCGACACGCTCGAGCTCCTCATGCGCCGCGGTCACGACCGGTGCACCGCCGGCCGGCAGTGTCACCGATTCGGGATCGATCTGGCGGAAGAGGAAGCCCGCGAAGTCAGGGAACTGTCCGAAGCGCTCGATCTTCTCCTGCACGATCGGCGCAGCGCGACGAACGAGCGACTCGTCCCAGTCGTAACCCTCGTCGCGAAGGAACTTCACGAGCTCGTCCGCGTACTCATCCGGCGAGAGCGCGCGGAGGTGCATCCCATTCAGCCAGTCGAGCTTCTCGTAGTCGAATGTCGCCGGGCTCGGAACTATGCGGTCGAGGCTGAAGCGCTCGATCAACTCGTCTGGGGACATGATCGTGGTCTTGTCGTCGTAACTCCAGCCGAGGAGCGCAAGGAAGTTCATCAACGCGGGCGCGTGGTAGCCCGCGTGCCGGAACTCGTCCACGGTTACCGAACCGTGTCGCTTCGACAGGCTCTTCCCGTCCGCGCCGAGGACGTGCGACACATGTGCGTAGAGCGGCGGCTCGGCTCCGACAGCACGAATGATGTTGATCTGCTTCGGCGTGTTCGAGATGTGGTCCTCGCCCCGGATCACGTGCGTGATCCCGTCCCACACGTCCTCCATCGGCGATGCGAAGTTGTAGGTCGGGCGTCCGTCTGACCGAACGAGCACGACGTCCTCGAGCTTGTCGTTCGGGAACTCGACGCGGCCGCGCACGGCGTCGTCCCAGGCCGTAACACCGTCGTCCGGCATGCGGAACCGGATCGCACCTTCGTCCTCGTAGGCCCTGCCCTCCTCGACCAGGCGCCTCGCGATCTCGGCACAGTCCTGCAGCCGGTCGAGCTGGAAGGTGACGTCCCCGTCCCAGTCGAGCCCGAGCCAGCGGAGCGAATCCTGGATCTGCTGAGTCGCCTCTTCCACCTCGCGGTTCGTGTCCGTGTTCTCGATCCGCAGCCGAAACTCCCCGCCTTCGTGGCGCGCGAACAACCAGTTGAAGAGCGCGGTCCGGACGTTCCCGATGTGCAGGAAGCCGGTCGGGCTCGGAGCCATGCGGACACGAACAGGCACACCGTTAGGTTACTGGCGTGCTGTTTGGGGCCCATTGTTCCGGAGGTGTGAAGAAGGCACTCGACAACGCGGTCGAGATGGGCGCAGCCGCCGTCCAGCTTTTCGTCCAGAGTCCGCGCACCTGGCGGTTCCCGGAGCACGACCCCGGCGACCTCGAGGCATTCAGGTCAAAGCGCGAGGAGGCGGGCATCCCCGCCCTCGTCCACGCGCTCTACCTCGTCAACCTCGCCGCCCCGGACGACGCGATCTACTCGAAGAGCGTCGACACGATGCGCTCGACCGTCGATGCGGCCTGCGCGATCGAGGCCGACGCGGTGGTCTTCCACCTCGGCTCCCATCTCGGCGCCGGCTTCGCGACTGGCCTCGAGCGAGTGGTGCCTGCGCTGGAGCAGGTGCTCGACCGCTGCAACGAGCGAACGTGGTTGCTGCTCGAGAACTCCGCCGGCGCCGGCGGGACGATCGGCCGCTCGATCGACGAGCTCGCCGCGGTTATCGACGCACTCGGGCGGCACGAGCGCCTCGGCGTCTGCCTCGACTCCTGTCATCTCTTCGTCTCAGGCGTTGACGTCACCGATCCGATCGTGATGAATGCATTGCTCGAGGACGTCGACGCGCGCATCGGCCTCGATCGACTACGCGCACTGCACGCGAACGATGCGAAAGCGCCGCTCGGATCGCACCGCGACCGCCACGACAACATCGGTGAGGGCCTGATCGGCGAGGGGCTCGGGGTCTTCCTGGCACATCCGAAGGTGCAAGATCTGCCCGTCGTGCTCGAGGTACCTGGAGCCGACGGCCAAGGCCCTAACGCCGACGAGATCCGCAAGCTTCGTGAGCTCCACGCCCGCGCCGCGACATAACTATCGCTGGACGATCCTGTCCGCGGGCGTCCTGGCGCAGGCGGCGTTCTCCGCGATCCTCCTCGGTCTCCCGGCGATCGCTCCCGCGATCCAGGATCGCTACGAGCTTAGCTTGCCCCAGGTCGGCGTCGTGCTCGCCGCAATCAATTTCGGCTCGCTTGCGACGATGCTGCTCTGGGGGATCGTCGCCGACCGGATCGGGGAGCGTGCCGTGATCGCGCTCGGACAGACGGGGACGGCTGCGGCACTGGTGTGGGCCGCTTACGCGTCCTCGTACGGAGAGCTAGTGGGCGCGCTCTCCCTTGTCGGCGCACTCGGCGCGGGTGTCAACGCTGCGAGCGGTCGTGCCGTCATGGCGTGGTTCGGCGAAGAGGAGCGCGGCTTCGCACTCGGCATCCGCCAGATGGCCACGCCGCTCGGCGGGGCGGTGGCGGCCGTCGCGCTTCCCTTGCTGGACCAACAGATCAGCCTGCGAGCCGCGTTCGACGGGTTGGCGGCAGCCTGCTTCTTCGCGGCGGTAGTCGGGGCAATCCTGCTTCGCGCAGAGCCGGCCGAGGATCACTCCGTGCTCGCCCGTCCGTTGCGCGATCCTCGCGTCTGGCGGATCTGCACCGCGAGCACGTTCTACGTCGCGACGCAGATCAGCCTGCTCGGCTTCTTCGTGCTCTTCCTCCACGACCGCAGAGGGGTCTCAACGGGAGTCGCCGCAGGAGCGCTCGCCGCGACGCAGGTCCTCGGCGGCATCGCCCGGATCGCCGTCGGCCGCCTGTCGGATCGCCTGCGGATGCGGATCGTTCCGTTGCGGTGGGTCGCCCTCGGCCTAGCCCTAACGGTCGGAGTCACGGCGGCGCTCGTGGACGCACCCCTATGGATCCTCGTCGCAGCCCTCGTCGTCGCCGGCACCTTCGGCCTGTCCTGGAACGGTTTGTCGTTCACCGCCGCTGCCGAGGCTGCCGGGCGCGCCCGGAGTGGCGCCGCGATCGGCCTGCAGCAGACCTTCCTGTCGGCCGGCGCCATCGTCGCCCCGATCGCGTTCGCGACGACCGTGCACCATGCCTCCTGGCGCGTCGCCTTCGCGCTCGCGGCGCTCAGTCCGCTGGCGGGCTACGCGCTGCTCAGTCCGTTAGCCGAGCGAAGACCTTGAATGTCGGCCTGCCCACCGGAAGCTCGTGGAACTCGGGGTTGACACAGCCGAGCTCGCCCGACCGTTCCTCGCCGTAACACTCCTCGACCTCGACGCGGCACATCGGGAGCGGGGCGCGCGTCGTCCGCATCGCACCGAACCCCTCGTGACGTGCCTCAGCTTCGCGCAGCATCTCCAGGTCGATCTCGACGGCATACACGCGCTGCATGCAGCCTATGTACGTATGGCCGAACTCCTCGTACGCGTACATGAAGGGGCACGCACGCTCGACGCACGCGGACGGATAGACAACCTTGTCGCAATGCACCTCGCACCTGCGGCACTCCAGCTCGTCTTGCGGCCGGAGCGGAAGCTCCGTGACGGTCGGTGCCTCGAGGCGCTGGGCCGGTTGCTGCATGACGGAATTGTGGTACCGCAGACCGGCCTCCGCAAGACTTGACATGAAGGTCGCGGATCAGCTAAGGCCGGTAGGCTAGGCCGCCGTGGCGCGACGACTCCTCTGGGCCTCGCTTGCGCTCGCGCCCATCACGATCCTCGTCGACTTCGTCGCCCATCCGGGCAAGACGGTCCTGTTCGTGTTCGCCGCGATCTCCCTGATCCCACTCGCCTGGCTGATCGGGGAAGCAACCGAACATGCGGGTGAACACACTGGCCCGCGCATCGGCGGCCTGCTGAACGCGAGCTTTGGAAACGCGCCCGAGGTCATCATCGCCATCATCGCCGTCAGTGAGAATCTGCCCGACGTCGTACGCGGCTCGATGGCGGGAAGCATCGTCTCGAACATCCTGCTCGTCCTTGGAGCGGCGCTGCTCCTCGGCAGGGACAATGCCAAGCTCGACCGCAGCTCGTTGCTGGGCCAACTCGGCCTCGTCTTCGTCGCGGTGCTGCTGCTGCTGATCCCGTCGATCCCGGGATGGCATGGAGATCCGAATCGCCACTCGCTTGCCCTGCTCAGCATCGGCCCCGCGGTCGCGCTCCTCGGTCTCTACCTCGTGGTCACGATCGCCGACCTCAGGCGTCGTCCGGCACACGAGGTCACGGACGCCACCGGCTGGAGCCTGCGCACCTCGCTCGTCGTCCTGGGAGTGACCACGGCGGCGACTGCGGTGATCAGCGAGATCCTCGTCCACTCGCTCCAGTCCTTCGCCGAGGCAGCGAACCTCTCCGAGTTCTTCATCGCGGTGGTGATCGTGGCGATCGTCGGCAACGCGGCCGAGCACGGCGGCGCGGTCGTGATCGCCCGGCGCGGGAAGATGAAGCTCGCCACGGAGATCGCGGTTTCCTCGAGCGCCCAGGTCGGCCTGCTCGTCATCCCCGTGGTCACGCTGGTGTCGTTCGGCTTCGCGCACCCGCTCGCGCTGGCCTTTAGGCCAATCGAGCTGATCGCCATGGGCGCGGCCGCGGTATTTGTCGGCTTCGTGATCCGCGACGGACGCGCGCGCCGCTGGGAAGGAGCGCTCCTGATCGCCGTCTACGGGAGCTTCGTGGTCTGGTTCCTGTCCGCGGGAGACCGATAGGACTGAGCAGGTGCGGTTAACCGCACCAAGCAGCAGCCAGTGGGCCGCCTTGCGAGCCCTCTCGGTACCGTGGACACTGGCCCCAACAACATGGAGGACAGATGAGCAACCCACTCGCAGCTCAGTCCGCGGCGACGGTCGATGCCCCCTCCACGGGGTTCGTCCTCTCCGCCTCTGACCTGATCCGCCGCTACGGCGAAGGAGACACCGCGGTCGACGCCTTGCGCGGCGTCTCGCTCGATGTGCCAAAGGGCCAGCTCACCGCAGTCATGGGGCCCTCCGGGTCAGGCAAGTCGACCCTGATGCACATCCTTGCCGGCCTCGACAAGCCCACCTCAGGGGAGGTGACGATCGCCGGGACGGCCCTCTCGAAGCTCAACGACTCCGACCTGACGAAGCTGCGCCGCCGGAATATCGGCTTCATCTTCCAGTTCTTCAATCTGCTTCCGATGCTGACTGCCGAAGAAAACATCCTGCTGCCGCTTTCGATCGCGGGTGTGAAGCCCGATCGCGAATGGGTCGACCAGCTGGTCGATCGCATGGGTCTCACCAACCGCCGCACTCACCGCCCCTCTGAGCTCTCCGGCGGTCAGCAACAGCGCGTGGCTATCGGCCGCGCTCTCGTCAGCCGGCCGACGATCGTCTTTGCCGACGAGCCCACAGGCAACCTCGACTCGAAAACGAGCGGCGAGATTCTCGAGGTTCTCAACCGGTCGGTGCAAGAGCTCGAGCAGACGATCGTGATGGTGACGCACGAGGCGCGCGCCGCAGCGATTGCCGACCGCGTCCTGTTCCTCGCAGATGGGCTCATCGTGCGCGAGTCGAAAGATCTCTCTGCGCACGAGATCGTCGAAGAGATGGAACAGCTCGACAACTCGTGACCCGCTTCGCTCTCAAAGCACTCCTCGGCCGCAAGCTGCGCACGGTCCTCTCGGCGTTCGCAATCGTCCTCGGCGTCGCCACCGTTAGCGGCACGTACGTTCTCACCGACTCCATCGACAAGGCCTTCGGGTCGATCTTCACGGAGAGCCGTACCGGATCCGACGCCGTCATCAGCGGCAAGGCTGCCTTCGACCTCAGTGAGGGAACCGGGGTAACGGCACCGGCCTTCAACGAATCGCTGCTCCAGAAGGTCCGCGCCCTGCGGGACGTCCGCGTCGCCGACGGCAGCGTCAACGGCGAGGCTCAGCTGATCGGCAAGGATGGCAAAGCGATCGTCTACGGCGGCGCCCCAAATCTGGGGTTCAGCATCGCCCGAGGCGATTCGCCCTTCAACCCTTTGACGCTCGTCGAAGGCTCATGGCCGAAGCAAAACGAGGTCGTGATCGACAAGTCGACGGCGGGCAAAGAGCACTTTCGTATCGGCCAGACCGTCGGTGTGCAGGCCGTTGGCCCGGTACAGCGGCTGCGGCTATCCGGAATCGTGAAGTTCGGCTCGGTGTCCACCATCGGCGGCGCAACGTTGTCCGGCTTCGACCTGCCCACCGCACAGAGACTTTTCGGTAAGCCCGGCAAGCTCGACGAGATCGCGGTCGGATCCGAGCCGAACGTCGCCACCAATCAGCTGTTGCAGCAGATCCGGGGCATCCTCCCTGCCGACACGCAGGTGCGGACCGGGCAAGGGCAGGCGCAGGAGGACAGCAAGGAAACGAATTCGTTCATCTCCTTCCTCCAGAAGTTCCTCCTTGGTTTCGGCGGCGTCGCTCTCTTCGTCGGCAGCTTCGTGATCGCGAACTCGCTGTCGATCACCATTGCCCAGCGGACGCGCGAGCTTGCGACCCTCAGAACTCTTGGCGCGTCCCGACGTCAGCTGCTCCGGTCGATCATCATCGAGGCGCTGGCGATCGGAATCCTCGCGGCCGTGATCGGGCTCTTCGCCGGGCTCGCACTCGCGAAAGGACTGTTCTCGCTCTTCGACGCGGTTGGCTTCACGCTCCCGAACAACGGATTGACTTTCGAGACCCGGACGGTTGTCGTCTCGCTCGCGGTCGGGATCATCGTCACGCTCCTCGCAAGCCTCCGCCCGGCGCTGCGCGCGACGCGCGTGCCGCCGATCGCCGCCGTCCGAGAAGGCGCCACACTGCCGGAATCGCGCTACGCCCGCTTCCGACTCCCGGCATCCATACTGCTGACGGCGCTCGGCTTCGGCGGACTGCTCTGGGGCCTGTTTGCGCCGGATCTCGGCACGGCCGGCATCCTCCTCTTCATGCTCGGCGGGGCGCTGCTCGTGTTCTTCGGGATCGCGCTCCTCTCTGTCAGGCTCGTAACACCGCTCGCCGGAGCGCTCGGATGGCCGGCGACGAAGATCGGCGGCACAGCCGGGACACTTGCCCGCGAGAACGCGCAGCGCAACCCCCAGCGCACGGCATCGACTGCTTCTGCGCTCATGATCGGACTTGCCCTGGTGACGCTCGTGACGATGCTCGCGGCCGGGATCATCTCGAGCTTCAAGGGCTCCGTGAACGAGATCTGGAAGAACGCGGACTACGCGATCACGGCACAGAACAACTTTTCGCCGATCCCGGTCGCGGCGGCGGAGGCAGTCGCGAAAACCCCGGGAGTAGTGGCAGTCGGGAACGTTCGGGCCGGCGAGGCGCTCGCCTTCGGGAAGAGAATCAACACGACTGCGGTGAATCCGTCGACGAGCCAGATGTTCAACCTCGACTGGGATCAAGGATCCGGGGCGATCCTCGCCAATCTCGGTGAGAACGGCGCCTTCGTCGACAAGGGGTACGCCAAGAGCCACCACCTGGAGCTCGGGTCGCCCGTGCCGTTGACGTTCCCGGACGGATCGCGTGAGCTGTTCGATGTCAAGGGCATCTTCGCACCGCCAACCGGAGGCTCACCGTTTGGTCCTGTGACGATCTCCTCCGCCGCGTTCGACAGGCACGTCGACGCTCCCCAGAATCTCTTTTCCTTCGTCTTGATGAAGGGCGGCCAAAGCTCCGCGAACGCCGCCGCCCTCGACCGGACCTTGAAGGAGTTCCCGAACGCGAAGGTTGCGACCCGACAGAAGTTCATCGACAACCAGATCTCGGGGCTCAGCTCCATCCTGAATATCCTCTATGTGTTGCTCGCTTTGTCGGTCGTCGTCAGCCTCTTCGGGATTGTGAACACGCTCGTGCTGACTGTCTTTGAGCGCACCAGAGAGATCGGCATGTTGCGCGCGATCGGGATGACCCGCCGTCAGGTGCGGCGGATGATCCGGCACGAGAGCGTCATCACTGCGCTGATCGGCGCGGCGATCGGGATCGCGCTCGGCATCGTCCTAGCGGCCCTGCTGATCGCGCGCGTCGACTTCATCGTCCTTTCGATCCCCGTCGGCCAGCTCATCATCTTCGGTATCGCGGCGATCTTCGTCGGGATCATCGCAGCGATCTTCCCGGCGCGCCGCGCCGCCAGGCTCAACGTTCTAGAGGCGCTTCAGTACGAGTAGCGCCGAGCGCGGCGGGAATCGCTTCGATCGCCGCGTCGATGTCGTCGTCCGTGATGTCGAGGTGAGTGACCGCGCGGACGACCGTCGGATGCACGGTCGTCGACACGAGCACGCCGCGTTCCTTCATGCGCTCGATGGCACCGCCGCGCTCGGGCCCGACGTCGATCTGGACGAAGTTGGTCTCCACCTGCTCGAGGTCGACCTGCACTCCCGCCGCGGCAAGCCCTTCTCCGAGGCGCCGGGCACGGGCGTGGTCGTCGGCGATGCGGTCGACGTGGTGGTCGAGCGCGTAGAGCGCCGCCGCGGCCACGATCCCCGCCTGCCGCATCGCCCCACCGAAGAAGTGCTTCCCTCGGCGCGCCTGGGTCATCAGCTCTGAGGAGCCGGCGATCAGCGCGCCGAGCGGACAGCCGAGCCCTTTCGAGAAGCAGAGCGCCACGGTGTCGAACCCGCGGCCGATCCTTGCTGCATCGACGCCGGACGCGATCGCGGCATTGACGAGCCGGGCGCCGTCGAGGTGAGCGGCGAGTTCGTGCTCACGGCAGGTTGCGACGATGGCGTCGACCTCGTCGAGCGGCCAGACGCGGCCTCCCGAGCTGTTGTGCGTGTTCTCGATCGTGACGACACGGGTCGGCGCAACGTGCACGCTAGTCCGGTCGCGGATCTCGGCGACGACCAGGTCCGGCGAGAACCGCCCCTTCGTTCCCAGGAGCCCGATGGTCAGCAGGCCCGAGTGTGCAGCCGGCCCACCGAGCTCCGACAGCATGATGTGGGCCTGCGTCTCGACGAGCAGTGCATCGCCAGGGCGGCCGAGGATGTTCAGCGCGATCTGGTTGGCCATCGTCGCGGTCGGGAGAAAGACTGCCTCCTCGTGCCCGAGGAACTCGGCCCCTCGCCGCTCGAGCTCGTTGACGGTCGGGTCCTCGCGCTTTTGCTCGTCGCCGACCTTGGCGTTTGCGATCGCCTGGCGCATCGCCTGCGTCGGCTGGGTCAAGGTATCGGAGCGGAGATCGATCATGGCCCTATTTTGCAGCTTGGACTCGTCACCCCCGCGGGTGATCATCATCACCCGTTCCGGAGCCGATGATGGAACCGGAAGGTATGCAGATGAATCCCTCTGACAAGCGCTACATCGGCGGCGGCCTCAGGGTCGCCTCGGGATCGGCCGCCCCGCTCCGCCTGGATCACAGCTACTTCGAGCACGAGGTCCGCCCCATGCTCGGCTCGATCCTCGTACAAAAGGGCTGGGTCTCGCACGAGCGACTGGACGAAGCGCTCGCGGAGGTCAAGGTCACCGGCATGCGCCTCGGCGAGACGCTCCTTTCCCGGGGCTGGCTCTTCGAGCCCGAGCTCGCCTGCGCCCTCGCGGAGCAGGCCGGCCTCCGGTATGTCGATCTGGTGCGGCACCCCCTCGACCCGAGGGCGGCAGCTCTCTTGCCGCTCGAGGTTGCGCGTCGCATGTTCGTCGTCCCCGTCCGCTTCCTGGATTCGGGACGCATCGAGGTCGCGGTGGGCGACCCCGCGGACGTCGACATCGAAGTGCTGGAGCGAGTGCTCGGGCGCGGCGTCGACATCGTCGTCGGCGAGCGGTCGGCGATCCAGGACGCGTGGCGTCACTCGCCTTCGTGCGCTAAGTAAGCGCTACGACCACACCCTCCCAGGGCTCGAGGCGCGACGGATCGTCACGACCTTTCGTCGAGAGCAGGACGTCTCCGGCAAGAGCCACCTTGGCCGGTGAATCGGTCAGATTCAGCGCGACCGCCGTCCCTCCTCCCCGCCGCCACACCCAGACTCCCGTCTCGCCTGCGACCGGCGTGTAGCCGCCGGCGACAAGATCGTCGCGACCGCGCCGAAGAGCGATCGCCTCGCGACAGAAGCTGAGCACCGATCCGGGGTCGACTCGCTGCTGCGCGACGCTTGCCACCCCGCCGCCGAGAGGGAGCCACGGAGCGCGCCACTCGACATCGCCCCACGGCATGGGCGTCCGCGCGCCGTCGCGACCGTGCACGTCGAGCACACGACCGGGTGGGATCTCGACCTTCCGCATGCCGAGCTCGTCCCCGTAGTACAGGACCGCGGTCCCGCGCAGGGTGAGTAGGGCGAGGAGCGCACAGCGCACCTTCGCGTCGTCCTCGTCACACATCCTCGTCGGGAACCTGACGACATCGTGATTCGACAGCGCCCACACGGGCAAGGAGCCGGCGGGTAGCACGTCCTCCGTGCGCGTGACCACATCCGCGAGCGCGGTCCCGTCGAGGCCCGCGAACATGAAAGGGAAGTTGAATGCGAGCTGCAACTCGTCCGTGCATCCGTAGAAGGTCGCGAGCTCGTCGAGATCCTCGACCCAGGTCTCACCGACCAGCAACCGCTCCGGGTCGTAGCCATCTGCGATGGCCCGCCAACGCCGCAGCACGCCGTGGATCTCGGGCCGATTCGCCTGGCTCGGTGGATCCTTGACGAGCTCGTGCACGACGTCGATCCGGAATCCGGCAACGCCGCGGTCGAACCAGAAGCGGAGGATCTCGTCGAAAGCGTCTCGCACCGCCGGCCGCATCCAGTTCAGGTCCGGTTGCTCGGGGAGGAAGAGGTGGTGGTAGTACTCCCCCGTCCCCCTGGTCGCAGGTCCACGCCGCGCCGCCGAAGACGGCCTCTTGCTCCTCCGCGCCGTCACACCAGATGTACCACGGGCGGCGAGGAGACTCCCTCGACGAACGCGACTCGATGAACCACTCGTGCCGGTCGCTCGTATGGGCAGGGACGAGGTCGAGCAGGATGCGGATCCCGGCCTCACCCGCTGCCGCGATCAGCGCGTCGAGGTCCTCGAGCGTTCCCAGGTCAGGATGGACCCCGTAGTAGTCCGAGACGTCGTAGCCCCAATCCTTGTTCGGCGACGGAAAGGTCGGGTTGATCCAGATGCCGTCGACCCCGAGCCAGTGGAGATAGTCCAGGCGCCCGCGAAGCCCCCCAGGTCGCCGATACCGTCGCCGTTCGAGTCGGCCAAGGATCTCGGATACGCCTGATACAGAACACCGCCCGTCCACCAGGGCTGCTGGGGAGAAACCATGAGCAACGCTACCCTGGCAAACGTGGATCGTGCGTTGTTGCAACTGCATCTGAGTGAGCACGGAGAGCCGCCGTACCGCGCCGGTCAGGTCTGGGAGTGGGCCGCCCGCGGCGTTGCGGGCTACGAGCAGATGACAAACCTGCCTGACTCGCTGCGTGGACGGCTGGAACGCGAGGTGCCCTTCTCCACGCTCGAGCTCGTTCAGGAAGCGAAAGCGGACGACGGGACGGTGAAGGCGTTGTTCCACACGCACGACGGCCATCCGGTGGAGGCGGTGCTGATGCGCTTCCGCGACGGCCGGCGCTCCGTGTGCCTGTCGTCGCAGTCGGGCTGCCCACTGACCTGCACGTTCTGCGCGACCGGCCAGATGCGCTTCGGCCGGAATCTGACCGCATCCGAGATCCTGGACCAGGCCCTGCATTTCCGGCGCATCGAGCCCATCGACCACGCGGTGTTCATGGGCATGGGCGAGCCGATGCTGAACCTGGAGTCAGTCCTCGAGTCCGCGCGAGCGCTGCCCGACGTCGGGATCACGTGGCGCCGCACGACGATCTCCACGGTTGGCTGGCTGCCCGGCCTGCGCAAGTTCGTCGACGAAGTCGAGGAGCCGATCAGACTGGCGCTTTCGCTCCATGCACCGACCGACGAGCTTCGCAGCGAGCTGATGCCCGTGAACGACCGCTATCCGCTCACCGAGGTGATCGCGGAATGCAACCGTTACTTCTCATTGCACCGACGCAAGGTATTCGTCGAGTACGTGATGCTGCGCGGCGTCAACGACCGCGTCGAACAGGCCCGGGCGCTCGCTGACCTACTCGACCCGAAGGTGTTCAAGGTGAACCTGATCCCGTACAACCCGACGGGGATATTCGACGGTTCCTCCCCGAAGGCGATCGCCGCGTTCAAGAACGTGCTCGGCCGCGCCCACGTTCCTGTGACGGTGCGGCTGACGCGAGGCCGTGACATCGCCGCGGCCTGCGGTCAGCTCGCTGCAAGTCGACAGTTCCAATCGTCGTCGCTATGAGTAACGATGAAGGCATCGTCGGGTCATAAAAAGGGGAGAGACATGCGTTTGCGACCGCAGCCGTTGCGTCCGCTCGGCCGTCGGGTCCAGCGACGCCCAACTTCAACCTCGAAGCCGTTCTGCGACCAGTCGCAGGCGGACCGGACAACGCTTTCGGCCTGGTGAAGTTCCGTCAGTCAAACGACGCCGACACGATCGCCTACCTCGGCGTCTGGGTGCGAGACCTGGCCCCGAACCACGGCTATTCCCTCCAGCCGGCGACGGATTCGACCGTGAACGACGATTGCGTCGGGACGAACTGGCTGACACTCGGTCAGTGACTCGCTCCCCAGGCGATAACGACGGACGGAAGAGGAACCGGCCGGGCGAATCTGTTCCGCAACCTGGCGGCCATCCCGCTCGGCACGGAGCTCGACATCCACTTTCGCGTGATCGACGCGACGACCTCGGCTGTGGTACTGGCGAGCGCCTGCTACCAGTTCACGGTCAGTAAGCGAAAGGGCAGCCGCCTCCCGGCGGTCGCCTTCGAGGATTCAGCGGCGATTAGTTGATGTCGGACAGATAGCACGGTCATACTCCGGTTGTGGCTCGCGACTGGTGGTGGCCCTGGTGGGTCAGCTCGCTGATCGACGTCGGCATCGTCGTTCTTGCGGTGATCGTCTTCGCGCGGGCGAACCGGCGACTCGTGCGTCAGATTGCAACGCTGGTTGGAATCGGAGCGATCGTCGCAGCCGGACTTGCTCCCGTCGTCATGAAGGGCAAGGCGTCGAACTCGCCGATGCGCATGCAGACCGGAAACACGATGACGATGACGACGCCTTAGCCGACTCGAAGGCGGAAGGCCTCGACGGCAGCTCCCTTGCCCTTCAAGGAAAGTAACTCTCTCTCGGCTCGGTAGTCGTCCGCGACTTCTGCGTGCGTCGCCGCGTCCAGCACGATCTCTCCCGCCTGCGCGACGGACGTCAGCCTCGCTGCGGTATTTGTCACATCCCCGATCGCGGTAAAATCCTTGAAGCCGCCTCCGCCGACGTTCCCGACGAATTCTTCCCCGCTCGCGATCCCGACTCCGACGTCGACCCAACTCGGCGTCGACTTGCCATAGCCGGCTGCGTCGAGGAGGGACATGCCGGCGTGCACCGCTTTCGCTCGATACGAGCCACCGGCGAGACCTGGGACGAAGATCGTCATCACTTCATCTCCCGCGATCTGGCCCAGCAGCCCTTCGAACGGTAGAAACGCTTTCGAGGCCACCTCGTAGAAGCGGTTCACGAGAGCTGTTGCCTCGATGGTGCCCAGCCGCTCGGTCAGAGACGTGTAGCCGCGCATGTCGGCAAAGAGGATCGCGAGCGGGACGACCGCGCCTCCTTCGGGAGCGGATTCGACGCAGCGGGCACAGAGCTGCGGGTTCTTCCGTGACTGCCCGTAAACGCAGATCCTGAAGGCCGCGGCGGAGGGCCTGGTGAACGGCGCATTGCAAAGCTTGCAACGCATCGAGCCGGGCGCGATCGCGAATGCGCGTCGCCCAGCGCGTTGGACAAAACGAAGCGGCGATTCACCGCGGAGAATCGCGGCCCAACGGTCGCTCATCGGGGGGAAGGGGTGGCCTACGGCGGTCTCGCTCATTGTCACGAAGCTAACAAGGACGCCCGCGGTCGCGCCCGGGTTTCCCCTGCTCGGGCCGGCTGACGCGAGGCCGCGACATCGCCGCGGCCTGCGGTCAGCTCGCGGTCGCCGGCCGCTAGCTCGCGACCGACGCGCGCTTCAGCGCCGGGGTGCAGCCGACTTGCCGCGCTTCTCGAGGTACTGCTGGTGATAGTCCTCGGCCTCGTAGAACGTCTGCGCGGGCTCGATCTGCGTCACGATCGGCGCGCCCCAGTTCCGCTGCTCTCCGGCCTTCGACTTCAAAGCGGCCTCGTGCTGCTCCTCGTCGTTGAAGAAGATCGCGGAGCGGTAGTTGTCGCCGATGTCCCAGCCCTGGCGGTTCAGCTGGGTCGGGTCGTGCTTCGCCCAGAAGACGTCGAGCAGCTGCTCGTACGAGATGCGCTCGGGGTCGTACGTGACCTCGACGACCTCGGCGTGTCCCGTCGTGTGCGAGCAGACGTCCTCGTATGTCGGATTCTCCGTCGTGCCGCCCGCGTAGCCGACGCGCGTTCGCGTCACTCCGTCGAGCTGCCGGAATGCTGCCTCGACGCCCCAGAAACAGCCGGCGCCGAACGTTGCCTTCTTCTCCACTATTCCTCCTCCAGATTGAGTGCTGCCGAATTGATGCAGTAGCGCGTGCCGGTCGGGGCCGGTCCGTCGGGGAAGGCATGACCGAGGTGGCCACCGCAATTCGAGCACATCACCTCGGTGCGCACCATCCCGTGGGTGGTGTCCGTTTCCTCGTCGACCGCCTCCTCGCCGGCGGGCGCGTAGAACGCCGGCCACCCGCAGCCCGAGTCGTACTTCGTCTCGGAGCGGAAGAGCTCCGCGCCGCAGCCCGCGCAGCGATAAGTGCCTGGCTCGAACGTGTGGTCGTATTCACCGGAAAAAGGCGCCTCCGTGCCCTTCTCCCGCAGGACGCGGTACTGCTCCGGATCCAGCTCGGTACGCCACTGCTCTTCGGTCTTTTGGACTTTCGTCATGGCTTTCTCCCTCGTTCGGGTTCCTCCCTACAGTCTTGCTACTGGGGCAGGCATTACGCGAGTGAGGGATGGAGGATCCCCCCAGCCCGGCCGATCCCTGCCCTTGAAGGAGGAGCCAAAATGAAGGAAGCAGCCGTGCTTATGAGCTTCCTGCGGCACGACCCGGTCGGGCAGCGCCTCGGCGTGGGCGTCATCGTCATGGCCTGGTTCGCACTCGCCTGGACCAGCGTCGCCGCGGCACTCGCCGTGCCACTTCTGCTCGTAGTGGCGGAAGTCGTTCGGCGTCGCCGCGACGAAGAGCCGATCGTCGACGACCTCGAAGACCTCTACTAGAACTTAGACGCTCTCCCGCAGCCTGGCGCGGTGCCGAATCCCGTGGAGCACGACCGCGCTGAGCAACAGCGCGTCGCCCGTGATCGCGAACAGATCGGCGAAGTTGAAGGCGACGCCGTGCAGCCTGCCCGAAACGACGAGCGGGTCGGGCACACCTTGCGACCACGCGAGCAGCGAGATGAGGTTCCCGAGTGCACCGCCACACGCGATGCCCGCGCCGCACGCTGCGGCGTTCGACGGGACCCGCGGCACGAGCACGACAAGCGCTGCGATCACCGCCGCCATGATCAGCGCAATGAACGGCGTGCGCGCGTGATGGAACTCCGCGGGCGTGAACGACTTATGCGCGAGATCGATCGCCGCGAAGGAAACAGCGATGCAAACGAGAAGCGTACGACGCAGTCTCACGTTGCAAAGCATGACACGCAGCTCAAGTCCGTCCGATGCAGAACCGAAGATTTGCCAATGGGACAACGTCGCTACCCCGAGTGTGTCGCCCGCGAGGGAAAGCCTCGGCTGCGTTCGTTGGAAGACGTCGTCGCGTTGCCACGCCGGAGCCCGCTGACCGCAGAACTGAAACGAGCGCTGGCGTCGGCGTCCACCCTCCACGGCCTGCGCTCCGATCTTTCACGGGTACCGGTTGTTGCCACCGCGACGATTACCGAAGCCGGCGCCTATCGCTTCCGCCTGCGTGATCCCATCGACCTGCGCGTCTCGCGAGTCGGCGGGCGCTCTGCGCTCGGCTTCCTGCACGAGCTCGGCCATCTACTCGACCATCAGATCTTCTACGACCGCAAGACACGCTCGTGGGCGTCGGAGGTGCACGCTGCGTTCGCGCCATGGCGAGACGCCGCTGCGCTACTCGAGAAGCGCACCCTGCCCGGCGGCTACTCGCGCCAGCGTTACTTCCAGTCGGTGCATGAGGTCTGGGCGCGCGCCTACGCACAGACGGTGCTACTGCGATCCGAAGATCGCGCACTCAACGGGCGGCTAGAGAAACTGCAAGCCGAAGACGACGCGCACATCTGGCCCGCGGACCAGTTTGTGCCCGTGGCGATCGAGGTCGAGCTCGTGTTCGAGCGGCTCGGGCTCAGGCAGTTGAGCCTCCCGCTCGCGGCCTAGAGGCTACGGGCCTTTCGGGGCCTCTAGCTGCCTTGGCGCTGCGGGCTCGCTGCCGAGATCGGGGTGCTCCTCGAATCCGTACTTGACGATCGCACGCTTCGCCGCGAGCACCTCATCGAGCCGGCGCACCGGCCGTCCGTGTGGCGCATCGCGGAGGACGTCCGGATCCTCCCTCGCCTCGCGCGCAATGGCGAGCATCGCCTCGGCGAACTCGTCCAGGGTCTCCTTCGCCTCCGTCTCGGTCGGCTCGATCATCAGCGCCTCCGGGACGACGAGCGGGAAATAAATCGTCGGCGGATGGAAGCCGTAGTCCATCAAGCGCTTCGCGACGTCGAGCGCCGAGATGCCGTGCTCCCGCTTCAGCGAGCGCGCGCTCAACACGAACTCGTGCATCGCGAGTCTGTCGTAGGGAAGGTCGTATGCCTCCCTGAGCCGGGCGAGCAGGTAGTTGGCGTTCAAGACTGCGGTCTCCGACATCTCGCGCAGGTTCGGGCCGTACGAGCGGATGTAAGCGTACGAGCGAACGAAGACGCCGAACGGGCCGGTGAAGCCGCGCACCTTGCCGATCGACTTGGGACGGTCGTGATCGAGGTTGAATCGCTCACCGTCCTTGACGACGGCCGGGACGGGAAGGAAGGGCTCGAGCTTCTCGCGCACCACGATCGGACCGCCCCCCGGTCCGCCGCCGCCGTGCGGCTGCGAGAAAGTCTTGTGCAGGTTGATGTGCACGATGTCGAAGCCCATGTCGCCGGGCCTCGAGATGCCGCAGACGGCGTTCAGGTTGGCACCGTCGTAGTAGAGGAGAGCGCCCACCTCGTGGAAGATCTGCCCGATCTCCTCGATGTGCTCGTCGAAGAGCCCGAGCGTCGACGGGTTCGTCAGCATCAGCCCGGCGGTTCGCTCGTTCACCAGCTCGCGGAGGTGGGCGACGTCGACGTTCCCGCGGGCATCCGTCTGGACCTTTGCCAGCTTGTACCCAGCCATCGTGACGCTCGCGGGATTCGTACCGTGCGCAGTGTCCGCGGTGATGATCGTGTCGCGCTGATCGGCCTCACCGCGGTCGGCAAAGTACGCGCGCATGAGCATCAGGCCCGTGAGCTCGCCCTGCGAGCCGGCCGCAGGCTGCAGCGAGCACGCGTGCAGACCCGACACTTCGATCAGCGCCTCCTGTAGCCGCCACATCAGCTCGAGAGCGCCCTGGATCGCGTCCTCGTCCTGGTAGGGGTGGACGTCGCGGAAGCCCGGCAGCATGGCCAGCCGCTCGTTGACCCGCGGGTTGTACTTCATCGTGCAAGAGCCGAGCGGATAGAAGCCCGTGTCGATGCCGAAGTTTCGCGTCGAGAGCTCGGTGAAGTGCCGGACGATCTCCGGCTCGGCGAGTTCCGGCAGCCGCGGCGGAACCTGGCGCCGCAACTCTTCGGGCACCTTCGCGGGCGGGACGTCATAGCGGGGCACCTCTCCACCGCGCCGGCCGCGTTGCGACTTCTCGAAGATCAGCTTCACGACGCCAGCGCAGCCACGAGGCGGTCGATATCTGCGGGGGTACGGCGCTCGGTGACCGCGACCAGCAGTGCGTCATCGAGCCCCTCGTAGTCGCGGCCGAGCGCATAGCCGGGGTGCACTCCGCGTTCGCGGGCGGCACGCGTCGCATCTCGTGCGTTCCGTCCGGCGCGAACGGCAAACTCCTTGAATGTTGCCTGTTCGGGAAACGCCGGCTCGAGCCCGGCCGCCATCAGCCCGCGCTTCGCGTACTCCGCGAGGCTCATGCAGGTCTCCCCCAGCTCCCGCAGTCCCTGCGGCCCCAGCCACGAAAGGTGCACGAGGCCGGCGAGCGCCAGAAGCGTCTGGTTCGTCGTGATATTCGAGGTGGCCTTCTCGCGGCGGATGTGCTGCTCTCGGGTCTGCAACGTCAGGACATAGCCGCGCTCCCCCGCGGCGTCCAGCGTCTCCCCGACGATCCGCCCGGGCATGCGGCGGATGAACTCGCTCCGCGCAGCGAGGAAGCCGTAATGCGGCCCGGCGAACGACTGATAGTTGCCCGCGCTCTGGCCTTCGCCGATCGCCATGCCGCAGCCGTAGGCACCCGGTGCCTCGAGCACGCCGAGCGAGATCGGATCGACATGCGCAATCGCGATGGCTTCCGCGTCGTTCGCTGCGGCGGCGAGATCTGGCGCCGGCTCGAGGCAGCCGAAGAAGTTCGGCTGCTGGAAGATCACGCAGGCCGCATCCGTCGCCGCCCGGCGGAGCTCGTCCGGGTCCGAGACACCACCACGATGAGGCACCTCGACGATCTCGAGCCCGAAACCGGGCGCGTAGGTCTTGACCACCTGCCGCACCTGCGGGCTGGTCGCCTCCGTCACCACGACCTTCGTCCGTCCCGTCGCGTGCTTCGCCATGTAGCAGGCATCGGCGGCAACGGTCATGCCGTCGTAGCCCGAGGCGTTCGATACGTCCATCCCGGTCAGCTCGCAGATCACCGTCTGGTACTCGAAGATCGCCTGGAGGACGCCCTGGCTCATCTCCGGCTGGTACGGCGTGTATGC
>JBBRZA010000055.1:0-22356 GCA_038237145.1 Gaiellales bacterium
GACAGCCCACGGCTCCGGTCTCGGCAGTCAGCGCTGGGTGGTCGAACGAACCCTCTCCTGGCTACACCAACATCGGCGCCTACGCATCCGCTACGAACGCCAAGCCGAGATCCACGAAGCCTTCCTCAGCCTCGCCTGCTCCCTGATCTGCTTCCGAGCCCTCCGAGGTTCATTTTGTTAGAGGCTCTAAGCTACCGAATTCCGGTGTCGATCGAGAAGTCAACGCGGACGAAGCGCCTCGCGTAGACACGCGCGTGATTCGGCTCGAGCACTCGGCCGATCCCCCCGGCGCGCCGCACCGCGTACAGGCCGGCAGGAAGGCGCAGTCGATACCGGCCGGCGCTGTCCGTGACGGCCCGGCCGACGATGCGATCGTTGTGAGAGAAAAGAAGTGTGACTTTCCGGGCAGGCTCCGTACATGGCTGCTCCGCGACACACATCGGGGAAATCGGGCCACGAGTGACGACGCCCCGAAGGCCGCTCGAGACGGCGGTGGCATGCGCACCGCCGACGACCAGGAGGCCGAGCGACAAAGTGGTTATTACGAGCCTCACAGTGGTCACTGTAGCCACAAAAACGGAGGGCCGGCCTTGCGGCCGGCCCTCCGTTTTTCGAAACGCCTTTGTTGCTACGGCGTCAGCTTGCTGATCCGTGTCGACCAGTTGGCGAGCGCGGTACGACCCCCGGGCCCATGGTTCGGGCCCCCGCACGTACCGAGCAGGTTGTCGCCGCTTCCGCCCGCGAAGAACGGCCCGCCCCAGTTGATGTACGTGCACGAGTGGGCGATGTACTCGCTGGCGATCCAGATCGAGTTGCCGTCGACGGCAGCGGCACCGTAGTCACCCCAACGAGTTCGCGGCGGGTTGCCGCCGACCTGGGACTTGTAGCTCGTGAAGCCGTCGTCTTGCGCGGCTCCCACGCCACCAGGGACGTCGGCCCACGGCCCCGCGCCCACTTGCGCGTCGATCGGTGCGTAGGCCGCACTCGGATTGGTGCTATTGCCCGTGTCTGTAAACGCGATCACGCCACGACCGCTTGCCGTGACCCCGATCGCCGGGTACGTGAAGTCATGACCGACCGCTCCGAGGTTGCCCTGGAGCACGATCTTGCCCGCGGACGGGTTGACGATGTAGTAGGCGATCCCGGCGCGCTGGGCGCCGCCTTCCGGATTGAGGGCCGTGTCGAGAGCACCCCACAGCTTTCCGTTTGCATACATCACCTGCTGCATACGGGTGTCGTTCGAATCCGGCCTCGAGATGACCTCGTCGTGGGCCGGCTCGGTTCCGAACAGCAACCGCCAGCAGCCCATTTGACCGTTGAACAACAGTGTCGTCGTGTCGTTGATGCAGTAGCCCTGCGGCGTGTGGAGGGTGGCAAGTGTGCCGGACCCTGGCTGCTGCTGCTTCGGCGGGATGCCGTACTCGTTCACCGACAGGACCTTGTTGCTGAGGCTGAGGTTCGGCGTCGTGTTTAGCGACGAGGTGTTGGTGAGCGTCCACACGACGAGATTCGTCGACGAGCCCGTGAACGCGGTTCCGGAGGCCTCGTCGCCGGCATTCGAGCTCAGGAAGTACTCGGTACCGCCTGAGTCCAGGGCGAACGAGCCCGTTCCCGGCGACTGGGCCGGCCAGACGGTGAATCCCGGCTCGGTCTGCGCGACCGGAGAGGTCGCCTGCACCATTCCGGTCGTGTCGATGTGCTCCATATTCACTGTCGGAGAACCAGCGGCTAGCTGCGCTTTTGAGAACGCATAGATCTGCGCTCCGTCGAAGCTACCAGGGCCCCATGGATACGAGTTCGTCGTGATGTAAAACCCGTTGGCGTCCGCGCCGATGTGCGGATAGTCGCCGAGGCACGGACATGGGCCGCCCGTGTTACCGGGAGAGCCGTCGTTCGTGACATCGATGCGGTAAATGTTCCAGCCGCCTGTTGGATTCGAGCTCTGGCTGACCGCTATATCGAGGTGGTTCACGGTGGATCCCGGGTCTATCGTCAGAATGACGAGAAAGAAGCGCTGCGTCGCCGCGTCGTACAGGCAGGACGGATCGGTGACGAACGGCCCTCGCACGCCGTTCGAGCGGTTGATTGCCGGGGCATAGCCATAGAACGAGTTGAGATCGACGGCGTGGTTTACGTCCCGCGGAAAACCGGCGACGATGTTCGTGGCCGTGTTATCCGGCAAGACCGTTGCCCCGGTCGCGGCGCTGTAGATGTTGAGCACGTCGTTGACGGCCTCGACCACGTAGCCGTTGCCGACGCACAACGCCTGGTCGGGCGGCTCGAGGCTGAACTGGTTGCCGCCACGCGCGTAGCGCTGCTGGTAGTGGTTCAAACCCTCGAAGCCGAAGTTGAACTGCGGATTCGACTTGGCCGGCTGGCTGCTTTTCACCGAGTTGCCGTGACCGACGCCGCTGGACAAGCTGATCGACCCGTCAAACGGATTCAGCCCAGCTCCCTCCGCCCCTTCGCCCGCGAACTCAACGTCAGTGACGTCACCGGCCCCCGACGGCGTAAACGCGCCGGTTTGCGGTGATCCCGTGCCGGCGCGCGAAACGGAACTTGCCGCACTGCCGGCCACGCTGGTCGCAACTCCGGCGGACGCTGTCAAAGCACACGCTGAGATTACGAGAACCGCGCCGAGCGCAAGCTTCGTCCTCCCTCTTAGTCTCATGCTCTCCCCTTGTTCGAATGGATACGGCCCCATGAAACCTCCGGCCGCCTACCCGGACGTGCGGAGGATACATGCCCAGCTGCCCGGAACTGGGTCACGGCGCGCTTCGGCGCGGCTTTGCCATCGCGCGATAGTCGAGTGCCTTGTCGAGCACGTCGTCCGAGACGCCCCGCTCTCGAGCCACTTCGCGGAGAGACCTCCCTGACCCGCCCGCTTCCCTGACGATCTCGCTCGCCGCGTCATAGCCGATGTACGGGTTGAGCGCCGTGGCGACGGAGAGCGTCAGCTCCGCGTAACGCTCGCACACCTCGCGATTTGCCTCGATCCCGTCGATGCACCTAGCGGCCAGGAGGCGAGACGCGGAAGCCAGCAGCTTGATCGAGTCGAACAGGTTCCGCGCCAGCATCGGCACGAACACGTTCAGCTCGAAGTGCCCCTGCATTCCGCCCGCGGTGATCGCGGCGTCGTTTCCGATCACCTGCGCCGCGACCTGGGTCACGACCTCCGGGATGACCGGATTGACCTTCCCCGGCATGATCGAGCTGCCCTTCTGCAGCTCGGGCAGGAAGATCTCGGCGAGCCCGGCCCGAGGGCCGGAGCCCATCAGGCGGAGGTCGTTTGCGATCTTCGTCAGCGACACGGCTACGGTCTTGAGCGCACCCGACGTCTCCACCAGCGAGTCGCGCGCGGCCTGCCCTTCGAATGGGTCGGCGGGCGCCGAGATCTGGAGGCCCGTGTCCTCAGACAAGCGACGGCGCACGCGCTCCGCGAACTCCGGATGTGTGTTCAGTCCGGTGCCCACGGCGGTACCGCCGAGGGGAATCTGGCCGAGCCGCTCGAGGGTCGCGCTCACGCGAGCGTGACCCTGCCGCACCTGCGCCGCGTACCCCCCGAACTCCTGCCCGAGCGTGACCGGAACCGCGTCCATCAGGTGCGTTCGCCCCGCCTTGACGACATCGTCGAACTCCACCGCCTTCGCCCGCAGCGACTCCGAGAGTTGCTGCAACGCGGGCAAGAGGTCATTCGTGATCTCGTCGAGCGCAGCGAGATGCACCGCTGACGGGAAGACGTCGTTCGACGACTGGCCCATGTTCACGTCGTCGTTCGCATGCACTCCCTCGCCGGCGAGCGAGGCGATCACCTCGTTCGCATTCATGTTCGAGGAGGTTCCGGAGCCCGTCTGGAAGACATCGATCGGAAACTGGTCGTCGAGCTCGCCCGCGGCGATCCGATCGCCGGCCTCGGCTATGCGCTGGGCCTTCTCGTCGTCGAGCAGCCCGAGCTCGGCGTTGGCACGCGCCGCTGCAGCCTTGATTCGTCCCAGCCAGCGCGCTACGGAGGGCGGGATCGGCTCGCCAGAAACCGGAAAGTTCTCGACCGCCTTACTCGTTTCGGCCCCCCAGAGCTCGCTCTTCGCCTCGGTCTTGGCCATTGAATCGAGTTTACTGGCGCCATGCGCGCCCGAGACCTTGGCATCGCAATCGGCGACGGTGTCCCGGCTGCGAACAACGCCATCACTGACATCCGCGGCGTGCGCGTGGGTCACACCACTCTGATCGAAGGCGACTCGGTGCGTACGGGCGTGACGGTGGTCGTCCCGCCCGAGACGCCGCTCTTCGCGGGCTGCCACCGGCTCAACGGCAACGGCGAGCTGACCGGGCTGGAGTGGGTGCGCGAGGCGGGTCTCCTGACGACACCGATCGCCATCACGAACACCTTCAGCGTCGGTGTCGTCCGCGACGCGATCGCCGCTCTCTCCGCCGATGAGGACGCGTGGTCGCTACCCGTCGTAGGAGAGACCTTCGACGGCTATCTCAACGACATCCGTGGTCAGCACGTCACGGCAGAGCACGCACGCGCCGCGCTCGAAGGCGCGCACGACGGCGAGGTCGAAGAAGGAAACGTCGGCGGTGGCACCGGCATGGTGTGCCACGAGTTCAAGGGCGGCATCGGAACGGCTTCGCGCATGGTGGACGGGTATGTCGTCGGCGTTCTCGTCCAGGCGAACTACGGCCGGCGACAGCGCTTCCGCGTCGACGGCGTCCCCGTTGGACGACTGATCGGGGATCGAATCCCCGGGCCGGCTCGTAGCGAGTCAGGCTCGATCATCGGAGTCGTCGCGACAGATGCGCCGCTCCTGCCGCATCAGTGCGACCGGCTGGCGCAAAGGGCCGGGCTAGGTGTCGGTCGGATGGGCGGGACCGCAGCCCATTCGAGCGGCGATCTCTTCTTTGCCTTCGCCACCGGGAACCGCGACCTTGCCGCGGACGGCGTGATCCCGCTCCAGATGCTCTCGGACTTAGAGATCACTCCGTTCTACGACGCGGTGATCGAGTCGACCGAGGAAGCGATTCTCAATGCGATGCTCGCCGCCGAGACCATGACCGGCCGAGACGGCAACACCGTCCATGCGCTCGAACCGGAGCTGCTTCTAGAAGCGCTCAGGCAAGCCTGAGCCGGCGCCGCTCGAGCGGACGGCCGCGCATTGCACGGCGCTCGTCTTCGCTGAGAGCATTGACCGGAGCCCAGCCGACGTACCCGCAGCGCAGGCAATCGGGGTTGGCCTGCCGCAGCGGATTAGGGGCCAGCTTTCTGTGACTACCGCAGCGGAGGCACTCGACAACGAGCGGCTCCATGGCCTCATCTTCGTCGCGTGGAGGAGATCGGCGTCCCCCGACCGGGGGAGGGAGGGAGCCTAGGATCTCTCTGCGGCAACCCGTTCCGCCGCTTCGAGCAGCTCGTCCCAGGTACGGAGCTTCACTCGCGGTCGGCCGAGCTTCTCGCCGGCCGCTCGCTCGAGCTCGTCGATCGAGGCCCAGCCCGGGTACATGACCGCTCGAACGTCCCGCTCCGCGAGGAGTGCCTCGACCGCGTCGGGCGTGGCCTCCTCCCGGTGAGCGACGCGCCCGGCCTGAACGTCCTCCAGCAGTTGCGTGACCGTCTCGGTTGCGTCCTTCTTGTTCGTGCCGATGATCCCGGTGGGGCCGCGCTTGATCCAGCCGGCGCAATACGCCTGAGCGACGTGGTGGCCGTCCGTGTCGACGACGCGGCCGAGCTCGTTCCGGATCGTCCCTCGCCGCTCCTCGAAGGGGAGATCGGGCAGCCCCACACCGCGGTAGCCGACGCTGCGAAACACGAGGCCGCAGTCGAGCGTTTCATGCTCGTCCGTGGGCACCGCCACAAGGCGGCCGTCCTGCTCCTCGAGCTGGTTGCGTACGAGCTCGATCGACTCGACCCGGTGGTCGCCGTGAAGTGCAATGGGCGATGCGAGGAAGCGAAGCCGCACAGTTACCGGCTTGCCTGTCGGCTCACGTGCTGCGAAATCGCGGAGCACCTCCATGTTCCGCTTGGAATTCGTGTCGTGGTCGAGCGACGCTTCGCTGGCCGCGTCCAGGTCCAGCTCGGCGGGATCGACGACGACATCGGCGCCGGCGAGCTCGCCGAGCTCCTTGAGCTCCTGCGTCGTCCACGAGGCCTGCGCCGGGCCGCGGCGTCCCACCACCACGATGTCCCTGATCGCCGACGCCCCGATCGCCTCGATCGCCGGATCTGTGGTGTCCGTCGGGGCGAGCTCCTCAGGGGTGAGCGCGAGCATCCGTGCGACGTCGAGAGCGACGTTCCCGTTCCCGATCACGACGGCGCTCTCGACGTTCAGGTCGAACTCGAGCTCCTGGAAGTCGGGGTGGCCGTTGTACCAGGCGACGAGCTCGGTGGCCGACCACGAGCCGGGGAGTTCCTCGCCGGGGATGCCGAGCCGGCGATCGCTTTGGGCACCGAAGGCGTAGATGACGGCGTCGTAGAGCCGCGTCAGGTCGCCGTGCGATAGGTCGCGACCTACCTCGACGTTTCCGAAGAACCGAAAGCCGGGCTTCAGGGCGATTCGCTCGAAGGCGCGCGAGACCGTCTTGAGCTTGGGATGGTCGGGAGCGACGCCGAGACGCACAAGGCCCCAGGGCGTCGGCAGCCGCTCGATCATGTCCACCTCGACCGGGCCCTCCGCATCGAGCAGCACGCCGGCGGCGTAGAAGCCGGCCGGACCGGAACCAACGACCGCGACACGGAGCGGCCCGTTCATCGGGGCGAGGCTAGTGCCGCGTCAGGCGGAGCAGCCTGAACCGCAGCCGCCGACGGCACTTTCGGCCTCGGCGCCTTCTTCGACCTGGAAGGAGTGGCCGCAGCCGCAGGAGGAGCTGGCATTCGGGTTGTTGATCGCGAACCCGGCTGCCTGGATGGAGTCGACGTAGTCGATCTCGGCGCCCTGGAGATACGGCGCGCTGAACGGATCGACGACGACCTGGACGCCGTGCATCTCGAACTCGAGGTCGCCATCGGCGGAGCCGCGGTCGAAGCCGAGCCCGTACTGGAAGCCTGAGCAGCCGCCGCCCTGGATGGCGACGCGGAGGACGCTGACGTCCTCCTCCTCGGCGATCAGCTGCTTGATCTTGGCAGCCGCGGCCTCAGTGACGGTCATCAGGGGCAGGACTCTTTCCTGGAGCTCCATCGTGATCTGATCGTAGCAACGCCGGCGGCTTCCAGGGTACTCCGGAAGGGGCAGTTTGTAACACTCGTCTCAGGCACGGTTGAGCGGTTTTCGCCATGCTTCGTGGCGTCGGAGGGAACCTGTTAGGTTCCCCGTCGCCCAAGGGAAGGACGCGTGCTCGACAACTGGCTGCCGTTCCTGATCTACGCGGTTTTCGCGCTGATCATTCCCGCATCGATGATGTGGTTCTCCTTCGTCTTCGCGACGCGCCCGCACAAGCACACGCGCTGGCGCGAGCTTCCCTTCGAGTCGGGCGTCTCGACCGGCGCGCCACGAGTGCAGCGGTTCACGGTCAGCTTCTACTTGACGGCGATGCTCTTCATCGTCTTCGACATCGAGATCGTGTTCTTGTATCCGCTCGCGGTGATCCTCCATCAGCTTGCATGGTTCGGTTTCCTCGAGTTCCTGTTCTTCATCGCGATCCTGGTGATCGCCTACGTCTATGTCTGGCGAAAGGGTGCGCTCGATTGGCAATAGAAGACGGCAAGAAGCTCCGCGACTACGGGCTCCAGTCCGAGCGGCTGCTCTGGCCGACGAAGGGGCCGGGCGTGTTCGAGCAAGAGGTTGCGGCAATGGAGCAGGCCGTCGGTCTCACCACGCTCGAGAAGGCCGTTGCCTGGGCGCAGACGAAGTCGATGTGGCCCGACACATTCGGGCTCGCCTGCTGCGCGATCGAGATGATGTCGATCGTCTCGGCACGGTATGACATCGCGCGGTTCGGGATGGAGGCCTTTCGCTCCTCGCCACGCCAGGCCGACCTGCTGATCGTTTCCGGACGCGTGGTGCACAAGATGGCCGCGCCGCTCCGACAGGTGTACGACCAGATGCTGGAGCCAAAATGGGTGATCGCCATGGGAGCGTGCGCCAGCTCCGGCGGCATGTTCAACAACTACACGACCCTCCAGGGAGTGGACAAGATCGTGGCGGTCGACGTGCACGTACCGGGATGTCCGCCACGGCCGGAAGCGCTGATGGAAGGCATCGTCCGTCTCCACGAGAAAGTCATGGCCGGTGTCCCGCCGGCCTACGAGATCCGCGGAGTCGCATCCTGAATTACAACCGCGTCCCCGGGCTCGTGGAGGTTCAGGAACGACACGGCGAGACGACGATCGTCGTCGATACGCCACGTCTCGTCGAGGCTGCCCTGCACCTGCGGGACGAGCTGGGGTTCAACTACCTCTCGGACATCGCCGTCACCGACTACCTCGGCTGGGGCGCAAAGGGAGTCTCCGGTCACATCGGCACCCCGCGCGGCCGCGACCTGAACGAGCCTGCGACGCAGGGTTTCCAGCGTCTACCGCAGCCGAAGCCGCATCGGTTCTCGGTCAGCTACCACCTGCTCGGGGTCCGTGCCGGCGCGCCGCGCGTGCGGCTTCAGGCCTGGGTCGACGACGGCGAACACGTTCCGAGCCTTGTCAACGTCTGGCCGACCGCAGACTGGCACGAGCGTGAGGCCTTCGACCTGATGGGCATCCGCTTCGACGGCCACCCGAACCACCGGCGGATCCTCATGGACGACGACTGGGAAGGCCACCCGCTGCGCAAGGACTACCCGATCGGCGGCGAGCCGGTCCGCTTCTCGGGAGAGGAGTAATGGCTATCGCTCCCAAGCGTCCGGAGATCTACGAGGGAACGCGCATACCCTCGCCGATCCCGAGCGTGCTCGAGGTGCGCGAGGACCTGAGGACGTCGGAGGACGTCCTCACGGTGAACTTCGGGCCGAACCATCCGTCAACCCACGGCGTGTTGCGGCTCGTCGTCGACCTGCACGGCGAGGAGGTGGTCGGGCTCGCCGCGGTGGTCGGCTACCTGCACACCGGCTTCGAGAAGAGCATGGAGCAGACGAGCTGGTGGAAGGCGATCACGTACGCGCCGCGCATCGACTACGTGTCGTTCCAGAACAACGAGCTCGTGTTCGTCCTGGCGGTCGAGAAGCTGCTCGACATCGAAGTGCCCTCACGTGCGACCTGGATGCGCATGCTGCTCGCGGAGCTGAACAGGATCCACTCGCACCTCGTCTGGCTCGGGACGGCCGCGCTCGAGCTCGGAGCGATCTCGATGTTCTGGTACTGCTTCCGCGAGCGCGACCGCATCCTCGATCTCTTCGAGCTCGTCGCCGGCTTCCGGATGCACACGCGCTACTTCCAGGTCGGCGGCCTCGCCGAGGACGTGCCGCCGGGCTTCTGGGACGAATGCGCGAAGTTCGTCGAGTTGATGCCGAAGGCGATCGACGATTACGAGGCGCTCGTTGATCGCAGCGAGATCTGGCTCGAGCGCACCCAAGGCATCGGCCTCCTGTCTGCCGACGACGCGATCGCGCTCGGGCAGTCCGGCCCGGTCCTTCGCGGTTCCGGCGTCGACTGGGACCTCCGCCGGGCGCAGCCCTATCTGGCCTACGACCAGGTCGACTTCCAGGTGCCCGTCTACGAGGAGGGAGACGTCTACGCGCGCTACCGCGTGCGGATGGAGGAGATGCGCGAGTCCGTGAAGATCGTCGAGCAGGCAATGCGGCGGATGCCGGAGGGACCGTGGATTGCCGACGACCGCAAGGTCGTGCTGCCGCCGCGCGAGGAGCTCCACACATCGATGGAGTCACTCATCCACCACTTCAAGATCGTCACGGAGGGCTTCCGCGTGCCCGAAGGCGAAGTGTACGTGACGATCGAGTCGCCGCGCGGCGAGCTCGGCTGCTACGTCGTGTCAGACGGCGGGCCGAAACCGTGGCGCGTGAAGTTCCGCGCCCCGTCGTTCGCCGCGCTGGAAGCGACCGCGACCTGCATGCGACAGGCGCTCGTCGCCGACATGATCGCCATCGTCGGCTCGCTCGACACTGTCATGGGCGAGGTCGACCGGTGAGCACGTACTACGAAGACGTGCAGGAGATCAAGGCGCAGTATCCGAACTGGCGTTCCGCGACGCTGCCGGCGCTGCGACTCGCGCAGGAGAAGCACGGTTACCTCTCGCCGGACGCGCTGCGCGAGTGCGCCGACGCGCTCGGCACGACGCCCGCATTCTGCGAAGCCGTCGCGTCCTTCTACGACATGCTGCACCTCGCGCCGATCGGCCGGCACATGGTCGAGGTATGCACGAACGTGTCGTGCGCGCTCGTCGGCGCTCAGCAGGTGCTCGAGAGCTTCGAGCAAGAGCTCGGCATCCGCGCAGGCGAAACGACCGACGACGGCGAGGTCACGCTGCGACCGATCGAGTGCCTCGGCGGCTGCGGCTGGGCGACGATCGTCGCGGTCGACCATCACTACCGCATGCACGTGAAGCCCGAAGACGTGCCCGCGATCGTGCAGGAGCTGCGCAGTGGCGACTGAGCACATGATCGTCATGGCCGGCACGGACGAGCGCGACCTGACGAAGCTCGCCGAGTACGAGGCGATCGGCGGTTACGGCGCGCTGGTGAAGGCACGCGCCATGTCGCCGAACGCGGTGATCGACGAAGTGGTTGCATCCGAGCTTCGAGGCCGCGGTGGCGCCTTCTTCCCGACGGGACGCAAATGGTCCTTCGTCCCGAAGCCGGAGCAAAACCCGAATCCGCACTACGTCGTCGTCAACGCAGACGAGTCAGAACCGGGCAGCTTCAAGGACAACGAGATCATGGCGCGCGTGCCACACCGCTTCTTCGAGGGCTGCCTCATCGCTGCGCATGCGATCGAGTCGAAGAACGTGTTCGTCTACATCCGTGGCGAGTACACCGGCCCGTACGAGATTCTGCTCGGCGCGCTGAAGGAGCTCGAGGCGCGCGCCGACCTGCGCGGGGACGTGACGATCGTGTTGCACCGCGGCGCCGGCGCGTACATCTGCGGTGAGGAGACGGCGCTGCTCGAGTCCCTCGAGGGCGAGCGTGGTCAGCCGCGTACCAAGCCTCCGTTTCCGGCAGTCCAGGGTCTGTATGCGTCGCCGACGGTTGTGAACAACGTCGAGACGCTGGCGACCCTGCCGCCGATCATCGAGATGGGCGGGGCCGAGTACGCGAAGCTCGGCGTTCCCGACTCGCGCGGTACGCGGGTCGTCTCGATCTCCGGACATGTCGAGCGACCCGGGAACTACGAGATCGAGAACGGCACGAGCATGCGGGAGCTGATCTACGACCTCGGCGGCGGGATTCCGGGAGGACGGGCGCTCAAGGCCGTCATTCCCGGCGGCTCGTCGACCGTGATCCTGAAGGGCGACGAGATCGACGTGGGTTACGACTTCAACTCGCTGCTGAACCTGAACACCGCGATGGGGTCGGCCGGTGTCGTGGCGCTCGATGATCGCTGCTGCATGGTGCAGCTCGGCATCCGCATCTCCGAGTTCTACGAGCACGAGTCCTGCGGCAAGTGCACGCCTTGCCGTGAGGGAACGCGCTGGATGACGCAGATCCTGCGCCGGCTCGAGTCGGGTGAGGCGTTGCAGTCAGAGCTCGACCTCCTGCTGGCCGTGTGCGACCGCATCAACGGCAAGTGCCTGTGCCCGCTGGGAGAGACGGCAGCGGTCGCGGTCGCGAGCTACGTCGAGAAGTTCCGCGCGGAGTTCATCGCGCACGTCGAGCAGAGCGGCTGTCCGTTCGGAGACTCGTCGCCGCTGCACGACGTGGTCGCCCCGGTCGCGGTCGCGCACTCCGCAAGCTCCGCGGTGCCCGCATGAGTCACGTCCCCAACAGCTGGGGTCAGACCCTGGCCTTTGGGGGCACGTCACGATGAGCGCGGCCGAAACCGTCACGCTGACGATCGACGGCATCGCCGTCGACGTGCCCAAGGGCACCGGGCTCGTCGAGGCGGCGCTGGCCGCCGGAATCGAGATCCCCGTTTTTTGTTACGAGCCGCGGCTCGGGCCGCCGGTGGGCGCCTGCCGCATGTGCCTGTGCCAGGTGGAGCCCGGCCCACCGAAGCCGCAGGCGGCCTGCACTCTGACTGCGCAGGACGGGATGGTCGTTCGCACCGCGCTGACGTCGCAGATCGCTGCCGACGCACAGAACGCGACGCTCGAGTTCATCCTCGTTAACCATCCACTGGATTGCCCCGTCTGCGACAAGGGCGGCGAGTGCCCACTGCAGGACTTGACGTTCCGCTACGGCCCCGGCAACACGCGCATGACCTTTCCGAAGCGCACGTTCGAGAAGCCGATACCGGTTTCGCCGCTGATCGCGCTCGACCGCGAGCGCTGCATCCTCTGTTACCGCTGCACCCGCTTCAGCGAAGGCGTGGCCGAGGACGGCCAGCTCGTCGCAGTCAACCGCGGAGCGGGCTCGATGATCGCAACGTTCGGGGACGAGCCCTATCGGGCGCCGTTCAGCGGCAACGTGATCGAGCTCTGCCCGGTCGGCGCGCTGACGTCGACGACGTATCGCTTCGAGGCCCGGCCATGGGAGATCCAGGCCGTCCCGACGGTCTGCGGGATGTGCCCCGTCGGCTGCAACGTCAACGCGACGACGCGGGAGGGCAAGGTCAAGCGCATCCTGTCCCGGAACCACCCCGAAGTGGACGACGGCTGGCTCTGCGACAAGGGCCGTTTCGCGTACGCGCACCTGCACGCCGAGGACCGGCTGCGCGATCCGATCCTGCGCGTCCGTCGCCGCGGTTTCGAGGAGGTCTCCTGGGAGCGCGCACTCGACGAAGCCGAGCGGCTGCTCCGCGAGGCGAACGGACGCATCGTCACCGCTCTCTCGGGCTCCGAGACGGTCGAGCAGGCCTACGCCCTCGGGAAGCTCCTCCGCCGCGGCCTCGGTGCGCACACGGCCTTCTTCCCGGAAGAGATGTCGGATGCTCTGGATGCTTACCGCGTCCCGCTTTCGGCGATCCGCGACGCCGACGTCGTAGCCGTTCTTGGAGACGGGCCCGTGATCGAGCGTGCGCCGGTGGTCGAGCTCTGGATCAAGGAAGCGCGCCGGCGAGGCGCGCGCGTGCTCTACGAGCTGGACGAGGAGGCGGTGCGCGGTGCCGACCGGGCGATTCTGGTCTGGTGCGGCCCAGGTGGCCACGGCGGCGCGACCGTTGCGTCACTTGCGCAGCGCCTCGGAGCCAGCGGCGCCTTCTACATCCCGGACACCGCGAACGGACGGGGCGTCTGCGATGCGTGGTCTTGCTCCGACGACGCCGAGTCTCCGAGCCCGGACCCGGTCGGCCTGCTGATCGTGTCCGGCGACGAGGCCGCGGCCAACCCGGTCGTGCGCGCTCTCGCGGAGAAGGCTGAGCGCGTCATCGTGATCTCGATGTTCCAGGGCCTCGCGGCGGGCTGGGCGGATCTCGTCCTGCCCGGAACGAGCTACCTCGAGCGAGACGGGTCGTATGTGAACCTCGAGGGACGGATCCAGCGGCTGCGCCGCACCGTCATCCCGCCTGTGCCCGACGAGCTGGCGTGGATCTCGAAGCTAGCGGAGCGCTTCGAGGTGGAGCTCCCTCCCTATCCGTCGCTCGTGTTCGAGGAGGTCTCGGCGATCGCGTTCGGCGGGATCCCGTTCGGTGAGATCGGCGAGCGGGCCCCCCTGCCGGCGGCCACCGGCACGAGCGATCCGATCGAGCTGCCCATCGAGCCGACGCCAGGCGATCACGGTCTTCGGCTCGTCCGCTACCGCCCTCTCTTCTCCGGCCCTGCTGTCGACCGCGTCCCGCAACTGGGTTTCCAGCGGCCGCAGCCCGAAGCCGAGCTGTCCGAGCAGGACGCACGCTCGCGTGGAATCCGAAACGGCGAGGAGATCACCATCCGGTCCAACGGCACCTCCGTCACGCTGCGCGTGCGCCTGAGCCGCGAGCTGCGGCCCGGTGTCGTGCGCATTCCCGAGGACTTCGCAGGCGACCTGCCCCCGAGCGTGGAGATCTCGAAGTGAGGGAGCCGTGGTGGATCTCCTTGATCAAAGCCGGAGTGATCGTGAACCTGATTATGCTCGCGTTCGCGTACACGACATGGCTCGAACGCAAGCTGCTCGGACGCATGCAAAATCGTTACGGCCCGAATCGCGCGGGCCCATTCGGACTGCTGCAGCCCTTCGCCGACCTGGTCAAGCTCGTGCGCAAGGAGAGCTTCTTCCCGGTCGCGGCGCGCCACCCGCTCTACATTGCAGCGCCGATCATCTCCATGTTCACCGCGCTCGCAGCGTTCGCGGTCATTCCGTTCGGTGCCGGCTGGCAGATCTGGCGCTACCACGTCGACGGTGAGATCGCGAACGTGTCGATCGCCCTGATCCTGATCTTCGCTCTCGGCTCGATCGGCGTTTACGGCGCGATCATCGGCGGCTGGGCGTCGCAATCGAAGTTTTCGCTACTCGGCTCGATGCGGACGTGCGCGCAGCTCGTGTCGTACGAGGTCTCGCTCGCCCTGTCGGTGCTGGGCGTCGTCCTGATGGGCCAATCGCTGAATCTCGTCGACATCGTCAACAAGCAGGGCGCGACGATCTGGTTTTTCATCCCACAGCTCGCCGGGCTGATCGTCTTCTTCTTCGCGATGATCGCCGAGACGAGCAGGCCGCCGTTCGATCTGCCGGAGGCGGACACCGAGCTCGTTGCCGGCTTCCACACTGAGTACGGTGGCATGCGCTGGGGCCTCTTTCAGACGGCCGAGTACATCAACCTGATCACGCTCTCCGCGCTCGCCGTGACGCTCTTTTTCGCCGGCTGGCACGGGCCGTACGCACCGCTAGGCCCGCTGTGGTTCCTCCTCAAGGTCTTCATCTTCATCTCGGTGTTCATCTGGATCCGCGCTTCGGTGCCGCGACTCCGCTACGACCAGCTGATGCGGTTCGGCTGGAAGATCCTGCTGCCCGTGGCGACGGTCAACGCCGTCATCACCGCCCTCTTGGTGGTGTGGGTTTCATGAGCGTCGCTCGCCTTCGGCTCGCTCGCGTGAGGGAAACCATGTTTCCCTCACGAGCTCCCTTCTTTAAGGATCGCCTCAGCGCCCGCAGCGTGGCGACCGCCGCCGCGAACACTGAGGAGAAAGAGCGGGGAAACCTCCCGGTTTCCCCTTACGCCCCTTCCCCCACTCATCGGCCAAAGGACGGCCGATGAGTCCCCAGCCGCTCGACAGCGTCAAGGGCTTCGCGGTCACGTTCCGCCAACTCTTCAAGAAGCCGATCACGCAGCAGTACCCGGAGTACAAGCGTCCCGTCTACCCGCGCTTCCGCGGCCGGCACCGGTTGCACCTGCACGACAACGGGTTGGAGAAGTGCGTCGGTTGCTCGCTCTGTGCCGCCGCCTGCCCGGCGGACTGCATCCGCGTCGTGGCAGAGGAAAACACGCCGGAGAATCGCGTCTCGCCGGGTGAGCGCTACGCGCGCATCTACGAGATCAACATGAGCCGCTGCATCTTCTGCGGCTACTGCGAGCTCGCCTGCCCGTTCGACGCGATTACGCTCGGCAACGAATACGAGATCTCCGAGTACTCGCGCGACGACCTGATCTACACGAAGGACATGCTCCTCGCGGAGCCGATCAAGAAGGTCCCCGTCGCCGACCGTGACCTCTACGACACGCCGATCCCGTACTACAAGGAGCACTCGTGATCGTCGCGTCGGTCGGCAACGTGCTGGTGTGGGCAGTGTGGGTCGTCGCCGCGTTCGCCTGCCTCGGCTCCGCCGTCGCAGTCGTCTCGTTCTCGAATCCGTTCTACTCGGCCCTCGCACTGATCGGAAACCTCGGCTCGCTCGCCGTCCTGTACCTGCTGCTCTCCTCCGAGTTCGTCGCCGCCGCGCAGGTTCTCGTCTACGCGGGCGCGGTGATGGTGATGTTCCTGTTCGTCATCGCCTATGTCGGACCCCGCACGGAGTCACCCTGGACGGGCGGGCCGAACTGGCAGGCGATCGGCTCTGTGCTGGCCGCGGGGGCGCTCCTGGTGGAGATCGTGGTCGTGATCGGCCTCAAGGCGGGCGGCGCCCTGGCGCATTCCCACGATGTCGGCGGGGCCTTCGGAACCCCGAGCTACATCGGCCGCCTCTTCCTGACCGACCACCTGCTCGCGTTCGAGATCACCTCGATCGTCCTGCTGGTCGCCGCGATCGGAGGCGTCATCCTCGGAGCGCACTCGCGCACGGTTCATGCGGACGAGGTGCCGCCGCTGTGATGGGGCCGAATACCGCCTGGTATCTCGGCGTCGCCGGCTTTCTGTTCGGCGTCGGCACACTCGGCGTCCTGATCCGGCGCAATCCGCTCATCGTCCTGCTCTCGCTCGAGATCATGCTCAACGGCGCAAATCTGGCGCTGATCGCCTTCGCCCGCCACCTGAACAACGGCGACGGGCAGATCTTTGCGCTCACGGTGATGGCCGTCGCGGCCTCGGAGGTCGTCGTCGGGCTCGGCCTGATCGTCGCGCTCAATCGCAAGCGCGTTCCTCTCGACGTCGACCGGCTCAGCTCCCTTCGTGGCTAGATGATCTACGGCGCCTGGATCTGCCTGCTCTCGCCGCTCGCAGCCGCGGGACTGATCACGCTCGCAGGAGAGCGCATCTCCCGCCGCGGCGCGGGCTACCTCGCGACGCTGTCTTGCTTCGTGGCCTTCGGCGGCGCCGTCGCGACCTTCGTCGGGCTGCTCGGACGCGACGGCGAACAGCGCAGCATCGTCTCGACGGCGTGGACGTGGATCTCCGGCGGCTCGTACAGATCCGGCTTCGAAGTCATGATCGACCCGCTCTCCGTCTTCATGATGCTGATTGTCTCCGGCGTCGGCGCGCTGATCGTCGCCTATTCGATCGGCTACATGGACGGCGACAAGGAAGAACGCCGCTACTTCGCCTACATGGCGCTGTTCGTCTTCTCGATGCTCCTGCTCGTCCAGGGCGGCAACCTGCTGCTCCTGCTCGCGGGCTGGGGCATGGTCGGCCTCTCGTCGTACCTGCTGATCGGTTTCTGGCACGAGCGGCCGGCCGCGATTGCTGCCGCGAAGAAGGCATTCATCATGAACGCGATCGGCGACGCGACGATGGCGCTCGCGCTCTTCCTGCTGATCAAGAAGGCGGGCTCGCTCGAGTTCGGCATTCTCGGCGGCGAGTACAGCTCGACGGTTGCGACCCTGGTCGCGCTCGGCCTCCTCGGCGGCGCGGTCGCGAAGTCGGCTCAGCTGCCGCTGCAGACGTGGCTGCCCGACGCCATGGAAGGCCCCACGCCCGTCAGCGCCCTCATTCACGCGGCGACAATGGTGACGGCGGGCGTCTACCTGATCGTGCGCACGCACGCGATCTTCGAGTCGGCTCCGCACGTCGCAGACCTTGCCGCGGGGCTCGGCGCCGGCACCCTGCTCGTCGCGGGGCTAGTCGCGCTCGTCCAGGTCGACATCAAACGCGTGATCGCGTACTCGACGATGTCGCAGATCGGCTACATGTTCCTCGGCGTCGGACTCGGCGCGTATGCGAACGGGATGTTCCACCTGATGACGCACGCGTTCTTCAAGGCGTTGCTCTTCATGGCCGCCGGCATCGTCATCCACGCTCTCGCGAACGAGCAGGACATCCGCAAGATGGGCGGTCTGCGGCAGCTGATGCCCCGCACGTACCTGGCGTTCCTCATCGGATCGCTCGCGCTGGTCGGCATCTTTCCGTTTGCCGGCTTCTTCTCGAAGGACTCGATCCTCGCGGCCGCGCTGGACCGCGGTGCCTACGGCTACGTCCTCTGGGTCGCCGGCCTCGCAGGCACGTTTCTCACGGGCCTGTACACGTTCCGGCTGCTCTTCCTCGTCTTCTGGGGCGAGCCGAGCCCGTTCGTGCGCGAGCATTTCCATGCGCTGAAGAGCAACGCCGTCGGCCTGTCGCTTGCCGTGCCCGTCGCAATCCTCGCCGTGCTGTCCGTCGTCGGCGGCTGGATCCAGTGGGCGCCGCTCTGGCACCCGATCGAGACGTGGCTCCAGACTGCCGCTGAACCGACCGTCAGTCCCGAGAACTGGCAGGAATGGGTGACGTCGGCGCTCGCGCTGCTCTTCGGCATCGGCGGGATGTATTTCGCGTGGCTCTTCTACGGCGCGCGGGAGAGAAGATCCGTGCCGCGCTTCGCATTTGCGCAACGCGTGCTCGAGCACAAGTTCTACTTCGACGAGCTGTACGACGCGCTCTTCTACCGCCCGACCGTCTGGATCGCGAAGGGCTTGTATCGCTGGGTGGAGGACCCGCTCGTCGACGAGTCCTCGACCTCGCTCGGACAGGACACGCGAGATCTCGGCCGCCTCGTCGCACGAGCCCAGACCGGTCTTCTGCGCACGTATGCCCTCGCGATCGCCTCGAGCGTCGCCGTCCTCGCCGTCGTCTTCGTGGCAGTTAAGTGACCCACAGATGACGACTGTCCTGATCGTCCTTCCGCTCGCGGCTGCGCTCGTCATCTGGCTGCTGCCGCTCAACGACGTCTCGGCGGGCGCGCTGGCGCTCCTTGCCGCGCTCGCGGAGGTCGGCGTCTGGATCCAGCTCGTCGTCCGCTACGACTTCGGCCAGGGCGGTCTTCAGTTCGGGCAGCAATGGAACTGGTTCAGCGATCTGCACGTCTCGTACCACGTCGGCGTGTACGGGTTCTCCGTGTGGCTGATCGGGCTGACGGTCGTTGCGATGGCCGCCGCAATCGCTTACGGGTTCTGGGCGGGCCGCGACCGGATGCGCGCGTACCTGGGGCTGATGCTGTTCCTCACCGGAGCCGTCGTCGGTGTCTTCACCGCGCAGGACCTGCTCCTCTTCTATGCCTTCTTCGAAGCGATGATGATCCCGCTCTACGTGCTCGTCGGGGTCTGGGGCGGCCCCGGACGAATGGCAGCCACGCTGAAGTTCGTGCTCTTCACGATGGCCGGGTCGTTGCTGATGCTCGCCTCGATCGTCGTCTACGGCCTGTCTCAGAACACGTTCGACCTCGTGCAGATCGGCCAGAGCTCGAGCGACTGGATCTTCCTCGGTTTCATCGCCGCGTTCGCGATCAAGGCGCCGTTGTTTCCACTCCACGGGTGGCTGCCGGACGCCTACCGCGAGTCCTCGCCCGAGGTGGCAGCAATCCTCTCGGGCGTCGTCTCGAAGGCTGCCGCGTACGGCTTTCTCCGGATCGCGATCGCAAAGTTCCCCGAGCCGGCGCAGCACTATCGCGCGCCCATTCTCGCCCTCGCGGCGATCGGGTTGATCTACGGTTCGTTGCTCGCCTTTCGCGCGCCGGACATCCGCGGTGTGATCGCGTACTCGTCGCTCGCGCAGATGGGCCTGATCACGATGGGCGTCTTCTCTGTCAACGACCTCGGTCTGGACGGTTCGGTGCTCCTGATGGTCAACCACGGCCTGGTCTCGACGACTTTGTTCCTGCTGGCCGGAATGGTGGAACGGCGAACGCTCACAGGGGAACTCGCAAGGCTTGGCGGCATGGCGCGCGGGCGTCCGGCGCTGGCCACCGTGCTGCTGACGACCGGCGTGATCGCGCTTGCGGTGCCACTCTCCTCGGCGTTCGCGGGTGAGTTCCTGATCCTCGCCGGAGTGTTCCGGCACGGCTGGGGCTGGTCCGTCGTCGGCGCGGTGGCGATCGTGCTCGCGGCGGCCTACGTGCTGCGCCTGATCTCGGCGATCCTCCATCGCGACGTCGGGCCTGCAGTGTCCGACGCGGCGCTCGACCTGCGACCCGCAGAGCTCGGGGTCGTCGTGCCCCTGGTCGCGTGCCTGCTCGCACTCTCGGCGTGGCCGGCCGCGATCACGCAGCATTCGTTCCGCAACGATCGCGGAACCGACGACGTCGCTCGGGGCTTCAAGTGATCCCTCGGCCGCACATCGACTGGTTCGCACTGGCGCCCGTCAATTCGCTGCTGGCGGCCTCTGCGCTTGCCCTCCTGTGCGCTGTCCTTGCCCCGCCTCCGGCACGCAAGGCTGTGACTGCAACGCTGTGCGCGGTCGGGTACGCGGCAGCACTCGGCTTCGCGGTTGCGCTCTACGTGCGGTCGGCACAGGGACACGGCGTAGTCGTGGACGCGTTCCGCCGCGACCGCCTGGCGGAGCTCACGGCGATCATCGTTGCCGGCTCGGGTCTGGTTGCGACGGCGATCTCGTATCGCGAGCGCTGGCGTGAGGATCACATCGGCGAGTACTACGCGCTGCTTGCCGCCGCCGGAGGCGGGATGGTGTTCTTCGTCGGCGCGAACAACCTGATGACGGTCTTCCTGGGGCTGGAGTGGTTCTCGATCTGCCTGTACATCCTCTGCGCGATCGATCGCGACCGGCTCAGCGGCCTGGAGGCTGCGCTGAAGTACCTCATCATCGGCGGATTCGGCTCCGCGATACTGTTGTTCGGAGCCGCGCTCGTCTACGGCGCCACCGGTGCGCTCGACTTTGCCGGGATTGCGGCCGCAGGCCATGAGCATGACGCGCTGCTCGTCTTCGGCCTCGCCATGATCATCGCCGGGCTCGCGTTCAAGGCCTCCGCGGCGCCGTTCCACATGTGGACGCCAGATGTCTACGAGGGCGCGCCGACCCCGTTGACGGCGTTCATGGCGGCCGCCACGAAAACCGTCGCCCTGGTCGTCACGCTACGCATCCTCGTCACCGCGTTCCCGGGCGACGCCTACATTTGGACGAGCGCGCTGGCGGTGATCGCCGTCGCCTCGCTCGTGATCGGCAACCTCGCCGCACTCGTGCAGAAGGGCGTGAAGCGGATGCTTGCCTACTCGTCCATCTCGCACGCCGGCTTCATGCTCATCGCGGTCGCGTCGAACTCGAGCCTCGGCGGGCGGGCGCTGCTCTACTACCTCGTTCCCTACGCGGCGATGTCGCTCGGATCGTTCGGAGTCGTCGCAGCGCGCGAACGTGAACTCGGGGTACCCGTCACCTTCGAGAACATGGCCGGTTTCGGTTGGGAACGGCCGCTGCTCGGGATCTCGATGTGGACCTTCATGCTCGGCTTTGCGGGATTCCCGCTCACGGGTGGCTTCATCGGCAAGTTCTACGTTTTCGCGGCCGCATACAGGCACGGCTGGACCTGGCTCGTGATCGTGGGCGTGCTCGCGACGCTCGTCAGCCTCTACTACTACCTCGGTCTCGTGCGCGCGATGTTCATGCGACGTGCTGAAGACCTACAACTCGCGCCGATCGGCGGCTCACCTCCGCGCGATGCGCTGCTTCAGACCGCGGTCCTCGCGTGCCTCGTCGTCACGGTCGGCTCGTTCTTCGCCGTCCAGCCGTTGATCGACGTGGCGAAGCACGCCGCCAGCTCGCTTCCGTTCTAGACAGACTCGGTAGCGGGAGCCGGCCGTCCCTCGAGCACCGGCTCGCTCGGCTCCGTGCGCAGCGGGCGCGCCGCCCACGCCGGTAGCCACCAGTTCCAGCGGCCCATCAGCATCATGATCGCGGGCACGAGCAGCGCCCGAATCACGGTTGCGTCGAAGATGATCCCTGCCGCCAGTCCGATCCCGAACTGCTTGATGTCCGTCCCCGGGCCCGTCGAGAGCACAAAGAACGCGAACATCAGCACGAGCGCCGCGCTGGTGACGAGCTTCCCTGTCCGTGCCAATCCGAGTCTGACCGCCTCGCGGGTGCTCCCCGTCTCGTCGTACGCCTCACGCATGCGCGTCAACATGAAGACCTCGTAGTCCATCGAGAGCCCGAACAAGAAGGCGAAGATCATCAACGGGATCCACGGGATGATCGACTGCGTCGCGGGCACGCCCCAGATCGCGTCGGAGCCGTGGCCCTGCTGGAAGATGAAGACGATGATGCCGAAGGCCGCTCCGAGCGAGACCAGGTTCAGGATGACGGCCTTGAGCGGCAGCAGCAGCGAGCGGAACGCGCGCGCCAGCAGGACGTAGGTCAGCAGGACGACGAACAGCAGGACGTACGGGAAGTTGCCGTACACCGCATGCACGAAGTCGCGGTCCTCCGGCGCGACGCCGCCGAGGCTTGCATCGGCGGGCAAGACGTCCTTCACGCGCGAGATCGTCCCGCGCACCTCTTTGCTGGAGCCGTCCACACTTGGGATCGCTTCGACGAGGGCGAGGCCGTCCTTCCGCCAACTCTCCGGCGCTGTCACGCCGACGATGCCCTCGATACCGCCCAGGCGCTGAGTCACCTGGGCCGCCTTGTCGGCGGGTGTCAAGACGATGAACGGCTTCATCACTCCCGCGGAGATGCCTGCGTTCGCGAGCACCTGACGTCCGGTGACCGCATCGCCTTGGCCGGGGAAGTCCTTGGCCTGAGCCTCGCTCGGATTGAGCTGGAGCCCGAGCGCGAGCAGCAC
>JBBRZA010000056.1:0-21078 GCA_038237145.1 Gaiellales bacterium
AACGCCTGCGAGCTCTTCGGACGCCGAGCCCACCGCTCCAGTGTCTCCCGCTCCTCACCGCTGAGCACGACTTCTGCACGCTGCGCCATAACAGCCTCCAATCGTCGTCGATGAGGACGACGTTCGGAGCCGACCAGCCGGTCCCTCCGAACTAACGACTCAGGTGACTAGACGTTCAGGCGCGCTCGCGGGTCGTTGTCCAAGCGGTCGAAATCCCGCTTGAGAAGGGGCCTCGCGGCTACCATGAGGGTTACGTCCGGGGCTGTTTCTATGGTCCAGATCCCGATCGGCGGCGCCTCCTAGAAGACGCACCACCACACCGATCGAGACTTGATATCCGTAGGACTAGCTCTCGGGAGGGACAGGATGGCGACCGCCAAGGAAATAGAGACTCAGGGACCGGCAGAAGCGCTGGCTGAGAACACCGTCGTCGACGAAACGGCGAGTCTGGCCGTGCGCCGCTACTTCACGATCCCGGGCCGCGACCCGTTCGACGAGATCGACTGGGAGATCCGCGACGCCTTCATCCCCGGCAAGGAGAAGCCGGTCTTCGACCAGAAGGACGTCGAGTTCCCGAAGTTCTGGTCGCAAACTGCGACAAACATCGTCGCCCAGAAATACTTCCGCGGCCGCATGACCTCGCCGGAGCGCGAGCGGAGCGTCAAGCAGATGATCGGCCGGGTCGTCGACACGATCTCCGGCTGGGGCCGCACCGACGGCTACTTCGCGACCGAGGAAGAGGCCGAGACGTTCGAGGCCGAGCTGAAGGCGATCCTCGTCAACCAGCTCGCCTCCTTCAACTCGCCCGTCTGGTTCAACGTCGGCTTCGAGGAGAAGCCGCAGTGCAGCGCATGCCAGCCCTACCACGCTCTTGTCTCTACGCCGGAAGGGATGGTTCAGATCGGAGAGCTCGTCGCCGGCGACCAGATTGGTCGCGAGGTCTACGACTCAAGCGGTGTTACACGTGTCGTGGCTACTGCACACAACGGCCGCAAGCCGGTCTATCGCGTCAATCTTCGCAACGGCAGTTTTGTCGAAGCGACGCCTGATCATGTAGTCAAGGCTGTCCGCGAGCGCAGGACATCGCCTGAATGGTTGCGCGTCGATCAGCTCGAGGTCGGGATGCGGATGCATCTTCACCCGCACCGCGCGAAGGTCGCTCAACGCGCCCTCGTCGCAGTCGGAGCGCCCGACTCGGATCTCCTCGATGAGGGAATTCTGGAGACAGCCGAAGAGCAGATCGTCCTCCGGGCAGAGGCAGCGCTCGCGGGTTGGCTTCAGGCCGATGGCTTCGTCGGCCAGTATGAGAATGGAACGAACCGTTCACTGACGATCGAATTCCAAGTCGCAAACGAAGACGAGCTCGGCTGGGTCCTGCGCAACCTGGCGATCGCACTCCCCGAAGTTCATCGGAATGTGGCCGAGGTCAAGCGGGAGGACGGTTCCGTCTCCTGCCGGAGGGTTCGTCTTTACGGTGAAGTACTGCGTGATTTCGTCGAAAGCTGGGAACTTCTAGCTCGCGGAACCGAGATTCGCGTGCCGAGTCGACTGTGGACGGCGTCTCGCGACGAAATCGCCGCGTACCTGCAGAGCATCTTCCAGGCTGATGGCTACGTCTCTGTACGCCGGGAAAACGGAAGCGAGAGCGGTCGCATCGGATTCGCAGTGATTGGCGAGCGTTGGACGGAGGACATCCAACTCTTGCTCAACATGCTCGGGATCTACTCACGCCGCATCCATAAGCACGAGAAGCGGGCAGATCGCCACGACCTCCACGAGGTCGTGATCAGCATCGGCTCCGAGCGGGCGCGCTTCGCCGAGCTTGTCGGCTTCGTCGGTCGGGACAAGCAGGAGAAGCTCCTCGAATCGCTGAGCCTGCGTGACCTGAAGCGCTGCCCCGATCTGCGTGAAGAAGAGATCGTTGCGATCGAGCCGATGGGTGTTCAGGAGGTCTACGACATTCAGACCGAGTCCGGCGAATACCTTTCAAACAACGTCGCCGTCCACAACTGCTTCATCCTCTCGATCGACGACTCGATGGACTCGATCCTCGACTGGATCCGGCGCGAGGGCGTCATCTTCCGTGGCGGCTCCGGCTCCGGCGTCAACCTGTCGAGCCTCCGCTCCTCGAAGGAGCAGCTTTCGAAGGGCGGCTACGCCTCCGGGCCGGTCTCCTTCATGCGCGGCGCAGACGCGTCTGCTGGGACGATCAAGTCCGGCGGCAAGACGCGGCGCGCGGCCAAGATGGTCGTGCTCGACGTCGACCATCCCGACATCGAGGAGTTCATCTGGTGCAAGGCGTACGAGGAGCGCAAGGCGCGCGTCCTAGAGTCGGCCGGCTACGACATGTCGCTCGACTCGGCCGACTGGGCGTCGATCCAGTACCAGAACGCCAACAACTCCGTGCGCGTCAGCGACGCGTTCATGGAAGCCGTCGAGACCGACGGCGACTGGAACCTCACGGCGCGCACCGACGGCGCCGTCGTCGAGACGGTCAAGGCGCGCAAGATCATCAAGGACATGGCCGAGGCGGCCTGGCAGTGCGCCGACCCGGGCGTCCAGTACGACACGACGATCAACAACTGGCACACGCTGCCGAACACGAGCCGCATCAACGCGTCGAACCCGTGCTCGGAGTACATGTCGATCGACGACAGCGCCTGCAACCTCGCCTCGCTGAACCTGATGAAGTTCCGCCGCGAGGATGGCGAGCTCGACGTCGAGGCCTTCTCGCACGCGGCGGACGTCATGTTCCTCGCGCAGGAGATCGCCGTCGGCAACTCGTCGTACCCGACGCCGGAGATCGAGGCGAACGCGAAGGCGTTCCGGCAACTCGGCCTGGGCTACGCGAACCTGGGCGCTTTGCTGATGGCACGTGGGTTGCCGTACGACTCGGACGAGGGTCGGGCTTACGCAGCTGCGATCACCGGGCTGATGACGGGCCGCGCGTATCGCAAGTCGGCCGAGATCGCGGGCCGCATGGGGCCGTTCGCCGGCTACAAGCCGAACGCGGCGGCGATGATCGGCGTCATGGCGCAGCATCGCGCCGCCGTCGGGAACATCCAGGACTCCGACGTCATTCCGGCCGACCTGTTGGCGGCGTGCCGCCAGGCGTGGGACGACGTGCTGAACATCGGCGAGCTGCACGGCTACCGGAACGCGCAGGCGACGGTGCTCGCGCCGACCGGGACGATCAGCTTCATGATGGATTGCGACACGACCGGTGTCGAGCCCGACTTCTCGCTGGTGAAGTCGAAGAAGCTCGTCGGCGGCGGGGAGATCACGATCGTGAACAAGTCGGTGCAGATGGCGCTCGAGAAGCTCGGCTACACGCCGGCCGAAGGCGAAGAGATCGTCGCGTTCGTCGACGAGCGGAACACGGTCGTGGGCGCGCCGTACGTGAAGTCCGAGCACTATCCGGTGTTCGACTGCGCTGTCGGCGACCGGGCAATCCACTACACGGGTCACACGAAGATGATGGGCGCGGTCCAGCCGTTCATCTCCGGCGCGATCTCGAAGACGGTGAACCTGCCGGAGACCGTGAGCGTGGACGAGGTGGCGAAGCTCTTCGTCGACTCGTGGAAGCTCGGCGTGAAGGCGATCGCGATCTACCGCGACAACTGCAAGGTCGCGCAGCCGCTGTCGGGCAAGAAGGACGGCGGCGCAGCAACGCTGCTCGATGCCGCGACCGCAGCTCCGCCACTGCCGGCGACGCGCCGGCGGCGACTGACGGACGACCGCGTGGAAGTCGGCCGCAAGTTCCGTGTCGGCGACTACGAGGGCTACATCCACGTTGGTCTGTACGAGGACGGGACCCCCGGCGACATCTTCGTGGACATCGCCAAGGAGGGCACGACCCTCGCCGGCCTGATGAACGCGATCATGATCTCGGTGTCGCTGGGATTGCAGTACGGCGTGCCGCTCGAGGTCTATGTCTCGAAGTTCGCGCACATGCGCTTCGAGCCGAGCGGGATGACGAACGACCCGGACATCCGAGCCGCGAAGTCGATCGTCGACTACATCTTCAGATGGATGGGAAAGAAGTTCCTGACCGTCGACCAGCAGGAGGAAATCGGAATCCTGTCGGCCGAGGTGCGAGCCCGTCTAGCGGAGGGCTATCGCAACGGCGGGGACGTGCCCGCATCGATCGCAGCGCCGGTGGAGATGGCTCCTCCTGGGCAGACGGCGCTGTTCAATGCGTTCGAGGATGCGCAGGAGTGCGCGAAGTGCGGCGGGCGGATGGTGCGGACCGGCAGTTGCTACACATGTAGGGACTGCGGGACTAACACCGGCTGCTCGTAAAACGCGACTCGCGATCTGTTGACGAAGGCCTCGCCCAGCGCGAGGCCTTCGTGTTCTTTGGCGGAGGTACGGCGGTTGAAATCATGCGCGGGTTCTATTCCCGCCGCCTCCACTCAAGGGATTGCAGCGCAGTTGCAACATCAGCATCGAGCGTCGCCAGATCGGGCGACGCTTGTCCGTTACGGCTAAGAAGGACGCGCCCGAGAGCCCGGGCGAGCTCGTCGAGCCCCATTTCGTCGGTATACGCCTGGGTGGTGTCGACCCTACGGTGGCGCACTCGCGGCGATCGCGAGTAACGAATCAATGAGGGTGCACTCCTCGCTGATTGGCCCGCGCGGCGATACTTGCGTTCTTCCAGGCCCCACAATCGTTCTTGACAGGCCATCCCGGATTGCGGGACGACAACAGTTCTTCCTCCATGTAATGCGGGGTTGGCGCTCGTGTCGGAGGCACGTTCCCAGCTGAGAGTGTTGCTGCTGCCAGTCACCCAGCCGCGCGCACGCCTGTCAGAACTGTCAGAAGACACCTGAATAGGCGTTGAGCGCGGGCTGGCCACCGAGATGCGCGTAGAGCACGCGTGACCCGGGCGTAATACGTCCAGAACGCACGAGGTCGATCAGCGCCGCCATCGACTTCCCTTCATACACGGGATCGGTGAGCATTCCCTCGAGCCGGGCGCACAGGCGGATCGCGTCGATCGTCTTTGCATCCGGAATGCCGTACGTGCCCGGGCGCCACTCGTCCAGCAACACGATCTCGTGGTCACGGAGCTCGCGGCCGAGGCCGATCGACTCGGCTGTCTGGCGCGCGATGCGGGCGATCTGACCCCACGTCTGCTCGACCGTCGCGGGAGCCGTCGACGCCGAGCACCTTGCGCTCGGCGTCCTGCAACGCGAAGCCCGCGATCATGCCCGCCTGCGTCGAGCCGGTCACGGAGCACGTGATGACCGTGTCGAAGAAGACCCCAAGTTCGCGTTCCTGGTCTGCCACCTCCTGCGCCCAGCGTGCGAACCCGAGCCCGCCGAGCGCATGATCGGAGCCGCCGGCCGGATTGCGTACGGCTTCCCGCCGCGCTCCTCGACCGACGCGAGGGCGTCTTCCCAGCTCGGTCGGATTCCGATGTCGAAGCCGGCTGCGTCGAGTCGCACCTCGGCGCCCATGATCCGGGAGAGCAGGATGTTGCCGACTTTGTCGTAGACGGCATCCGGCCACTCGACCCAGTGCTCCTGCACCAGGATGCAACCGAGGCCGAGCTTCGCCGCAACCGCAGCGACCTGCCGCGTGTGATTCGACTGCACGCCGCCGATCGAGACGAGCGTGTCGCAGCCCTGGGCGAGCGCGTCGGCGACGAGGTACTCCAGTTTGCGCGTCTTGTTGCCGCCGTACGCGAGGCCGGAGTTGCAGTCCTCGCGCCAGATCTCGACCTCACCGCCGAGGTGCTCGCTCAGCCGCTCGAGCCGGTGCACCGGCGACGGGCCGAACAGCAGCGGCACGCGCGGGAAACTGTCCAGGCTCATCGGCGGACCCTATTACGACCACAGAACCGAGATACGGTCCGATGGCTTCCATCAGAATGGCTCGGTGGAACGGGCGATAGATCCGGATCTCTACCGCAAGATCACGCAGATGATCTTCGGAGCGATTCGCGCCAAGGCCGTCTACGCGGCAGCGAAGCTGGGCCTCGCAGATGAGCTCTCCGACGGGCCGCTCACGATCGACGAGCTTGCCAGCAAGACGGAGACGGATGCCGATGCCCTCTACCGCCTCGTGCGCGCGCTCGCCGGCGAAGGGCTCTTCGAGGAAATTGAGCCGCGTGTCTTTGCGGTCACAGATCTCGGCCGGCTGATCAGCGAGGACGCTCCGGGTTCGCGCCGGTACCTGTCGTTGATGTTTGCCGAGCAGACCGACCCGCTGTTCGACCACATCCTCGAATCCCTTCGCACCGGTCAGCCGGCGACCGCCACCGCCTACGGCAAGCCCTACTGGGACTGGCTCGCCGAACGTCCCGAAGCGGCAGAGACCTTCAACAAGGCAATGGCAGGCGGTGCGGCTATGCGGCTCCCGGTCCTGCTGGATCTCCCACTCTGGAACACGGCCAGGCGTGTCGTCGATGTCGGCGGAGGCAACGGCACTGCCGTACGGGCGCTACTCGAGAGGTATCCGCAGCTCGAAGGGATCGTCTTCGACCTTCCTCACGTGCAGGAAGAGGCACAGGAGACCCTGACGGCAGCAGGCCTGCGCGATCGAGCGACCTTCGTCGGCGGCAGCTTCTTCGAATCGGTCCCGTCTGGTGCCGACGTCTATGTGCTTCACCAGATCCTTCACGACTGGAGTGACGAGGAGGCGACGCAGATCCTCCGTACGGTCCGGCGAGCTGCCGGCGGCGACACCATGCTCGTGGTACTGGACCAGGTCGTCCCGGAGGGGGGCGGGCAGCATCCGTCCTTGCTGCTCGACCTTCAGATGCTGGTGCTGCTCGGCGGCCGCGAGCGCACCGAGAACGAATGGCGGGAGTTGCTCTCGGCAGGCGGCTTCGAACTGCAACAAGTCATCAGTGGCGTCCGCAGCAGCGCACTCGTCGCGACAGCCGAGGAGTAGCGCCAAGTGGCTTAGCCAGAAGCGCGCTCCAGGACGACCACCGGGATCTCCCGGTCGGTCTTCGTCTGGTAGCTGTCGTAATCCGGCCACTGCTGGTTGACGAGCTTCCACAGCCGCTCGCGCTCCTCACCCTCCGCGGTGCGCGCACGTGCGGGGAACACGTCGTCGAGCACCTGCAGCTCGACGTTCGGGTCCTGCTCCAGGTTCCGGTACCAGTCGGGATGCTCGGGCGCGCCACCCTTTGACGCGACGATCACGTACCGGTCTCCGTCCTGCTCGTAGATGAGTGGCTTCGTTCGCGGCTCGCCGCTCTTGCGGCCTTTCGTCGTCAAGAGCAGGATCTTCGAGCCTCGCTTCCACAGGTGGCCGACCTCGCCGCCGGTTTCCCAGTAACGCTGCACGTGCGCTTCGCCGAACAGGTTCTCCGCTTCGCTCATTCGACTGCTCCTTTCACTCGCCCCTGCAACTCACTGAGATACTTCCATGAGATCGATGGTCAGTTCCCGGACATCGCGTCGCGCTCATTTCGCCGGGTGTGGCTGGTTCTGGGCCTGGGCGCTTCTCGGATCCGCTGCTGCCCTCGGCGCCGTGTCGTCGCTCGGCCCGATACTCGCCGTGCCGGTCCTCGCGATTGTCGCGCTGATGGCGGGTCGGCCAGGGATCCGTCGCTCGGCCTTCGGCTTGCTCAGCGGCGCCGGTGCTCTTCTGCTGTACGTCGCGTGGGTGCAACGTGCCGGGCACGACGTGCTGGCAGACGCAAACGGCGAGTGGGTGCGATCAGCATCTAAATCGTTGCCCTGGCTGCTCGTCGGCATCGTGCTGTTCATCGTCGGCATCGCCGCCCACGCGCGGCGAGCCTAAGGAGCGTTCAGTGCCTGCTCGGGCCTGATTACGCGCCTCTAAGCCAGCCGGTCGCGCGCCCTCTGCGCCGCAACCAAGTGCCCGTACCGCTCGGCGATCTCGATGCTCTCTTCCAGCAACGTCTTCGCCTCGTCGCGACGCCCCGCGAGCTCGAACACCTCGGCCGCGCTCCACCTCGTGTCGAGTCGCAGGGCGACGTGGTCCGTCTCCTCCACCCGGGCCAACGCACGTCTCGCGAGCTCTTGCGCCTCCTCGAGTTCGCCGCCGCGCGCCCTCAGGACGGCCTCGAGCGCATCCAGGCCGACGACGTCGACGACATCTTCGGGAATCGTCACCTCACGCGCGCGCTCCAGTGCTCGCTGCGCTTCGTCATCCTTTCCGAGCTCGACGAGACACGTCCCGAGGTTCATCCACGACGTCCCGAGATAGTTGCGGTCGTTCAGCTCCTCGAGCTTATCGACCTGCCCTCGCAACTGACGCTCCTCCTCTTCGAAGTCACCCGCGCACCGCGCAATCCACGCCCGCGTGAAGTGGGCGGATGTCGCCTCCAACTCCATTCCCGCTTCGACGTAGACAGCTTCGACGTCCCCCACGTCACGGGCCGCATCGATCTCACCGCGCGCGGCGTGGGCCCTCGCAAGGGCACCGCGAATTCCTGCCAGTGCCAGCGGGCGCTCCGCGTACTTCCGAATGAATTGCTCGAGCCGCTCGATCGTCTCGGGAAGCGGCGTGGGACCCATCGCATGTACCCTCGCGATCCGCGAGCGCGCGTCGTCCTCGAGATACTGGATGCCGGCCCGTGCGGCATTTGAGGCGGCCGCTTCGAACTTCTCGATTGCCTCTGCCATGCGAAGCGAAGCGAACCGCTCGTATGCGGCCAGCCGCGACACGTACGCGAGCCCCTTCGCATCTCCGAGTCGCTCGAATTTGTCAGCTGCGGACGCGATCGCTTCGTTGAAGGCGTGTCCAACCCCCTCGCCTTCTTCGGCGATCACGTCGAGCTCCGCCGTGAACAGGCCGCCGAACGCCCGCGCCCGTTCATTTTGCGAAGCCTGCAGCTCGGCCGCGACAGCTCGCGCGGCGTCCCACTCCGCTGATTCGATCAGCGTGAGGTAATAGTCCGAGAGGGCGTCGACCCGCGCCGCATGACCAACGGGAAGGAGGGCAACCGCCCGGCGTAACAGCGAGCGCGCCCCGTTCCAGTCCGAGCGGCCGAGCGCGGCTTGCCCGGCGGCGGCGAGACGCCGAAATGCCTCTTCCGCGACCACTGCGTCCGGCGATCCGATCTCCTCGCGGTACCGAGCAGCCTGTTCGAGGTGGTAGCCCGCGATCTCGTCCTGCTCGACCAGATCCACATGCGCATCGAGCCATGCGGCGAACTGCTCGTGCAAGGCGGCGCGCGTCTCTTTCGGTACCGACTCGTAAGCGGCGTCGCGAATGAGCAGATGGCAAAAGCGGAACGCGTCGTCACCTGGGACCGCCGTCCGTTCTGGACGGATCAGCTCCTTGCGGACGAGCGCGAGCAAGTGCGTTCCGACAGCAGGCCGAACGAGCTCTGGTGCAAGCTCGAGCACGGCGCCCCGGTGGAAGATCTTCCCCTCCACCGCACCACGCTCGATCACGGTGCGCTCGTCCCCGCCGAGCCGATCGAGACGCGCCTGCAGCAACGCGTGGATCGTCGGCGGCACAACCACCTCTCCGTCGACGCCGTCCTCGCGCACCATCGCGACCATCTCTTCGACGAACAGCGGATTCCCCTCCGCAGCTTCGACGATGCGGCTGCGCAGTCCCTCGTCGAGCTCGATCTCCTGCAGCAAGTGACTAACGAGGAGCGCACTGTCGTCTGACGACAGCGACTCGAGCAGCAGCGAGCTCGCATTCAGCTTGCCGCCTCCCCAGGCTGGCCGCAGGTCGAGAAGGTCGGGCCGCGCGGCGCAGAGGAGGAAGATCGGTGCGTCGCGCGACCAGTCGGCAATGTGCTCGACGAGGTCGAGAAAGGTCGGCTCGGCCCATTGCAGGTCGTCGAAATAGAGGACCTGCGGCCCTTTCGCCGCTTCGTCCTCGAGGAGCTTCCGAAACGCGAGCTGCGCCTCGACCGGCGAAGCGCCGATAACGCTGTCTGGGTCACGGCCGAGCTGGATCAGCACCTCGACGACCGGCCAGTACGTAATTCCTTCGCCGTAAGGGAGGCAGCGGCCGCGCAGCACCCGGCCTCGCTCGCCGATCGCTTCGAGGAACGCGCGCACGAGCCGCGACTTGCCGACACCGGCGGCACCAAGCAGCGTGAACATGTGGCAGGCGCGGTCGTTGGCCGAGTGCTCGAAGTCGCCGAGCAACCGCTCGAGCTCACGAGCCCGCCCGACCATCGGCCGGTCGAGCCGGCGCGCGACGGAGGGCGCGTCCGGATCCACCACGAGGACCCGATGCGCCTGCAACGGCTTGGCCTTTCCTTTCAGCTCGAGCGGTTCGGTCTCGTCTGTCTCGACCGCGTCGCGAACGAGTCCGCGAGTCTCGCTTCCGATCAGCGTCTCACCGGGTACTGCAGCCTGCTCGAGCCGCGCGGCGACGTTCACGGCGTCACCCGTAACAAGTGTCTCTCCCTCGCCGGTGACAACCTGGCCGGTGTTGATGCCGATGCGGATCCCCAGCTCGAGCGGCCCGGCAGCCGCGTGCATCTCGGCTGACGCGCGCACTGCGCGCAGCGCGTCGTCCTCGTGCGCCTGCGGAACGCCGAAGACGGCCATGACGGCGTCGCCGATGAACTTCTCGACCGTGCCGCCGTGCCGCTCGACGATCGACCGCATCTCCTCGTAGTAGCTGCCCATCAAGCGCCGCAAAGGCTCCGGGTCGACGCGCTCGCCGAGCGCGGTCGAGCCGACGACGTCGCAGAAAAGAACCGTGACGGTCTTCCGCACCTCCCGCGCCGGCGCCGCTTCTATGAGTGCAGCACCGCAGGAGCCGCAGAAGCGGAACCCCTCGGGGTTCTCCGCGCCACAACTCGGGCAGGTGCTCACCCGACGAGCGTAACTCGCCGGGCCGTCGCGCTACCGAGCCGATGATGCGCGTGCTAGAAGGGTGGAGTGACCGTCCCGGAGCGCTTCGAACGCCAGGCCCGAAACGAGGCGCTCTTCCGCGAGGTCAACGAGCGCATCGCTGAGCTCGGAGAACGCGCCGAAGCCTGGACGCCCGGAGGCACCGACTTCCTCTGCGAGTGTGGCGAAGAAGGCGGCTGCGGCCAGCGGGTACAGGTCCCGCTCGAGGTGTATGACCGCGTCCGAGCACAGGACGACCGCTTCGTCGTCAAGCCCGGCCACGAGACAATCGAGATCGAGCGGGCGGTCGAGTGGACGGACGCGTACGTGATAGTGGACAAGATTCCCGCCGCAGAGCCGTTCGTCGCAGACGATCCCCGCGGCGCGCCGTCCTCCTAGACGCAACCCCCGCGACCACCTCCTGACGTGCCGGTACGGTTGACCAAGGGTCTGTGGCACAACGGCGTCTCCAGCGGGGTCGCGAGCTCGCGATCGATCTCGGCACGGCGAACACTCTCGTCTTCGTTCGCGGCGCCGGCATCGCCGTCTTCGAGCCTTCCGTCGTCGCAATCGACGAGGTGACCGGCCGAGTCCACGCGGTCGGCGAGGAGGCGCGCCGCATGATCGGACGCACGCCCGCGCACATCCGCGCGATCCGCCCGTTGCGGCACGGCGTGATTGCAGACTTCGACGTGACGGCCGAGATGCTGCGCTACTTCATCCGGCGGGTCGGCGGCGGAGGTGGCCTGACCTATTCGCATGTCGTTCTCTGCGTGCCGAGCGGGACAACCGACGTCGAGCGGAACGCCGTCGAGGAAGCAACGCTCGCCGCCGGCGCACGCAGGGTGTCGCTGATCGAGGAGCCGATGGCGGCGGCGATCGGTGCCGGACTACCCGTTGGCGAGGCACAGGGGACGATGATCGTGGACATCGGCGGCGGCACCACCGAAGTCGCCGTGCTCGCGCTCGGTGGCATCGTGGTCTGGGAGTCGATCCGCGTCGGAGGCTACGAGCTCGACGATGCGGTCGTTCGACACATCGACGCGAACGCGCGCCTGCTCATCGGCGCCGAGACCGCCGAGGCGGCGAAGATCGCATGCGGCGCCGCGTGGCCACTGCCGGAGACACTCGAGACGCAGGTCGCCGGACGCGATCGCATCACCGGACTGCTTCGACGGAACACGATCGATTCAAACGACGTGCGTGCCGCAATCGCGCAGCCAATCGAGACGATCGTCGACGCCGTGAAACGGACGCTCGAGTCGACGCCGCCCGAGTTGGCCGCGGACATCGGGAGCCACGGCATCACGCTCGCCGGCGGCGGTGCACTGTTACGCGGGCTCGACCGGCTGCTGAGCTCGGAAACCGGCCTTCCCGTCATCGTCGCGGACTCGCCGCTCGAGTGCGTCGTGCTCGGCGCCGGTAGCAGCCTCGAGGAGAGCGAGCTACTGGGCCGCAGTGCCAAGAAGCGTCCGCCCTTCGGCCGTCGCCGCCGGCGCGGACGACGCTGAGAGCTCACAGTCCAGCTTGACTGCCGCAGCCATACTTGGACCGATGATCGCGTCCGTCCCTCCGGCCCGCCACCTCCTCCGCGCCAAGGACTGATCGACGCGCGTTAACGCGAGCAGCTCGACGTGCCGGCGCTCGCGCGCGCTGCTCGGCTTTCGACGGCACACTTCAGCCGCGAGTTCCGGCGGTCATTCGGCGAGACGCCCCATCAGTACCTCCTGACTCGCCGGCTCGAGCGCGCCGCTGCGCTGCTTCGCAACACCGCGACCAGGACGAAGCCCTCGCCTTCTACACGGAGAAGCTCGGAATGGAGCTCCGCGACGACGTCACAGTTCCCGAGCTGGGCAACTTTCGCTGGCTGACCGTCGGCTTGCCAGGGCAGGACGTCGCCCTTGCCCTGATGGCCGTGCCCGGCCCGCCCGTGTTCGACCAGGAGACGCGTGACCAGATCACGGCGCTGATGGCGAAGGGCGCCGCCGGCGGTCTCTTCTTCTCGACCGACGATGTCCAGGGCACTTACGAGGAGCTCAAGAAGCGCGGCGTCGAGTTCCAGCAGGAGCCGACGGAGCAGCCGTACGGCATCGACGCCGGCTTCCGCGACCCGTCCGGCAACTCGGCTCGGATCTGCAGCCGAGATAGCCGGCAGCGCGCTGCGTCCGCTTGGGGCGCAGCGCGCTTCCCAGTCCACTTGCGTCAGACGGCGGCCGACTCCATGTTCTTCTCGATGACCTCCATCGTTTGCTGCAGCTCCTTCGTCGGACTGAACTCGACGACCTCGGTCCCTGCATAGAGCACCGGCGTGTGACCCGGCGGGACGTAGTACGCGTCGCCCGTCTCGAACGTCTCCTCACCGTCCGCGGTCTTGAAGCTGAGCTTGCCTTTGATCACGTAGCCCCAGTGCTCGCACTGGCAGCGATCGTCGGGCAGACCCTTGAAGAGCTCACCCATGTCCGCGTCCGCGGTGTACGTCTCGAAACCGACCGTGTAGCCACCGTCGAAGTTCTCGAAGTGACCCTCGTAGCCCTCCACGTGCACGGAGTCCGACGCCGTCGCCTTGGATGCCTTTGGCATCTCAGTCCTCCTTCGCTACGAGGCGCCGACGACTGCCGGCTCCTCGGTCAGTTGCCTGGTGAGACCGGCCACGTTCGTGAGGCACCAGTAGCCGACGAACTTCCCGTCGGCGATGCGAAAGACCTCTGCGCACTCGGTGGAGATGTGACGCCCGGTCGGCTCGATGCCCTTGTAGTCGCCGTCGTGCGTGCCGGTCATGGTGGACTTGAGGAACACCTTGTCGCCTTCCGCGATCAGCTCGTCGAGGCTGCAATGCAGGTCGGGGAAGGCGTTGTAGTAGGAAAAGCACCCCCGGCGAACGCCCTCGACCATCCGCTCGTCGGCGAAGAACTGGTCTACCGCCTCAAGGTCACGGCCGTTGATGACGCGCTCGTAGTACTCACGCACGACTGCTTTGTTCTGCTCCGTCATGATCTCTGCTCCTTTCCTGGTTGACGGTTGGAGGATGTATCGCTCGGACCCGGCGCGGTAGGGGCAGATCCCCTATTTGACCCCTGGTTTCGAACCGCATAGGCAGCCGCTTCCGCGCGTGAGCGAAGTTCGAGCTTCCGCAGGATGCGGCCCACATGGTGCTCGGCGGTCTTGCGGCTGATGAAGAGCCGGGCTGCGATCTCGCCGTTGGACAACCCCTCGGCGAGGAGGCGCAGGACTTCCTCCTCGCGCTTCGTCAGGAGCTCGAGCGCGCGTGGGCCAGAACGGCTCTTGGCTCCGAGTGCGCGGAGGAGCGAGGCTGCAGCAGAGGCCTCGCGATCCGCGCCGAGATCTTCGAGCTCACGATGTGCGCGCCTCGCGACGTCGACTGCGAGCTCACGTTCCGGGTTGCCGAGCGCGCTGGCCAGCTCGAGCCGAGCTCGAGCCGAGTCGAGCGGGAGATTCACCCGGGCGAATTGCTCGGCGGCATTCGCGAGGAGGACCTCCGCGCCGGCGTCGCCAAGGGCCGCGGCCACGCGTCCGCGCGCGAGCTGTCCGGCGGCCTCCGAGCGGCCACGTCCGACCGCCATCGCGGCGATCGTGTCGGCGGCGCTCTTCGCCCCCGCATGATCGGCGAGCGCGAGGCGGGCCTGGACGAGGAGCGCGAGAAGAGGCACACCGACGAGGTTCGCCCAACCCAGTTCGTCAAGTCGGCGTTCGAGGAGCGCCTTGGCGGCAGCGGGCTCACCGCGGGCAAGGCGAAGCGCGGCGGATGCCTCGACCGCTTCGGGCGCACCGTCGAGGCCGCGCAACAGCTCATCTGCTTCTTCCAGACGACCCTGCAGCACGCGAATCGCAGCCAGCTTCGACGCCGGGTGCGCGCAGCGCGACCGTTGACCGGCCTCCGTCAGCTCACGGATCGCCGCCACGAGCTCCTGTTCGGCCTCGTCGATTCGCCCGGTTCCTGCATAGACGTCGGCGCAACACGTTCGACAGAAGGCCAGCAGCGGAACGTGCTCGTAGCGCCGGAGAAATGCGTCCACGACCTGACTCCACTGGCGCGGGCGCGCATCGTCACCCGCCAGATCGCAAGCGAGCATCAACGTGCAGCAGACGTCGGCGAACGTCTCGAGCGAGGTCGCCTCGCCGCCACTGGCGGCGGCCATCGCCTCGTCGAGGTGTGCGAGGCCGTCGTCTAGATGTCCGGCGGCGACGTTCGCAAGACCCAGCTGCGCCAGAGCCCGAATCTCGAGGTCGACGTCGGCCAGCTCAACGGCGCCTGCCAGTGCCGAGCCTGCGAGAGCCATCGACTCCGCGGCGTCGGTTGTTCGCTCGGAACGCGCCAGGGCAAGCCAGGCGTGTCCTGCGCCGGGCGCCGTGTCGCGAAGCAACCGTTCTGCCCTGGCCATCCACCCGCCGGCGGCCGCCTCGTTCCCCCAGACGGTCGAGTATTCGCGTGCCAGCCAGAGCGCCAGGCGAGCCGCTCGCGCGAGGTCACCCTCTCTGCGGAAACCGGCGTAGGCCCGCTCGCGACTCGCAACAGCTCCCTCCGCATCGCGTAGCCACCAGAGCGCACGGCCACGCCCATCGAGTGCATCCGGATCGATGTCCCCGCCCGCGTCGAGCGCGGCATCGAACGCGACGAGTGCACCTTCCCAATCGCCGGAAGCGAGCGCCTGGTAACCGTCACCGACGCCCGTCGCTGCGCGAGCGGCGTCCACACCTAGAAGGGTCGCACAGAGTCCCGCGGACACCAAGCGTTCCCTGCGCGCAACCCTGTCGTTTCCCGGGCTTTCCTGGGACGACATCGAGCCGTGATGCAAAGAGGGTTCTAGGGAAGCGAGGAGCGGCGCGCGTGAGGTCGAAGAGGCGTCTTGCCCAGGGTTTCCCTCGGGTGGGTTTCTCCCCTGACGCCCGAGCTGCGGCGTGAGCTGTAGACGTCCGCGCCCTGGGCACTATGTCGCAACGTCAGCCCGCGAAGGACTCCCCGCATGGGGAGAGAACCGGGCCTCAATCGTCGGGCATCGGCGCCCGCGTTCTCGAGGGAGGTTCAATGGAAGCCGCAGTCGCTGTCGGCCGCCCGCGTAGCGTGGCGCGCTGGACCATTCTGGGCGGCGTTTTGTACGTCGTCTTCTTCGTCATCGGGACGATCGTGCTCTTCGACGGACCGCCGGACGGGGATTCCGCGCCGGGCAAGGTCATCCAGTGGTATTCCGACAGCGGCCACCGTGACCGCGTGAATACCGGCTGGATTCTGATCACCCTGGCAGTCTTCTGCCTGCTGTGGTTCATCGCCGCGTTGCGTCGAGCCGTCAGCATCGTCGACGGCGAAGGAATCCTCACCGGAGTCGTCAGCATCGGCGGAGGCATCTATGCGGCCCTGGCGTTTGCGTCTGTCGCGCTGAACGCGGCGATCAGGACGATGAGCGACGACACCTACCAGCACCGCGTGTTCCCCGAATTGATCCACGCCGCCGGCGACGTCAGCTGGGTCATGCATGCGACGGGTGCGGTGGCGCTCGGCGCGATGATCATTGCCGCCTCCCTTGCATTCATGTGGGGCGGCGTCTGGCCGAGCTGGGCAGGGTGGGTCGGCGTCGTCGTAGGAGTCCTCACGCTCGCCTCGATCGCGTTCTTCCCACAGTTCCTGTTCCTGCTCTGGATCCTGGTCGTGTCGATCGTGATCTTCCTTCAGTCGCGTCCAGCTAGGCGAGTCGCGTAAAGCAAGCCCGTGGCGTTGGGGGAGCCGAGGGCTCCCCCAACGAGCTCTGCTTACGCCGCGAGATCGAGCGCGGGCTCGGCCTCTACTACTTCGACCTGCTCGACCTCGTCGCGACGGATCAGGACCAATGTCGCCACGATCCCGAGGCCGGCGATGATGGCGCCCGCGGCGAACGCACCTTGGAAACCGTCGACGAGTGCAGCAGCCTGGGTCGAACCGCTCGCGAGCGCATCAGCCGTCCGCGAGGTGGCGATCGTCGACAGGGCCGCGATGCCGAACGCACCGCCGATCTGCTGCGACGTGTTGATCAGACCGGATGCGAGCCCCGCAGCCCGGCAGTGTACGGATGCTGCGGGCTCTCGAAGACCGGCTGCGTCGGCCCTGTCTCGACGATCCGCCCGAGGTACATGATCGCGACGCGGTTCGAGATGATGGTCGTGTCGCGCCGTTCGCGGGTGGCGCGGTAGAGCGCGAGGTCGGGGGAACTGCTGCGGTGCGCATGCACGGCTGCTTCGACGAGCGCCCAGCGCAGATGTGGCGAGCCGGCCTTGGCGAGGTGGCCGCGGCGGCGCGTCTCACCGGACTCGTCGACGACGGGGTCGAGGCCGGCCAGGCGGGTGATCTGTTCGGCGCGGCGGAAGCGACGGGCCTCGCCGATCTCGGCGAGCAGGTGCCTACGCCCGAGGAAGGCCGACGCGGCGAAGCTCGCAGCAACGCGAGATTTGCTCAAAAGCCGGCGTTGCTGTCAACCAGCGGAGGCGAAGCGGCGGGAACGTTTCGCGGGTTCAATTAACGCCGCCTCCACCCTTTGGTTCAACCGAGCCGTTCTAGAGTCAGCTTCGGGAGGAACGATCGCGTCCTCCCGTTCCCGTTCCCTTTCGCGTCATAGGCTATTGCCGTGGCGAACGGTGACGGGAGCTCCCGCCAACACGATCCTCCTTTGCAAAGCGGCATCGGCGAGCATCCGCCGACGCCGAGCGCTCCAGCCGACGCTTCGGTCCGCACGTTCCTGATCGCAGACGTGCGGGGCTACACCCGCTTCACGCAGGAGCACGGCGACGAGGAGGCGGGCCGGCTGGCGGGTGCGTTCGCGGAGCTGGCCCGCGAGACTGTCCTCTCGTGCGGGGGTGAGGTGATCGAGCTTCGCGGCGACGAGGCCCTCTGCGTGTTCGGCTCGGCCCGCCAGGCCCTGCGGGCGGCGGTCGAGTTGCAGACGAGATTTCGCCGGCGAACGGACGACGGTCCCGCGTTCCCGCTTCCGATCGGCATCGGACTCGACGCGGGCGAGGCCGTGCCCATCGAAGGCGGCTATCGCGGCGGGGCCCTGAACACGGCCGCGCGGCTCTGCAGCATTGCCCGGCCGGGCGAGATCCTCGCCACGGACACGGTCGTCAGCCTCGCCCGCCGGCTGGAGGGCATCCGCTTCGTCGCCCGTCGCCCCGTGCGCCTCAAGGGCCTCGAGACGCCCGTGCGCGTGATCGAGGTGGTGCCCGAAGCCGGGCTCCCTCCGCTTCCTGTGCTCGCATCGAAGAAGCGACCGCGGGTCACAAGGGGCCGGCTGGCCGTCGCTGCGGTGGCGGGGGTCGCGCTTGTGGCGGCTGTGGTCGCTCTCGTGCTCATCCGTTCGACCGGGCGCGACTTCCTGGCGGGCCTGGAGCCGAATGCGATCGGGTCGATCGACGCCGAGGCGACCGGCTTCGCGTCGCAGCAGAAGCTCGGCAGCGCGCCGAGCGCGATCACGGCCGGCGGGGGCTTCGTCTGGGTGACGAGCGACGCAGACGCTACGGCCTCGCGTTTCGATCCCGAGTCGCGAACCGTCCAGACGCTTACCCTTGGTGGAAGCCCCGGCGGTGTGGCCTATGGAGCCGGCTCGCTCTGGGTGACGAACAGCCAGGAGCGGGCGCTCGTGCAGATCAACCCGGAGACGTCCGCCGTCGTGCAGACGATCACGGTCGGCAACGGCCCCGGCGCCGTCGCCGTTGGGAAGGACGCCGTCTGGGTCGCGAACACGATCGACGGGACGGTCTCCCGGATCGAGCTCGCCCGCGGCTCCGTCACGGACACGATCCCGGTCGGCCCGAGCCTGGCCGGGATCGCCGTGGGAGCAGGCGCCGTATGGGGCGCGAGCGAGGGCACCGGCACCGTCGTTCGCATTGATCCTGCCTCGCGCACGATCGTCCAGGCGGTCAGTGTCGGCAACGGCCCGACCGGCATCGCCGTCGGCGAGCGAGGGGTCTGGGTCGCCAACAGCCAGGACGGGACCGTCTCCCGCATCGACCCGGCCACCAACTCCGTCTCCGCCACCATCCGCGTCGGCAGCAAACCGTCCGCCATCGCCGCAGGGCCTGAGGCGGTCTGGGTCGCCAACAGCGGCGACGGAACGATCACCCGCATCGACCCGCACACCGGCCAGATCACCGACACCCTCGCGCTCGGAAGCAGCCCCAGCGCGCTCACCCTCGCAGACGGGAAGCTCTGGGCCACCACCCTGCCCCCGCTTGCGGGCCACCGCGGCGGCGTTTTGCGGGTCGAGTCCGGACCTTCCGCCTGCCGCTGCGCCGACCCGGCCTTCTCCACGAGCGGGTACCTCCCTGACGACACCGTCCCGTCTCTCGTCTACGACGGTCTCGTCGCGTATCGGCGTGTGGGCGGGGTCGCCGGCGGGAGGCTCGTCCCCAACCTCGCGGTTCGCCTTCCGACGCCAACCGATGAGGGCAGGACGTACAGCTTCCAGCTTCGCCGCGGCATCAGCTATTCGGACGGAACCCCGGTGCGAGCGTCCGACTTCCGCTCCAGCCTCGAGCGCCTGCTCACCATCAACCGCGACCTCCTCTTCTACCGAGGAATCGTCGGCGCTGCGAAGTGCCCCGCCCGGCCAGGCAAGGGTTGCGACCTCTCGGAGGGAATCGAGGTCGACAACGGCGCGCGGACGATCACGATCCGCCTCACCGAGCCCGACCCCGAGTTCCTCTACAAGCTGGCGCTCTCGCTTGCCTCCGTCATCCCCGCCCGAACGCCGTTCCGCGCCGCGCGCGTCCGGCCTATCCCCGGCACCGGCCCGTACCGGGTCGCGAGCGTCGACCCCGACCGCGAGCTGCGGTTCGTGCGCAACAAGTACTTCCGCGTGTGGTCACCGGACGCCCGTCCGGACGGCTATCCGGACGAGATTCGCTTGCACTTGAGCGACGACGGAGAAGCGAGGCTCGCGGCGGTGGAGAAGGGGACCGCCGACTGGGTCTCTCTCGTGGACCCGTCGTTTTCGCCCCAGCGACAGAGGGGCGTGCTCACGCGCTACGCCGAAAGGCTCCACAGCGACCCCTCGCCGCTGACCTTCTGGTGGTTCCTGAACACACGGGTCCCGCCGTTCGACGATCTCCGCGCCCGGCGGGCCCTCAACTACGCGACCGACCGGAAAGCGCTGGTCGAGCGCACCGGCGGGCTCGCGCGGACGACCTGCCAGATTCTCCCGCCGAGCTTCCCCGGCTACCGGCCGTATTGCCCCTACACGCGCAACCCGAACCCGGCGGGAACATGGACGACCCCCGATCTGGCCAAGGCACGGGCGCTGGTCGCAGCGTCGGGAACTGCGGGGATGCGCGTTGAGGTCGTCGGCGTCAAGGACCCTGTCGCGCTGAATGTCGCGCGCTACTTCGTCTCCCAGCTCCGGCAGCTCGGCTACCGGAGCTCGGTGCATCGGGTTTTCCCTAAGTTCGGGGAGTACCTCGCGTACGTCGCCGACTCCCGCAACCGGGCGCAGGCCGGGAGCGGGGGCTGGCACGCGGACACCCTCGCCGCCTCCAACTTCCTCCAACCAATCTTCACCTGCGCCTCCTTCGTCCCCAAGAGCCCCGCAAACGTGAATCTGTCCCAGTACTGCGATCCGGGGCTCGACGCGAAGATGAAGAAGGCTGCGGCGCTTCAGGTGTCGGATCCCGTGCGAGCCAACGAGCTCTGGGCGGAGGTCGACCGTGCACTTGTCGATCGAGCGGTGACGGTGCCGTGGGGCAGCCCGCGCAACAGGGTCCTCCTCTCCGAGCGCATCGGCAACTACCAGAACCACCCTCTCTGGGGCACGCTCTTCGACCAGCTCTGGGTGAAATAAGCGACCGGCGGAGCTGCTCCGCTCGGATCGCCCTATCGCTTCTCTTCGCACGAAGCTCTCAGAAACCGTTGGCCTTCGGCCAAGCCGGGATTGCGCGAGGAATCTTGCGCGGGTTCGATTCCCGCGTGGGGTACGTAAATCCGTGCGTCATGCGGCTCGGGCGTATTCGTGGATGAGTCCGCCGAGGCGGTCGCGTCGCTGGATCTGGTCAGGCGGATTCGGGCCGACGAGGTGTAGGCGATGCCCGGGTGCGGGTGGTCTCAGGCCGAGCGCGCGATGCGGCCTGTGGGTGTTGTAGTGCTCGACGTAGACGCGCAGGACACGCTCGAGTTTTCTGCGGCTTGCGATCAGGAGCCAGTCGAGGCAGTCGCGGCGGATCGTGCCGACCCAGCGCTCGGCGAAGGCGTTCGCGTTCGGCGCCCGGAATGGGGTGCGGATGATCTCGACGCCCTCGCTTCGGAAGACGTCGT
>JBBRZA010000057.1:0-21057 GCA_038237145.1 Gaiellales bacterium
CAGCACATGGGCGAGGTACCGGACACCCTGCCCGTCACCGAAGAGGCCCGCGAGCGGCTCCGTGCGCAGGCGAACCAGCTCGGCGAGGCGACCGTCATCCGGCTCGTTGACCTGCTGGCCGTCGCAGTCGAGGACATGCGCCAGGGCGGCGACCCGCGCCTGCCGCTCGAGCTCGCGCTCGTGAAGGTGACACGGCCCGGCGCCGACCTCTCGCGGGAGTCGCTCTCGTACCGGCTCGAGCAGCTCGAGACTCGCGGTCATGTCCCGACGCCACCCGTCCTGGGGTCAGACCCCGAGACACGTCCCGAGCAGGCATCCGTTGAGGTGATGGCAGCCGTCCCACCAGCTGCGCCACCCTCGCTCGAGCTCGAGCAGCTTCAGGAGGCCTGGCAGCGGACGATCGTGCCGGCCGTCGAGGAACGCTCGATTCCGGCTGCGTCGGTCTTGCGTGAGGCACACCCCGCAGAGCTGGCGGGCGACACCCTCACCGTCGAGTTCCCCGCGACCGCTTCTTTCCATCGACAACTGGCAGAGGAACCGAAGAACGCCACGCTGCTCGCCGACGCGCTCTACGAAGTGACCGGACGACACCTCGGAGTCGCGTTTGCAGAAGGCGAGGCGCGAGTCGATGCGGTCGAGGACGAAGAGCCCGCGGGTGAGGAACGGATCCTCGAGCTGGTCAAAGAGACCCTGGACGCCCACGAACGAGAGGACTAGCGATGGGCATGGACATGAACCAGCTGTTTCAACAGATGGGCCAGATGCAGGAGCAGATGCAGAAGGCGCAGGAGGAGCTCGCGAACGAAACGGTCGAGGCGACGGCCGGCGGCGGGATGGTCACAGTCATCGCGAACGGCACCGGGGAGATCAAGCAGATCAAGATCGATCCGAAGGCGATCGATGCGAACGACGCCGAGATGCTCGAGGACATGATCCTCGCCGCGGTCAACGAGGCGATCCGCTCCGCTCAGAGCCTGACGGAGTCGAAGCTCGGAGGGCTCGCCGGCGGTGCACTCGGAGGATTGGGTCTGCCGGGACTAGGCGAGTAGTGCGCGACCGCCTCCGCGCGCTCCCGCTCTTCGCAGACGTCGACGACGCTCAACTCGAACGCCTTGCCGCCGCGACGTCGGAGTTCGACGCGCCGGCGGGTCAGGCGCTGATCGAACGGGGCAGGGCGGGCTCGGGCATGTTCGTGCTCGAGCAGGGACAAGCCGTCGTCGAGGCACCCGAGGGAAAGCGACACATCGGGCCCGGAGACATCTTCGCCGAGCGTGCGCTGCTCGGCGACGACATCCAGCGCACCGCCCGTGTGCGGGCAGAAACAGACGTTCGTTGCCTCGCGATCTCGCGGCCTGAGATCGAAAGGCTGCTTGCCGAAGACCCCCGCGTCGCCGAACGTCTGCGTCAGCTCTCGGCCTAGCTCTCCGTCCGCAACCTCGGCGGTCCGAGGCATGTCGGCACAATAGGGCAGGTGCTCAGTCCGGCTGTGGAAAACCTCGTCGCCCAGCTCTCACGCCTGCCCGGCGTGGGATCGCGGACGGCCCACCGGCTCGCCTTCCACCTCCTGCAGCGGCCGACCGACGAGGCGCTCGCCCTGTCGGCGGCGATCCAGGAGGTCAAGGAGCGCGTTCGCTTCTGCGACGAGTGCGGGAACCTGACCGAGGAGGAGAGGTGCGCGATTTGCCGTGACGCCCGTCGCGACCACACGCTCATCTGCGTCGTCGAGCAACCGGTCGACCTCATCTCCTTGGAGAAGACGAGCGAGTTTCGCGGCCTCTATCACGTCCTCGGCGGTGCACTGTCGCCGCTGGACGGCGTAGAGCCCGAGCACCTGCGCATCGACGAGTTGCTGGGGCGCGTCGAGCGGAACGGCGTGCAGGAGGTCGTGCTGGCGACCAACCCGAACATGACCGGTGAGGCGACCGCGGCTTACCTCGCAGACCGGTTGCGAGGACGTGTGCGCGTGACCCGGCTGGCCAGCGGGTTGCCGGTCGGCGGCGACCTCGAGTACGCGGACGAGGTGACGCTCGGGCGAGCACTGACGGGCCGGCGGGAGATGGAATGACGATGGTTGGCTACGAGGCCGTTCCGGCCGTCGAAGGCGACGCCGCCGCTGCGCCTGGAAACACGCTCGTGATGAAGTTCGGCGGCACGTCGGTCGGCGATACGCAGAAGATCAAGGACGTCGCGCGCAGGCTCGTCGCCGCCCGCGAGGCCGGTCAGCGCGTCGTCGGCGTCCTGTCGGCAATGGGTGATACGACGGATGACCTGATCCGGCTCGCGCAGCAAGTCTCGGCGCGGCCTCACCCGCGCGAGTACGACATGCTCGTGTCCGTCGGCGAGCGCATCTCGAATGCTCTGTGCGCGATGGCAATCCGCGACCTTGGACATGAGGCGGTCTCGCTCACCGGGTCACAGGCGGGCATCGTCACGGACACGTTCCATGGCAAAGCGAAGATCGTCGAGGTGCGCGCACGGCGGCTGCATGCCGAGCTCGACCGCGACCAGATCGTGCTCGTCGCCGGCTTCCAGGGCGTCTCGACCGAGCTCGAGGTGACGACGCTCGGCCGCGGCGGCTCCGATGCGACCGCGGTCGCACTTGCGTCGGCGCTCGGTGGAGCGTGCGAGATCTACACCGACGTGGAGGGCGTGTTCACGGCCGACCCGCGCATCGTCACCGACGCACTGAAGCTGCCGAAGGTCTCCTACGAGGAGATGCTCGAGATGGCCACGACCGGCGCCCGGGTGATGATGGCCCGGTCGATCGAGATCGCACGCAGGTACGGTGTGCCGCTCCACGTGCGCTCGGCGTTCGGCGACAGCGAGGGGACGTGGATCGTCAAGGAGGAGAACCTGGTGCTCGAGAAGGCGATCATCTCCGGCGTCACGCATGACATCTCGGAAGCGAAGGCGACCGTGCTCGCAGTGCCCGACCGTCCCGGCATCGCAGCACGCATCTTTCGCGCGCTCGCGGACGCCGGGGTCAACATCGACATGATCGTGCAGAACGTGTCGGCGGAAGGGGCAACCGACATCTCGTTCACGCTGCCGAAGACCGATCTTCCCGCGGCGGAGCCCATTCTCGAGGTCCTGTCGTCGGAGATCGGCGCAAAGGGCGTCGCCTACGACCGGGACGTCGCAAAGGTGTCCCTCATCGGCGCGGGGATGAAGAGCCATCCTGGTGTCGCTGCCGACATGTTCGAGGCGCTTGGCGAGGCCGGCATCAACATCGAGATCATCTCGACCTCGTCGATCCGCGTCTCGTGCGTCGTGCGGGCGACCGAGGTCGAGCGTGCGGTGCAGGCGGTGCACGACAGGTTCCGAGGCTACGCCGAGGAGCGCGTCGGTGCCTGAGCCGCGGATCGCGGTGGTCGGCGCGACCGGCGCCGTCGGTGCCGTGACACTGCAGCTCCTGAGGGAGCGCGGCTACGGGCAGGTCCGGGCGCTCGCCTCCGCGCGTTCGGCAGGCAGGCAATTGGCAGGCCGAGTGGTCGTCGAGGAGGCGACGCCGGAGGTGCTCGCGGGCGGAGACATCGACCTCGCGTTCTTCTCCGTTGGGACGAGCGCGTCTCGGGAGCTCGTGCCGCACGCCGTTCGGGGTGGAGCCGTCGCGGTCGACAAGTCGTCGGCCTACCGTTTGCAGGAAGGAGTCCCGCTCGTCGTCCCCGAGGTGAACGGCGAACGCGCCCTCGAGCACCAAGGCATCGTCGCCAACCCGAACTGCTGCGCGATTCCACTCACGATGGCATTGAAGCCGCTGCACGACGCCGCCGGCCTCGCGCGCGTGCGCGTGAGCACGTATCAGTCGGTGTCCGGCGCAGGCGCGCAGCGAATGGAAGAGCTGCGTGCCACGCCCTCCGGCGAAGGCAACCTCGCGATGGACTGGGACTTCGACGGCGAGGAGTTCGACGAGGAGTCGAAACTCCGCGACGAGACCCGCAAGATCCTCGAGCTGCCCGAGCTGCCGATTAGCGCTACGTGCGTGCGCGTACCGGTACTCGTCGGTCACGCCGAGGCGGTCTGGGTGGAGACTGAAGAGACGCTCTCCGCGAAGGACGCGACGCGGTTGCTCGGAGCTGCGGCCGGAATCCGACTCGAGAACTTTCCCACGCCGCGCGATGCCGTCGGAATCGACGACATCCTTGTTGGCCGCATCCGCCACGACCCGACCGTGGAGAACGGCCTCGGGCTGTTCGTGGTCGCAGACAACCTCCGCAAGGGCGCGGCGTTGAACGCGATCCAGATCGCCGAGCTACTCCTCCAGCTCCGCGCAGTCGCCGCCTGAGGCTCTGGCTCTGGCTCGCGCTTGGCTTCGGCGCGACGCTCGCGCTCTGGACGTTGCTCATCGTGCTGCTGATGCTGTTCGGCCGGCGAGGCGACGCGCGGGAGATTGCACGCTTCATCCCGGACTGCATCGTCTTGTTCAAGCGGCTCTTGCGCGATCCGCGCGTCCCTAGGCGCGCGAAGGTCGCGGTCGCGCTGCTGATCCCCTATCTAGCTCTGCCCTTCGATCTCGTGCCAGATTTCATCCCCGTGGCAGGCCAACTTGACGACGCAATCCTCGTAGCGGCAACGATCGCGTACATAGTCCGTCGCACCGGGCGTGAGGTGATCGAGGAGCTCTGGCCGGGGTCGGATCGCGGTCTTCGAGTCATCCTCGCGCTCGCGGGGTGATCCAGCCGCACACTCGTCAATTCAGCGGCAGATTTGGGCCGATTCTTAGTCAGAAGTCCGCAAATTCCCGACGATTTCACGTGCATGCCGCAAATTCCGTCCGATTTGCAACTCCTGTTGAGTTGTCTCAACGCGCAACTCGTACTTCGTCCCGGCAACGTCGAGAGCCCGATCGGGGTCTTGATCGGGCTCTCGACGGAGGGCCGCATCGACGACGCCGCGGGCGCCAGATGCGGACCGAATGTCGGCGCGACCAGTAGCGCCGCATCGGAATGCCCAGGCCAGGGCTGTTCCAGCATGCGCGTTAATTGCACTGCGCCACAAGGGCCGCACGGCATGGTCGGCGTTGAGCCTCCTCAACGCCCGCAATGCTGCCCGCGAGACAAAAGAGAGCCCGACCGGGGAGGATCGGGCTCTCGGATGAGAGGGCTCGACGCTGCGGCGCGCCGTCTCATTTCGGTTGGGGTGCCCAACTCTAGGCGGTCTCAGCATCTCCATTCCCGCCACCCAGGGCAAGGGCTAGAGGACGCCGTCGCCGTTGAGCCTTCTCAACAGCAAAGGCCGCTGATCATCAGGGTCCCGGCGGAACAGGCGCAGGAGCCGGCGTGAACGCCTCCTTGACCGCGCGGATCACCTTATCCCGCGTCCCCTCCATCACCGGAAGCAACCCGCCAAACTCGAGGCGCGCCAGCTCGACGTGGCCGGCGCGTCTCAACGTCTGGAAGCCGAAGTCCGCCAGGAAGTCCGACGGGAAAATGGTCTTGTGCACCAGGAAGCGCTCGTACTGCGATTCCCCTTCGCGATAGCGGTACGCAAACGTCTCGAGCGCCTTTGCGCCGCGATCGCGCGCGTCGCCGATTGCAGCAAGAAAGAGCGACTGCATCACCCACGGGCTCGAGGTCTCGACGAGATACGCACACGTCACCAGCACCGCGTCGTCCGACGGCGGGCCGGCCGGAAGCTCGGCTGCGCGCGGGAACAACCCGGCGGGGCCGTACTGCATCGAGCCGAGCACCTGGCCGTCGGCGTCGTAGTACACGGTCCCCCACGGCCCCCACTCCGTCTCCGCCTTCTCGATCCACTTCCGCTTGTCGGTCGTACGACCCTCGCGGGACTGCCACCAGATGCAGTCGTGGCACACCGTCGGTGCGTCCTGCAAGGTCACGCCCGTCAACCCGGCGACGCGCGGCCCGGTCACTGCGGCCCGATCTCGTCGACGATCACGTCGACCGATTCGGGATCGACTTTTGCCATGCGCTCGAGGTACGCCGCGACACGCTGCTGCACCTCGCGTCCGACATCGGGGACAGATGACCCCCACTCCACAGCGAGATGTAGCTCGACGCGCACTCGCCCGTCGTCTTCGCAGATGCGCACGCCCTTGTGCCTGGGAATCGCGCTCTCCACCAGCCCTCGCACCCCGTCGACCTCCCGCGCCGCATCGGCGGCATAGCTCGCGAGGATATCGCTAGAAATCGTCGCCATTAGTTGGCACGTTTTAGCACCAGTTCGGTCGCTTCGGGTCGCGCGAAGAACCGGAACGGGACGAACGTGGTTCCGAGCCCCGGCGAGACGTGCATCGCCCCGCCCGGACGCTCGTAGAGTCCCGTCGCGAAGCGCACACTCGGATGCGCGAAACGGTACTTCCGATCGCGTCCCAGCGGAAGGGCGATCTGACCGTCATGCATGTGCCCGCTGAGCACGAGATCGAACGCTCCCGGCGGCAAGAAGCTCAGGACGGAAGGGAAGTGGCAGAGCAGGATGCGGAGATCTGCGGATTCATCCACCAGCTCCCACGGTCGCGAATGCCCACGCCGATACGCGCGCGGGTCGACACCCACCACCTGCACGCGGCGCCCGCGTAGCTCGACCGTCGCGCTCTCGTCGACGAGCAGATGCGCCGGCGACAGATCCGTGAGACCCGCAGCGCGCGAGAAGGGATCTCGACTGTGCTCGACGTCGTGATTCCCCAGCACGACGAACGGCTGCTCGAGCCGCGCGAGCTGCTCACGGAGCAACCGCTCCCCACGCGGGCGCGAGACGAGATCACCCGTGATCGCAACGAGATCGGGCCTGCTCTCGGCGACCCAGTCGACCGCACGCTCGGCGGCCACCTCACCGCGTGAGGGCAAGCCGAAGTGGAAGTCCGAGAGGTGTGCGATCCGAAGGCCCGCGAGCTCCGCCGGCAGGCGAGCCAGCGGGACGTCGAGCGTCCGCAACCGCACCCACCCGGCCTCGAACCAGCCCCAGCCGACCGCAGCTCCCGCGACGCCGCCGAACAGGGTCCCGGCGCGAGTCAGACTTCGAGCTTCTCGAGCATCGGCGTCACCGGGACGACGTGACGCTTGAACTTCAGCTCCGACTCCTCGAGCCCAGCCGCGACGCCGACCAGTTGCGAGAGATGCAGGATCGGCATCGCGAAGTCCTTGCCGGTTGTCTTCTTCAACTTGGACTGCCACGCGTCCAGCGACAGATGGCAGAGCGGGCACGGTGTGACGATCACGTCCGCACCGGCCTCCTTCGCCTGCTCGATCGGCTGGATCAGCTCGCCGAGCGCCGTCTCCTCGCGCGCCTGGATGATCGGGAAGCCACAGCACTTGATCTTCGCCGGATAGTCGATCGCCTCGCCGCCGCACGCCTCGATGATCCGCTCGAGTGACCACGGGCGGTCCGGATCTTCGAAGCCGAGGATCTTCGAAGGGCGCAGGATCTGGCAGCCGTAGAACGGCGCGATCTTCAGTCCCTTGAGCCCCTTGTGCGCCGACTGCTTCAGCAGCTCGTAGCCCTCGCCTTCGGCGATCTCCCACAGCAGGTGCCGCACCTCGACGTTGCCGCTGTACGGCGGCACGCCGACACGCTCCAGGTTCGTGCTGACGCGGTCGCGAAGGTTCTCGTCGTTCTTCAGCTGCCAATTCGCCTGCCGGAGATTCAGCGTGCAGACGTTGCATACGGTGAGGAGCGTGTCGCAGCCGGCCGCCTCTGCGTACGCAAGGATCCGCGCATTCAGGTGCAGGTAGTAGTCCGGCTCGGCCTCGTGGATGTCGCCGGCGCCACAGCACGTGACTGTCTCGAGCTCTACGAGCTCTAGACCAACTTTCGGGGCCAGGGCTTTGGTCGAGGAGTCCAGCTCCTTCGCCGAGAGCGACGCTAGACAGCCCTTGTAGTACGCGACTCTTCTCATCCTTCTGCGTGCGGCGGCTCGACACCCGGCTGCACTTCGGGATCGCTGGTCTTCACACCGGCCTGTTCGGAGAACTCGATCCGCCCGAGGGCATGCTCGCCCTGGACGATTCCGAGCGCGCCGTCCCGGCCCTGCTCCTTGACGAGGTGGTACAGCTTGCGTGACTCGTCGACCCGCTCCGCAACGTGCGGCGGGACCGGCGGCGGCACCTTGCCACGCCGCGCGAGGCTCAGAGCGAACTTCATCTCCTTGATGGCCGAGACGACGCCCTGCGTCTTGGGAACGAGCTCCGTCTCGCGCAGCCAGCCCGTCGTCTTCGCCGAGGTGACGAACCAGTTCGCGTGCTTTGCGCCCATGTCGTGATCGATGCCTTGCTTGATCGACTCTGCGCCAAGCTTCGCGATTGCGTCCCGTGGGTCGACGCCCTTCGGACACCGCTCATTGCAGAAGTAGCAGCGCGTGCAGTCCCAGATCCCGTGCTCGTCGTTGTAATCGTTCAGGCGCGCGACATCCGCCTGGTCTCGCGTGTCACCGACGAAGCGCATTCCTTTTGCGAGCGCCGCCGGCCCGAAGAACTCCGGATCGGACTCCATCGAGTTGCACTCCGAGACGCAGCAGCCGCACATGATGCAAAGCGCCTCTTTGTGGATCACGTTCATCTGCTGCTGCGAGACGATGCGCTCCTTCTCGAGCGGCTCCTCGTAGCCCGGGTCGAGCCAGGGCTTCATCCGGCGGACCTTCCCCCAGAAGGGATCCATGTCGACGACGAGATCCTTGATCACCGGCATGTTCCCCATCGACGAGATCACCGGCACATGACCGGACTTCGCGATGTCGTACATGCGCGTCTTGCACGCGAGGACGGCGGCACCGTCCATGCGCATACCGCAGGACCCGCAGATCATCATCCGGCAGCTCTTGCGATACGCGAGGGTGCCGTCGTGCTTGTCCTTGATGATGTCGAGCACATCGAGGAGCGTCACCCAGTCGGGCGCCTCGACCTCGTAGCGCTTCAACTCCTTCTCGCCGGTCTCCGCGTCGTAGCGCCAGATCTTCAGCGCGACCTCGATCGTGGTCGATCCTGGTGCCGGGGCGAGATCGGTGTGCACTAGTGATCCTTTCGGTCTCGTTGGTGGATGCCTGGGTCGCGAGCACCAAGCGATGCAAGGACGCAGGGAGCGCCCGGGCTGGTTTGCCCGGGTGCGACTGAGGATGCGGCAGCGCGCCGTGTGCTCGCGGCCCAGGCGCCGCCGAACGGGGCCGAGAGGGTCACTAATACGTCCTTTCCTGGGGCTGCCACTTGGTCATGGTCACGGGCTTCCAGTCCACCTTCGGCTCGCCGTCTTGCATCGTGACCAGCGTATGCCGCAGATAGTTCTCATCGTCGCGGTTCGGATAGTCGTGCGGCCGAGCGTGCGCCCCGCGGCTCTCTTTGCGCTCGATGCCGCACGGAACCATGCAGGCGGCTAGCTCGAGCAGGAAGCCGAGCTCCAGCGCCTGGGTGAGATCGTTGTTGAAGACGTTGCCCTTGTCCTCGACGATCACGCGCTCGTAGCGCTCCCGCAGGCCTTCGACGATCTCCCCTTGCCGGCGCATCTGGGCCTCGCGGCGGAAGACGCCGAAGTTCTCGTGCATCGACTCGGCCAGCTCGTCGCGGATCGACCAGGGCCGCTCTCCCTCGCGTCGGTCGAGCAGCTCCTTAAGCTCGCGTCCGGCGTCGGCCTCGACCGACGGCGGAACTTCGACGGTTGTATTGGACAGCGCCCAATCGGCCGCATGACGACCGACGCGCTTCCCGAACGTGATCGTTTCCATCAGCGCGTTGCCGCCCAGGCGGTTCGCGCCGTGAACGGACACGCACGCGCATTCGCCGGCCGCATAGAGGCCCTCCACTTCTGTCAGCCCCCAGACGTCCGTGTCGACGCCGCCCATGTGGTAGTGCGCTCCGGGCCGGACGGGAATCGGCTCGTAGATCGGGTCGACCCCGGCAAAGGTCATCGAAAGCTCGCGTGTGCCGTGGAGACGCTCCAGAATCTTCTCCGCGCCGAGATGGCGCAGGTCGAGTATGACGTTGCCGTTGATTCCTCGCCCTTCGTCGATCTCGGTTTGCTCGGCGCGTGAGATGACATCGCGCGACGCGAGCTCCATCGCGTTCGGCGCGTAGCGCTTCAGGAACCGCTCGCCTTCCGAGTTGAGCAGGTACGCGCCCTCGCCGCGGGTGCCCTCGGTGATGAGCACGCCGGTCGGCGAGAGCGTGGTCGGATGGAACTGCATCATCTCCATGTCTTTCAGCGGGACGCCGACGCGGAGCGCGAGGGCCATGCCGTCGCCCGTGCAGGCATACGCGTTCGTCGTTCCGACGTAGAGCCGGCCCGCCCCGCCCGTCGTGAGGATCACCGTTTTCGCGCCGATCGACTTCAGACCGCCGTTGAGGAGATCCCAGGCGATCACGCCCTGACAGCGGTCGTCGTTCATGACGAGCTTCCAGGCGAAGAACTCCTCGTACGTCGGGATCTCGCGCTTCATCACCTGCTCGTACAGGACGTGCACGAGGACGTGCCCCGTGATGTCGGCGGCGTAGGCCGTCCGAGGCGCACCCGCAGCGCCGAACGGCCGCTGCGCGATGCGCCCGTCGTCGGTGCGCGAGAACACCGCGCCCCAATGCTCGAGCTGGTAGACGTCGGCGGGCGCCTCGTTGCACAGGATCTCGATCGCATCCTGGTCGCCGAGATAGTCGGAGCCCTTGACCGTGTCGTACGCGTGCTCCTCGGGGCTGTCCTCCGACGCGTTGCCGAGGGCCGCGTTGATGCCACCCTCTGCCGCGCCGGAGTGGCTGCGGACGGGGTGGATCTTCGAGAGCAGCGCGACGTCGGCGCCCGCATCGTGCGCCTCGATGGCCGCGCGCATACCCGCGCAGCCGGCACCGACGATGAGGACATCGTGCTTGGCCTCCACCACTGAGGAAGCTACACAATGCCTTCGCTCCGGGCCGCGCTTCAGCAGGCGGGAAGGGCCGCCCTACAGGCAGCCCTTCCACCTAAGTTCCGGACGTTGCTAAGCCCCGGCCTTCGCCTGCCAGCCGTACCCTGCAGCCGCGCAGTCGTAGTGCGAGCCCTGATAGTCGAACGAGAAGCGACTCACGCTCAGCGTTCCCGTTGCATTGCCCGCCGTGTCGAGCTTCCCACTCACGCTGTAGGTCGTCGAGACGTTGGTGATCGGTGAGCCGCTGCCGGTCCCGAGGGGCCTGCTGTACGAGGAGGAGGCCGAGCTTCCTGTCACGTCGAAGCAGATGCTCTTGCCCTGATTCGTGAACCCGCAGTAGTGCCCGGCCTTCGCCGGCGGCGGGGCCGGCGGGGGCGGGGGCGGCGGTGGTGGTGGAGTCGGGGCGGGAGGCTGGGCTGGGGCCGGAAGGCCCTTGACCACTTCGCAGTTACTGCCGACCGTGTCCGTAGCGTCTGCGCTCGCCGTGTCTGTACCGCCACCGCAGCGGAGCCTGTCCTTCCCCGGACCGCCGTCAACTAGGTCGTTCCCGCTGCCGCCGACCAGCGTGTCGTTGCCGGCATTTCCGTAGAGCTTGTCGTTGCCGGCCTTGCCGTTGATCGTGTCCGCGCCCTTCGTCCCTCTGAGGACGTCGTTCTTGGGCGTACCGTTGATCGTCCTGACCGCGCTTGCGGAGACACCCCCGACGAGAGCCCCGGTCAGGACGAGAACCGTCGCCATGAGAGCAAGCTTGCCCATGTCACTCCTTTGCGTTGGTCGCGCGGCCTTCTTGCCGGTCGCGCACACATGTGAGTGTCTTGCGGGCTCCTAACCTGACGCTAATCCGCGAAAACTGCCGGAAAAGCCAGGGAAGGTGGAGCGCGCCGCCATGAGCGGCGCGCGCACCTTCGGATCACTTGACCTTGAAAGTGAGCGGTACGACCTTCTTCGCACCCTCGTAGTTCACGGTGAGCAGCACGGTCAGCCGCTTACCCTTGGCGTTCTTCTTCGGAACCGCGATGGTGCAGCGCCCCGTGCCGCTGCCGGCGAGCCGCTTCGCTCCGAGCTTCGCACTGCACGAATAGCTCTCGGGAAGAATCGTGGGCGGCGTCGTCTGCCGGTCAGGCGGGAGCTTCAGCCCTGTCGGGACGATGACCAAGCGCTGGCCGGCCTTCGGCCCGGCCGCCGGTGTCTTCTTGACGTCCACCGAAATGATCTGCGGGCCGTTCGCGTCAAACGAGTAATTGAACGCCCCTTCGTTCGGAGCACTATCGAACGCACGGTCCGCCGAATTGACCGACAAGGCGAAGAAGTTGAACATGGATGTGTTGCCGAGCTCGCTCCGGTTGACGGAGATCAGGATTTGGCTTGTGTTGCCGGTGATCTGAACGCTCAGATCCGGTGTAACCACCCAGTTGGAGCCATCCCAATGACCGAAGAAGTAGCTGCTGTTATCGATACCGAACGAGTAGTCCGACCCGTTGTCGGTGATGTCACCGGTCAAAGGATTGGCGTCGCTGTCGATGTCGAGGAAGAGCGGGCTCGTCTCTGACGAGGCGATATTCGTCCCCGTGATCCTGAAGAGCAGCTGCCCGCTTGCCTTGTCGCCCGCGACGGTCACGGAGGTGAGGTCACCGGCCGTGCCGCTGTCCCCCGCGGGATCCGTGTAGTCCCCGGACGACGCGGTCGGCACGAGGACGAGGGCAACCATCAGCGCCGCTGCGATCAGACCCCCGCTCTTCTTCAGGCGCAACACGACCGCGAGGCGCGGAAGGCGGAACTGCGTGGACATGCCTGTACCTCCTTCGATTGCCGGCCCCACGGTCTGCAGGCCCTGACCCGACTAACCGCAACCCACCCTATTCCTCGCGGCAGGGGGCGGTGTTACAAGTCATCTACCCGTCGAATCTCGCACGCAACCGGCGGATACGCACTGCACGACTACGGCCAAGAGCGGCGGGTCTCCTGTAGAGAGACCCGCCGCTCGCCTTCGCCTAGGGCGTCTGCACCTGGAGGGTGAACCGCGCGGCTGCGCCGCCTCGGGTGACGCGCACCCGGACCGAGCGCGCCCCGCAGACCTGGTACTCCGCCGACTTTCCCCCGGAACCGGCCCAGGAGCCGGCCGCAAGCACGGTCCGTCCGTCGCTCCAAAGGAGTGTCACATCATCGCTCCACCACCCGGAGTCGGAGATCCCCGTCAAGGAGCGTTGCGACCTGCGTGGACCATGTGCGCCTTTGGCGAAGGAACTTGCCTCGAATCGTCTTCGTCGCCGGGCCGACCCAGGGATGGAGGACGTCCTGGATCCGTGTCGCGCGCGAATCGGCAGGAAGCGACGATCTCGACGCGGCCTTCGGGTGGCGCTATGTCCATGCGAAGGTTCTGGCACGTCTCGGCGCGATCGGCGAGGCGGAGCAGCTAGCCCGGGAGGCGCTGGATCTCGTTGCCCAGACAGATGCGCTCAACCGCCATGGCGATTCGCTCCTCGTCCTGGCAGAGATCTTCCGTCGACGGGGCCGGAAGAACGAGGCGGACGCGCAGATTCGTGAGGCACTTCGTCTGTACGAGCAGAAAGGCAATGTCGTCTCAGCCGAACGAGCAAAGGCGTTGCTGCTCGAGGGAGCAATTCCAGAATGAAGGAAGAGCCCCAACTGGGGCTCTTCCTCTCCCTGACACGTCCACTACACGCAACCAACGCTGTTACCTCCGCAGGCCAGCTGCACTGCCTGGCCCGATCCGCTGAGGACGATGCTCGTCGACGGGACGGCGGCGAGCGAGACGATCGCCAGTGCTGAGGCGATCAGCTTCTTCGTCTTCGACATTTGAGTCACCTCCCTTCGCTTGAGCCGTTGCGCATTCGGCTCGAGCGTCTGGGGGTGCACTCACGGCGAACTACCGCGGCACCAACGGGCGGCTAACGAAGCGACGCTTAGTGCTCGGTGCGCGCGGCGAACCGGGAAAAGCCCGGTTTGACGACCCGGTGGATAAGGGCGCTGTCAGCGCTCATGAGACCAAGGCTTCGCAAAAGTGCCCCTCCTTTCGGGTCGGTGGCGCGATGTGCAGCAACAGGCACGGAGTCGACGCTAGGAGGGTCCGCTAATCCCGGTCCAATCTCGCCCAGGGGTAAACTCCCCGAGTCCTAGCCGTCGAAAAGGAGCTGACCAGCGTGGCGAAGATGCTGTTCCGACTGCCGCAGGCGAAGCGGGTGATCGAGAACCCGAGCCCTGAGGAAGTCAAGGAGCTCACCGCGAAGATGCCGACCGCGCGCCCGACGAAGTACGGGAACCTGAATGTGCAGACGCACGTGCTCGCACGCTCCAAGCGCTCCACATTCCTCGTCACCGACGAGCCGGACGGGCAGAACCAGGCAATTTCGACGGACGACGCAGCTAAATGGACCGAGCGGCAGGACGAGTACATCGCCGGCCGGGAAATGGTCGTCATCGACGGCTACATCGGGAACGATCCGGAATTCCGCACACCGACGCGCCTCTACGTCGAAGCCGCGAACGCGAACATCGCGGGGATGCAGCAGCAGCTCTACTTCGGGCCGCGAGAGGATGATTTCGAGCCGGAGCTCACGGTGATCTACACGCCGAACCTGAAGGCGGACGGCTTCCCGGACAACCGCCTGATCATGGTCGACCTCGAGCAAGGCGTGACCCGGGTCTTCAACTCGGACTACTTCGGCGAGTCGAAGAAGGGCGGGCTGCGGATGTGGAACAAGCTCGTCTACGACCGCGGCGGCCTACCTCTCCACGCCGGCTGCAAGGTCATCCCAACGGACGACGGCGACAAGGTCTGCTTGACCGTAGGCCTCTCAGGGACGGGGAAGACGACGACGACGTTCACCGAGCAGAACGGCTCGCTCCCGGTACAGGACGACTTCGTGGCGTGGATGGCGGACGGTCACGTCTATGTGACCGAGAACGGCTGCTTCGCAAAGACCTACGGGCTGAACGCGGAGGACGAGCCGATGATCTACGGCGCAGTGACGCAGCCGGACTCGTACCTCGAGAACGTCTCGCAGAAGGGCGACGAGGTCGATTTCTACGACGAGAGCTACACGCAGAACGGGCGCGCGACGTTCCCGTTCGGCGTGATCGAGTCCGCGGCCGACCGCGACATCGAGGACGCCCACTTCCTTTTGATTCTGAACCGCAACGAGAACGTGATTCCGGCGGTCGCGAAGCTCGAAGGGCCGCAGGCAGCGGCCTACTTCATGCTCGGCGAGACGAAGGGCACTGCGGCCGGCGGTGCGGACGAGGCCGGCAAGTCATTGCGCGTGCCGGGGACGAACCCGTTCTTCCCGATGCTGCACGACCTGCAGGGAAACCGCTTCCTCGAGCTGCTCGAGGAGCACCCGCTCGAGGTGTATCTCATGAACACCGGGCGCGTAGGCGGACCCGAAGAGGACGAGCGCTCGAAGAAGGTGCGCATCAGGCACTCGTCGGCGATCGTGAAGGGCATCGCCGAGGGCACGATCGAGTGGGAGCGCGATCCCGATTTCGGCTACTTCGTGGCTTCGTCCGTTCCGGGCATCGACGACGTCGAAGTGCTCCAGCCGCGCAAGCTCTACGAGCGGACGGCCAGGGCAGACGAGTACCGCGCACAGGTGGAGCGGCTAAAGGCGGAGCGCGCTGAGTTCCTCGGCAAGTTCAGCAGCCTTTCCGCCGAGATCGTCGCCGCCGCCAGCTGATCGCTGTCCCGAGGTAACAGTTCCCTCGCAAGAGGGTTATAGGCCGTTCGGCCTACCCCGATAAGGGGGGAATGGGACTCGCAAGGCATAATCCCAGCGGCCAATTGAGGCTTGGCCTCTCGGCGACCGCCGGGTCTGCGGTCATGTACAGCGCGATCGTGGTGTTCGGCATCGGGTCTGCCTCCCCCTCGGCTCTCGACGTCGGCCGCGATCGGCATGCGTCGGTCGTGCTCGTACCACCACACACCGACATCGTCCCCGGCTCCGTGAAGAAGCTGCCGCAGGCTTCTCCGGAGCCGGGACGGCACCGCTCGCACAGGCGAGCGCGTCAACCGCGCACCGGGGTCGCGCCGGCGGCGACGTCGTCGGCACCGTCCACGGTCGCGGGTCCGACGTCGGCGTCCGCGCGCGTAACTGAATCCGAGTCGCAACCCGAGTCGCCGAGCGTCGCAGGTTCCACGACCGTTTCGGTGGTGGACCCGCTACCCGTGGTGCCCGTGCCGGTCGTTCCGGTCCCGGCCGTGACAGTGCCTCTTCCCGAACTGCCGGTCCTGCTTGCCCGACCTATCCGCGCCCCGGCCGCTTCCACTTCTCTGAGCTAGCTAGCCTCGGCGGGGTGATTGCCGCGCCCGATCCACCCCTGACGGACGGAGTCGTGACTCTGCGGCAGTGGGACGAGCGAGACGTGGCCACGCTCGTCGAGTGCATCGACGGCGACGAGGGAATGATTCGCTGGATGGACGCGATCCCTCAGCCGTATCTGGATGCCGAGGCGCGTACGTGGATCGAGCAGGCCTCCTCCTTCTGGCGCGCAGGAACCTCCGCGCCTTTCTCGATCACGGACGCCGAGACGGGCGCCGTGCTCGGTGGCGTCGGTTTCGCCTGGGTCGGCGATGAGGGGGTCGGCGAGGTCGGCTACTGGATGCGCTCCGAAGCGCGAGGCCGCGGGCTGACCGGTCGCGCGGTTCGCCTCGTCTCGCGCTGGTCCTTCGAGGAGCTCGGCTGCGAGCGGCTGCAGTTGCGCGCGGACGCAGACAATGTCGCGTCTCAACGCGTCGCCGAGAAAGCAGGCTTCAAACGCGAGGGCGTCCTCAGGTCAGTGCACTTCAACCCGCGTGAGCAGCGCCGCGTGGATTTCGTGATGTTCTCGCTACTACCGAGCGAGGTTGACTAGATCTGCCAGGTTGAGTCGCGCAAAACGGGGACGCGCTCGCCGTCACGCGTGACTCCGGTCACATCCACCTCGGACGAGCCGATCATGAAGTCGATGTGGATCGAGGAGCGGTTGAGCCGGCCGCGATCCTCGTCACCCACCGCTGCGTCGTAGGCGGAGCCCAGTGCGACATGGCTCGCGGCGTTCTCGTCGAGGAGGGTGTCGTAGAAGACAGTGTCGAGAGGGCCGATGCGCCCCTCACGGTCGACGAGTGCGAGCTCGCCCAGGCGCGCGCCTCCGTCGTCCTGCTCGACCATTGCGTGCAGCGTCTCGGCGCCGGACTCCGCTTCGATCTGCACGGCACGGCCGGCTTCGAAGCGGACCGTCAGCCCGTCGATGATCCGCCCCTGACTGGTGAGCGGCTTCGTCGCGCGGACGACCCCCTCGGTGCGCTCGGGATCAGGGGAAGTGAAGACCTCCTCGGTCGGGAGGTTGGCCATGTGGGGAATCCCATCGATTGTCGTGTCTCCCCCGCCGATCCAGCGCGACGTCGGCAGCAACCCGACCTTCAGGTCGGTCCCCGGGCCCTCGAGGTGGATCGCGTCGAAATTCCGTTCGGTCAAACGCTCCGCCACCCCTTTCAGGACATTGCTTCGTTCCCGCCAGGCGGCCTCGGGATCGTCCTCGTCCAGGCGGCACACGTGAACCACGTGGTCCCAGAGCTTGTCGAGAGCGGCCTGCGGCTCGAGGTCCGGGTACACCAGCTCGGCCCACTTGCCGGACGGCCCGGGCGCCACGCACCAGTTGACCGTGCGTTCATTGATGACGGTCGTCCATTCCTTTACCCGCGGAAAGACATCCCGCCCGAGCCGCCCCGGATCCAGGTCGTCGAAGAGGTGAGGCTCGATCGGACCGCTGAGGGAGATCGTCGCACCGCGCTCCTCGCCGAGCTGCAGTGTTCGTTCGCCGTACCAGGGCGGAACGAAGTCGAGCACGTCGTCGGGCGCGTACAACACGCGCTCCCGCTTCAAATGCGGATCCCAATAGTGGACGTCGACGAATTTCGCACCGCGCTTGTACGCGCTCGCCGTAATGGCGCGCGTGAGCTCTTCCTTCCCGAGCCCGGAGCCGACGTCGAGGATCTGGCCCTCCTGCACGTTGGCGCCGAAGTTGACGAGCAGGTCGGCGAGGCGTTCGAGGCGTGAGGACATGGGGGCAGGCGATGCTAGCTGGGCCGCGAATGGCGCTGCATGAAGACTGTCCAGGCCATCGAACGCTTCCTCAACTCACCCGCGCTGGGCGAAGGGACCCGGCGTTCCTATCGCCACGACGTCGAGGAGTTCGCAAGCTGGCTACAACGACGGAACCTCGGCGTCGGCGACGTCGACGTGAGGGTGCTCACGGACTACGCGGCCGAGCTCGGGCGCGCACGGCCGCGGAAGCTTGCCCCGGCCACGATCGCGCGGAAGGTCGCAGCGATCCGCAGCTTCCTCCGCTTCACGCTCGGGCCGACGAATGTCCCGGACGTCTCGCTGGCGCCCCGGCGACCGCAGCGGCTTCCCGATACGCCCAAGACCGCAGATGTCGAGGCTGCGCTGGACGCGCTGGTGGGCGACGGGCCGCTGCCGTTGCGCAACCGCGCCCTCGTCGAGCTCGTCTATTCGGCAGGGCTGCGCAGCGCGGAGGCGGTAGGGCTCGATCTCGCCGACGTGGACTTCGACCGCGAGCAGCTGCACGTGCGCGGTAAGGGCGGCAAGGAACGGATCGTCCCCCTCGGGGAAGAGGCGGGTCACCTGGTCGCGCAGTACCTGCACGAGGCGCGTCCCCAACTCGCGGCAGGCGCCGAGAATGCGTTGTTCCTCTCAGCGAGAGGCAAGCGGCTGGACACGTCGACCCTGCGCCGCGTGTTTGCGCATCCGCACCGTCTGCGCCATGCATTCGCAACGCACCTGCTCGAAGGCGGCGCCGACCTGCGCACGATCCAGGACCTCCTCGGGCACAGCTCCCTCTCGACCACGCAGCTGTACAGCCATGTAGACGGCCGGCGCCTGCGCCGCGTCTACGACAAGGCGCACCCGCGTTCCTGAAGGCGGCGGGGGACATGCCGGGGACTGTCCCCCGCATGGCCTCAGCGGCGATGTCTTTTAGCCGCGGGCGGACATGTCCTCTGTAACGGAAGTGTGAACCTTCTTCCACAGACCTGGCGAGCCGCGACAGTTCGGTGCATCGTTTCAGTGTTCAAGGCGGGGAAACGGCGCAAGAACGGCCGCGATCTCGTTCGAATGCCCCTGCGCGCAAGCCGAACAAAGGCAGGCGATTCGGCGCTCGCCACGAAACCGGCGCGGTGGAACCTTCTCCGCTCGATCCCGAAGTCGAAGGCTTTCTCGCGCTACTTGCGACTCGCCGCGCGCCGAAGACGGTTGACGCGTATCGCCGCGACCTCACCGCACTGGCGGCCTGGCTCGACCGACCCGTCGGCCAGATCACAACGGAGCAACTCGAACAGTACCTCGCCGAGTTGCGCGCGGCCGGTCTGTCGCCGTCGACGATCGCGCGGCGCGTCGCCGCGATCCGCACCTTCTTCCGCCATCAGGCGCTGCTCGGCGCACGCACCGACAATCCCGCCGCCGACCTCGACCTGCCGCGACGCCGGCGCACACTGCCGCGCACGCTTTCCCCGTCGGAGGCCGAACGGCTCGTCGAGGCCGCGAACGGGACGACGCCGCGCGCTCTGCGCGACCGCGCTCTGGTCGAGCTCCTCTACGGAGCGGGTCTGAGGGTCAGCGAAGCAGTCGGCTTGCAGAAGTCCAGTGTCGACCTCGACGCGCGCATCGTTCGCTGCATCGGCAAAGGCTCGAAGGAGCGGATAGTGCCGATCGGCCGGGAGGCCGCGCAGTCACTCCGGCGTTACCTTGGGCGCGGCCGCCCGCTCCTGGACGTGCGGCACCGCCCGGAGCTCTTCCTCAACGCGAAGGGCGGGGGCCTCACGCGCGCAGGCGCCTTCTTGATCCTCCGCAAGCTGGCAGCCAAGGCCGGGCTAGAGCCGGGGCGAGTCCATCCGCACTTGCTCCGTCACTCGTTCGCCACGCACCTACTCGAGGGAGGGGCCGACCTACGTTCGGTTCAAGAGATGCTCGGGCATGCGGATCTCGCGACAACCGAGCTGTACACCCACATCTCCGATCGGCGGCGCCGCGAGTTGTATTTCCAAGCGCATCCGCACGCGCGCAGAAAAACGAAATAGCCGCCTAGGACTTCGCTCCCGCCCGCTTCTTCAGGTCGGCCGCAACGGTGCGGGCGGCATTGCGTAGCTCTGCTTCCTGCTCGTCGTCCTCGGCCAGCCCGGTCAGCAGGACGATCGTCTCGCGCTGGGCCGATCCATTCCGCAGACAGACAGCTGCGAGGCGTCGCACGGCTTGATTCGCGTCGGTGGACACCATCGTGTGCAGCACCGGCCGGATCGCGTTGACGACGCCCGGGCTGTCCTTCGACAGGAGCTGCACCGAGAGGAGTGCAGAACCGCGCGCCGCCGGGCTCTCATCGTCGAGCCCGCGCCGAAGGAGCTCGAGCTTCTGCCGGAAGCGAAACTGGCCGATCGCCCGATACGCAACCGCACGCTCTCGATAGTCGCCGCTTCGGGCTGCCCCCTCGAGCTCGTCGGCCCACTGCTGGCGTAGCGCCGACAGCTCGCGCTCGGCGCCCGACTGCGCCAGTTCGTCGGCCTGTGCTGCTGCCTCGGCAAGTGACATGCGGCGCGGCACTCTAGCGCCCGACGGATAGAGTCCGCCGCCGTGGCCCACAGAGTGACGCTCATTCCCGGCGACGGCACTGGGCCCGAGTTGACCGAGGCGACGCGCCGGGTCCTCGAGGCGACGGGAGTCGAGTTCGACTGGGACATCCGGGAAGCCGGCGCCGACGTGATGGAGAAGTACGGCGGCAATCCACTCCCCGACGAAGTCCTCGAGGCGATTCGCGAGACCGGCGTGGCGCTCAAGGGCCCGATTACGACCCCGGTCGGCGGCGGCTTCCGCTCGGTCAACGTCGCGCTGCGCAAGAGCCTCGACCTCTACGGCCAGGTGCGTCCCTGCAAGACCTATCCCGGCGTGCGCACGCGCTTCGACGACGTCGACCTGATCATCGTCCGTGAGAACACCGAGGACCTTTACGCCGGGATCGAATACGAGGAAGGCTCCGAGGAGGTGCGCGAGTTGATCGAGTGGATCAAGGCGCACGGTGGCGGCCTCGCACACGAAGACGCCGGCATCTCGATCAAGCCGATCTCTGTCACGGGTACGCGGCGGATCGTCCAGTTCGCGTTCGACTACGCGCGTCGCAACGGCCGCCGCAAGGTCACGGCGGTGCACAAGGCGAAC
>JBBRZA010000058.1:0-20739 GCA_038237145.1 Gaiellales bacterium
GCGACCTCGTCGCCTCGATCCGAACCTGGATCGCTAACTGGAACGACGACCCCAAACCTTTCGTCTGGCACAAGACCGCAGACCAGATCCTCGACAGCCTCGCCTCCTACTGCCAACGGATCAACGACTCAGGTCACTAGGAGCCGTCGCCGCCCGGCACGGGGCAACGCCTGGACAGGTCGCGCTCGCCTGGCTGCTCGCCCGCTCGCAGGTCGTCGTTGCAATTCCGGGCACACTCTCGAGTACGCACGTGGGAGGAGAACATCGGCGCACAGGCCCTCGATCTCAGCGCGGACGATCTCGCCGAGCTCGACGCATACCGGCTCTCCACCTTTGACGCCCGCAGCCTCGCGCGACGTTTCGTACCGCCCCGGCTCAGGCGGGTTGCCGTGTCAGTGCTGCGCGCCAGCCAGTCGTTGCGGCCACGGCGCTAACGCTGCCTGCGGCTCGTCAGGGAACGAAGAGCGGAGGGGGAGGGATTTGAACCCTCGTCGGACCCAAGAGCCCGAAACGGTTTTCGAGACCGCCGCATTCGACCGCTCTGCCACCCCTCCGAGGGACGCACAGGGTACCCGCCGTCAGGAGACGGTGATGTTCAGCTTCATGCCGGCCGCCTCGTGCCCCGGCACTGTGCAGTAGAGCTCGTATTTCCCGGCTTTCAGCGTGACCTTCAGCTCGGCGGTGCCCCCTGCGGGGATCAGCTTCGTCTTGTCACTTGTCCCCTTGATCGCGAGGTCGTGCGGAATCTTGCCGTCGTTCTTCACCTCGAAGGTGATCTCCCCCGCCTTGAGGTTGGTCGACGCCAGTGGGATCTTGAACTCCGTCTCGCTGACCGGCACCTTCGTCGCCGCGGGCTTCGGCGCGGCCGTCGTAGTCGCCTGCGTCGAGGTCTGCCCGGCGCCCGTCTGCTGCACAGTCGTCGTCTCGGCGGCGGTCGTCGTCTGCTCGGTGGTCGTCTCGGCCGCTGCCTCCGCGTGGTGGGTCTCCTCCGCGCCGAACACCTCGACCGCGGTGAGCATTCCGAAGAAGAAGACGAACGCGACGACGATGAAGGCGAGGAGCCCGCGACCCGGATAGTCGGGACGGAAGCGCGGAAACAGAAACGAGGACGCGAGCGCGAAGAGGATTAAGACGAGCGCGGTGACCCCGAGCCCGACTTGGTGTCCCGTTGAGAGGGCGACCGGCACGCGCGGATACTACGCAGCCGAAAGCAGCCGGCGCTCCTCCCTGCGGCGATAAGCCCGCGTGCCCAAGATCCAGGCCATCGCCAGGACGATCAGCGGGCTGAGCACGATCAGCACGAACAGCACCACGGCCCCGGCGCCTGCCAGGAACGAGCCGGCGTCCCGAGCGGCGCGCTCGATCCGGCTCATCCCGCCCTTCGTCGCAGCCGCGGCTTTCTGCGACGTGAGCGTCAGCGAGATCCGGGAAAGGCTTGCCTCGCGCAGCGTCGCCTTGTTCGAGCCGGTGACCTGGGCAAGCTCCTGCCGTGCGGCATCGCGCTGCAGCTCGAGCCGCAGCCGCACGTCAGCCGGCAGCGAGGAGCTCTTCAGCGTCTCGCCGATCCGTGCGATCTGAACCTTCAGCTGGACGATCCGCCGCCGCTGCGTCCGCACGACCTGATCGAGATCACGGATCGAGAGGTGCTGCTCGGTCACGGTGCCCAACTGGGCGAGCCGGAAGTACGCGTCTTCGACTCGGTTCACCGGGATGCGCAGCACGAGATCGGACCGGCCGTTGCCCCCGTTGGTCGATTCGTCGACCGAGGCGACGTAGCCACCGTATGTCCGTGCGAGCCGCGTCGCCTCCGCCGTCCGGTCGTGCAGCGCATCGACGTCCTTGACACGGACGGTCAGCGAGGCTTCGTAGTCCTGATAGCGCCCTGCAGCCGGTGTCGGCAACCCCAAGGGCGCAAACTCCAAGGGCGACGGCGTGGTCGTAGTTCCGCCGCTACCGACCGCGCCGCCCTGAGCATGGGCATCGAGCTGCTGTGACGCTATCGCGGTCTGCTTGGAGTCACCGCCCGAGTTGACGACGCCGTGAATGACAGCGGCGCTGACGAGTGCGAGCACGCAGACGGGCGCAAGGACGAGCAGCGAACGCCGTGACGAGAACGTGAGCAACAGATCGTGCAGCGTCCGAGACCGAGCGGGCTCGCCCAACGTGCGCACTTGCTCGCGCACGCTCGTCGGAGCTGCGGTCGGAAGCGCACGCAGGTCGCGTACGAGCTCTTCGAACTCGCACTCGAAATCAACGTCAGTCGCGGGCATCGCGCATCATCTCCTCGAGTCGTTTCAGGGCCCGGCTCAGTCGCGTCGAGCAGGCTGTAGTACTGATTCCGAGCACGCGGGCCACGGTCGGCCCGTCGAGCTCGAGCAAGACGCGTAGCGCAACGACCTCACGCTCAACCGCGGACAGGCGTCCCAATGCGGTCTCGAGCTCGCCCGAGCCGAGCGCACTCTCTTCCGCGTCCGGCAGGTCGCGCGCGTAGCGCTCCTCCCGCCGGCGGCGGCGCTCTTCGGACCGGAAGTGATCGAGCGCGGTCGTGCGCGCGATTCCACAGAGCCAGGCGCGGGGTGTACCCCGCCGGGGATCGAAGCGCCGCCAGATACGAAACGCCTTCTCGAAAGTCTCCCCCGTCAGGTCTTCCGCCACCGTCCGGTTGCCGGTGAGAAACAACAGATAGCGGTGCACGGCGTCCAGCTCGGACTCGGCGACTGCCGAGAACGTCGGACGGTCGACCCGCAAGCCGGGCCACGAGGTCGTCACCGCGTTCACAGCTTTCATACGCCGCTGCCCCGCCTGTCTGTCACAAAGGGGAGTCTGACTCAGCAGGGACCGGTCGCGGGCGTCCCGCCCGGCCCGACAAAGTGCTGCACCGTGCCGCCGATGCCGGCTTGCAGGCAGTACGTGGCGGCGTCTGCGCGCATCACCGTCACGCCGAATGCCGGCGGCAGCACTGCGCCTGCGTACGTCGCGTGCTCCGACTTGTAGGCCTCGAGCTCGGTCGCGGCGCCCGTGAAGTTGAGCGTGCCGACGTCGGCACTGGCCTGCGCCTTGGCGAGCTTGGTGTTACTCGAGGTCGGTCCGTTGTGGCTCATGCTCAGCATCATCAGAGCGCCGACGATCGCGAGTGAGCACACCATTGCGACGAGACCAAACACACGCATGATCCGAGTTATCGGGCCGTTTCGCGCTTCGCTTGAGTTTGAACGCCGGGCACGCTAGGCGCGCCCGGCGCTCAGATCACGCTTCGGCCCAGCTAGCTTCGGCCCAACTGGCGTAGTCGAACGCCAAGACCGGAGCCGGAACAGCCGCGCTGACCAAAGGCTGTGACTTCGCCGGGGCAGCCGTCGCAGTCGATGGGCTCCCCGCGATCGCTGCGACAACCATCAAGACGATGATCGCCGAGCCACGCTTTCCAGATTTCCTCGCCATGTCCCTTCCCTCTCGCCGCATATCTCCACGTACGTGAAGTGGATCCTTCGAGACCACTCTGCGTGGGGCGAACGGGGGTTGCGTCCCCCTTCAGGGGGAGGGAACACCGCGATTCACTCGATCGAGGGATTAGCGACGGGCGCAACAGGCACTCAAAACGGGGCGACCGCATTTCGTACGCAGGAAAGTAAGACTCGCGGCATCTCATAAGGTGCAACACCTTCCATGGCAAAGCCCCGGTGACAGGCCGCAAGCCACCGGGGCTTTTTTTCTTTTCGAGCACTCGACTGAGCTCCGCGGCGACGCGGAATACTCGAATTGTGCCCGTCGTTGCAAGTGACGTCGAGAGAGGAGCCACCGACGTCATACGGGATTCTGTTGCTGCGGCTGCTGGTCGGGGTCGCATTCGTCGGACACGGGACGCAGAAGCTGTTCGGCTGGTTCGGCGGCTACGGACCAAAGGGAACCGGCGGATTCTTCGCGTCGCAGGGTTACCGCGCCCCGGTCCTGATGGCGGTCGCGGCCGGAGTGTCCGAAGCGGGAGGAGGCACGCTGCTCGTGCTCGGCTTCGCCACGCCGCTGGCCGCCGCGCTGCTGGCGGCCGTGATGATCAACGCAATTGCGGCGGTGACATTCAAGAAAGCCTTCATGCTCGGCTCAGAGCTCGAGATCGCGTACCTGACGATCGCCGTGTCGCTCGCCGCGATCGGCCCGGGCCGGTTCTCGATCGACCGCGCGATCGGTTGGGATGACAACATCTCCGGCGTCTGGTGGGGCGTCGCCGTGCTCGGCGCGGCGGTAGTCGTCTCGTTCCTGACGCTGACTTTGGGGCGCAGCCGGCCCGTGAGCGACCGGGAGCCTGCAGCGCAGACTTAGTGGGCCTGTCTTCTACCATCGGACGATGACTCCTGAGGCTCCGCTCGAACGGACCGAACACGGACTGATCGCCGCCGGCGAAGGTTGGTTCGTCCTGAACGCGCGCGAGGCGCGGTGGTTCAAACACGAGGGCCGAGGAGTTACGCCGGCCCTCCAGGGTCGGGGGGATTTTCCTCAGGTCGCGCTCGGCCTCTGTCTGCTCGCGCCAGGGGAGCCCATGTCGATGTACCACTGGGAAACCGATCAAGAAGACTTCCTCATCCTCTCCGGCGAGGCTCTGCTGATCATCGAGGGCGAGGAGCGGCCATTGCGGCGATGGGACTTCGTGCACTGCCCACCCGGGACGAAGCATGTGATCGTCGGGGCCGGCGAGTTCCCGTGCACCGTCTTCGCCGTTGGCGCGCTCGAGCATCACACCACGGGCTCGCGGGTTGACGACACCTTGCAGGGGGCTCCGGACTGGGGCGCCTACACCGTCGACGAGGCTGCGCTACGCCACGGCGCAGGCGTCGAGAACGAGACGACCGATGCGGACGAGGCTTACGCTCGGTTTCCAGAGCTCCAGCCGACGCAATACCGCGACGACTGGCTCCCGGATAGCCCATGACGTCAGTCGAGAGCAAGGCGAACACCCGCGTGCTAGCAGGGAAGTGCCGGTGCGGGGCGGTTCGCTACGAGGTCTCAGATGCGTTCCTGTACGCGGCGAACTGTCACTGCTCGGAATGCCGAGCGGCGACCGGCTCCGCCTTCAAGGCGTTCGCCGGTATCGAGCGGGAGAAGCTCACGATCACGAAGGGTGTTGACGACATTGCCGTCTTCGGAGAGGAAGACCTCAACGACACGCGCTGCGCAGCATGCGGATCGTTCCTCTTCTCTGTCGTGCGGGACGGCGTCTTTGTGCACGTCGCGATGGGGTCCCTGGTAGACGCTCCCACCATCCGTCCGACAAAACACATCTTCGTCGGCTCCAAGGCGCCGTGGTTTGAGATCACCGACGACCTGCCGCAGTTCGACGAGTACGCCACCTAGCGATGCTGTTTTCGCCGGAAGCGCACGAGGTGCTCGCCGACGAACCGTGGAGCGCGGAAAAGGCGCGGACGGCGATCGCCTCGATCGTTGCCGACGCGGAGAACGCATTCGACGATGGTTGGCCGCTGCATCCACAGGACAAGGATGCCGAAGACGACCTCGGTGCGCGGTTCCGGACGGTGTACCTCGGAGGCGCGGGAGTCGTGGATGCACTCCATCGCCTCGCGCGGCGTAGCTTCGTCGAGTTAGGGCGGGACTACGTCCCGTATTTGGAGCGTTCTCTCGAAGCCCAGCCGGACTTTCCTGACGATGGTTCCGAGCGCAGCCTCTGGATGGGCGAGACGGGAATCCGGCTCGTGTTACAGAGGCTCGCGCCTTCGCAGGCCAATCTCGAGCGGCTGTCGGAACTGATCGCAGCGAACGAGCGCGACGAACGCTGTGAATTGATGTGGGGTAGTCCCGGCACGGTTCTCGCTGGTCGTGAGCTCGGGCTCGACGTAACGGCGAGCATCGAGTGGTTGCACGGCCAACGTGACACCGAGGGCCTGTGGACGCAGCAACTGTACGGGCGAACCACGCGCTATCTCGGACCGGCACACGGGTTCGCAGGGTGTGTGCTTGCGATTGGGGATGTCACGGCCGTCTCGGAGACGCTCCAACCCCTTGCCGTCGAGGAGGATGGGCTCGTCAACTGGCCGCCACTTCCGGGGTTGCGACTCGGCGAAGGAAGCCGCGACGGCCAGATCCGCACGCAGTGGTGCCATGGCGCGCCCGGGATCGTCGCGACGCTCGCCCACCTCCTTGACGAGGAGCTTGCGGTCGCGGGCGGCGAGTTGACGTGGCGTGCCGGGCCGCTGCGAAAGAGCGCAAACCTCTGTCACGGCACAGCGGGAAACGGATACGCGTTCTTGGCGCTGCTCGAGCGCACGGGAGACGAGCGGTGGCTGACGCGAGCGCGCACATTCGCGATGCACGCTGCAGGTCAGGTTGAGCACAGCCAGTCGGACCACGGGCGCGGCCGCTACACGCTCTGGACGGGAGACCTCGGCACAGCCCTCTACCTCGCCGACTGCATCGATGGTAGAGGGCAACTACCCCTCCCCTAGGACGATCATTCGCCGCGTGTTCTTATAATCGGGACGATGGTTCCCGAGGCCCCGCTCGAGCAGACCGAGCATGGACTTGCCGCGGCCGGCGAGGGGTGGTTCGTGCTCAACGCTCGTTTGGCTCGCTGGCGCCACCGCGGGGCGCGAGCGAGTCTGCGCTTCGAGGGCGAGACGGACTTCCCGCAGGTCGGAATCAGCCTCGTAGTGCTGGAGCCGGGTGAGCCGATGGCGATGTACCACTGGGAAACCGATCAGGAAGATTTCCTCGTGCTCTCAGGCGAGGCTCTCCTCATTATCGAAGGTGAGGAGCGGCCGTTGCGCCAGTGGGACTTCGTGCACTGCCCCGCCGAAACGAAGCACGTGATTGTCGGGGCCGGAGACATCCCCTGCGCCGTCCTCGCCGTCGGCGCGCGAGAGCATCAGACCACCCGCGCCCCCGACGGCACCTTGCAGTGGACCGCGGACTGGGGCGCCTACACGGTCGACGAGGCTGCGCTCCGGCGCGGCGCGGGTGTCGAGGTGGAGACGGCTGACGAGGAGCAGGCTTACGCTCGGTTTCCGGAGTCCGAGCCGACGCGATATCGCGACGGCTGGCTCCCCGGCTAAGTCGAACAGTCCGCTATCCGAGCGTCAGTTCAACCAGATCACCCGGTCAAGCGAACGGAAAAGAGGTGCGCAAGTGGATGCGTCGCTCAAGAGTGTTGGTGCCATCACCCTGTTCGTCGAAGACCCCCGACGATCCCAGTCGTTCTATGAGGAGGTCTTCGACCTGCCGGTGATCTGGGAAGACGCCAACTCCGCGGTGTTCCGGTTCGAGAACACGATCGTCAACCTGCTCAAAATTTCGGCGGCTCGCGATCTGATCGAGCCCGGGTCCGTCGCCGGAGGCGCGGCCGGATCGCGCTTCCAGCTCACCGTCTGGGTGGATGACGCGGACGCGGTGAGCGCGGAGCTGGCAAAGCGCGGCGTGGAGCTGCTCAACGGGCCGATGAACCGGGAATGGGGAGTACGTACTGCAAGCTTCACCGATCCGGACGGCCACATCTGGGAGATCGCGCAGAAGCTCCCCGAGGCCGACGGGTCGTAGCTGCGTGCTCGAAAGCGGAACTTCAGCAGCCCGTCCACGACGCCGTCGTGGCGGCCGGACTACTTCAGGCGACGAACCCGAGATCTGCCAAAGCCTGTTCCGCACGCTCGGCGGCCCACGCGTCGCCCACACCTGTCGCCAGCGTGAGCGACGCCTCGATGTGCCTACGAGCAACATCGCCGTTTCCGGATGCTGCAATCAACTGCCCCAGCGTGAGCTGGACAGCCGCCACGTAGGAGGCCGGTACTCCGACGCGTGCGGACGCCGCCAACGCTTCCTCGAGTTGACAGTGGGCGGCGGCTTGGTTTCCCTGCGCCCACTCAACACGGGCAAGCGTTTCGCGCGCGCACACCACGAGAAGAGTGCCGCCGGCCTGCACCCCGATCTCCAGCGCCTCCTCGGCCGCCGACCGCGCCACCGCCAGGTCGCTCCGATCAAGCGCCGCGCTCGCGAGCAGCCACTGGAAATACGAAGTGAACCAAGGGTCGCCGATGTCGCGGGAGATTGCGAGACCTTCGCCGCCGAGGTGTCTCACTCTTTCGGCCTCACCGCGGCGGAGGGCAGCAAGGGCGAGTCCGAAGAGCGCCATCCGTATGCCCTGCTGGTCACCAGCCGGTCGTGCGATCGAAAGCGCCTCCTGTCCTGCCGCCTCTGCCCCCTCGAGATCGCCCTGCAGTGGACAGATCGATCCGAGCGTCCCGAGTGCGTCGGCCAGGCACCACAAGTCGTCCGCTCTCCGCGCCGCATCGATGCTCTCCTCCAGTAGCGCCCGGGCCTCGACGAGCTCGTTCCGGAAGAACGCGAGGAGTCCGAGAACGGCAAGGCAGCGCGCCACCACCGACAGGTCGCCCACCCGGCGTGCGACCGCGAGCCCGCGCTCCAGGAGCGCGGCGGCTTGATCGTGGTCGCCACTCAACCCACCGAGCAAGCCGGCGCCCCACAGCGCCTTCGCGAGCGCCTGCGATTCGTCAGGCACAGGATCCGCGAGGCCACGGTCGAGCCAGGCGCGACCCTCGCCGTAATGGCCCCGGACAAACCAGAAGACGACGAGTGCGCCAGCCACCCGCAGCGCCAGTTCAACCTCTCTGCTGGCGAGAAAATGCTCGAGGGCCGCGCGCAGGTTCTCCTGTTCATCCGCCAGGCGTTCGAGCCAGCGCGATTGGTCTGAGTCGGTCAGCTCGCGCTCGGCGGACTCCGCGAGTTGTAGGAAGAAGTTCGCGTGCCGATCCCGGAGCGGCTTCGCGTCGGATGAATCCTCAAGCCGCTCGAGCGCATATTCCCGAATTGTTTCCAGCATCCCGTAGCGATCTTCAGCGTGACGGAGGAGGCTCTTGTCAACGAGTGATTGAAGGATGTCTATTGCTGCGTCGGCAACGTCTTCAGCTGCCTCGAGCGAGCAGCCGCCGTGGAAGACAGCGAGCCGCGCGAAGAGCACCCTCTCCTCGCGGCTGAGTAACTCGTAACTCCATTCGATTGTTGCGCGCAGAGTCTGCTGGCGCTCGGGCAAGTCCCGGGCACCACCGGTCAGAAGCGGCAGCCGCTGCACGAGCCGCGCGAGGATCTGCTCGGCCGAAAGTGCCTTCACGCGCGCAGCGGCCAGCTCGAGCGCGAGCGGCAGCTCGTCGAGGCGACGGCAGATCTCAGAAACCGTCTCGTCGGCCCGGATGGTGGGCTTGACTGCCCTTGCCCTCGCGAGGAAGAAGCCGACACCCTCCTCGTGGACGAGCGACGGTACCGAGTACTCCTGCTCGCCCGTGAGGTGGAGCGGTTCCCGGCTGGTCACGAGTAGATCGAGCCTAGGACACGATGCGAGCAGACCGTCGAGGCCGCTTGCCGCCTCGACGACCTGCTCGAAGTTGTCGAGGAGCAGCAGCATCGATCGGTCGGCGATGTCCTTTGCCAACTCGTCTTTGGCGCCGAGCGCCTGCGCAGCCGCCTCCAAAACCAGTCCCGGGTCGCGCAAGGGCGCAAGTGGCACCCACCAGACCCCATCCGGGTAGGCGCCGGCAAGGTCGGCCGCTGCCTGCAGCGCGAGGCGGGTCTTGCCGGTGCCGCCGGGCCCGGTCAGAGTGAGCAAGCGGATGTCTTCCCGCGACAGAAGCCCGATCACCTCCGCGAGTTCCTTAGTACGGCCAAGAAACGGCGTCGAAGCGATGGGCAGGTTCGTTTGATGGAGACTCTTCGGCGGCGGGAACTCGTTGTCTCCGAGTTGGTAAACGCGCTCGGGCGCCGACAGGTCCTTCAGCCGGTGCTCACCGAGATCGCGCAGCGCATCCGTGCAAAGGAGGGCGGCCGTCGAGGCCGAGACCAGCACCTGCCCGCCGTGGCCGCAGGCAGCGATGCGCGCCGCCCGATGCACGTCGACCCCGACGTAACCCTCCTCGGCCAGATGCGGTGTGCCCGTATGCACGCCCATGCGCACGCGGATCGGACCTGGGGCGAGTCGATCCAGCACCGAGGCTGCCGCCTGCAGCGCACCCTCCGCCGTCGGGAACGCCACAAAGAACGCATCCCCCTGCGTATCGACCTCAACACCGCCGAAGGCGCCGAACGCACCGCGCACGACGCGACGATGGTCCGCCAACGCCTGCGCATATCCAGCAGCGCCCAACTCCTGAAGTAATCTCGTCGAGTTCTCGACGTCGGTGAACAGAAAAGTGACAGTCCCGGAAGGAAGGTCGCGACGCACAAGGTCATCATGCGCGAGGAGCAGAGTCGACGTCACGCGAGACAGGAGATCGTTCGCCGGGGCGCCCCGGCAGACCTTGGCCGGCCGCGCTAGACGCGACGGGAAAAGAGAAGTCTCGTGTGAGCCAGTGTTCGGGAGTGTTCCCCGAGCGGGGCGTTACAGGCCCGGGGCCGCATCAGAGATGGCTGATCTCAAGAGAGTGCGGGCCGATGAGCGCATGATGTCGACGGCTTGCTCGCGGGAAACCCCGCCGACGTCGGTGAGCCAGACCATCGCTTCGATTCCGAGCGTGGCACGTATCGCGAGCACCAGCCGACGAAGGTCGCGCGCCGGGATGCGATCGTGCAGTGGCCTCAATGCGTCGTCGATCCAGCCGATGGCCCGGCCCTGGCGGAGCGGAAGCTCGTCCGATTCCGTGGCCGTCGGCTCCAGTGAGAGGCGCAGGTGTGCGCGGAGCTCCTGCTCGTACTCCAGGATCTGGCGCCCCAGCTCTTCGGTGACGACCTCGAGCCGGGCCATCGGATCCTCTTCAGCTGCCGACCCCAGCAGCGAGGGTTCCTCGAGCTGGGGATACGTCGCGACGAGCAATGCGCGCTGGTTGGGGAAGTAGCGGAACGCGGTGGCGCGGGAGACTTCTGCCCGATCGGCGGTCCTTTCGACCGTCGGCGTCACGCCCTCCGCGAGCAACTGGCGCGCGGCGTCGATGAGAGCTTTGCGAGTGCGCGCCTTCTGTTGCGTCCTGCCGGTCAGCTCATATGGGATTGACATTCTCATGATGATACTGCAATGTGGTTATGAACACCATAGTCCCATAATGCTGAAGGCGGAGCGCATGACCATGTCAACCTCGGTGATCCGACAGGACGGCGAGGGCGAGCAGCTCTGGTTCGCCGGCGGAGGGCTCTTCACGATGAAGGCGACGTCGGCAGAGACAGGCGGCACGTTCGCGCTGTTCGAGGATCGCGAAGTGCTCGGCAAGCCGACGCCCCTACACGTCCACCCTGGCGATGACGAGGTGCTCTACGTGCTCGAGGGCGAGATCCTTGTTCATGTCGACGGCCAGGAGCATCGCGTCGGCGAGGGCGGCGTTTTTGTCGCGCCGCGCGGCGTGCCACACGCCTTCCTTGTGACCTCAGAGAACGCCGCGACTGGTGGTAGCGCAGCTGACGATGGAACGCGGTCACCTCAGGTCGCCCCGGCACCCGGTCGTCCGCTTCCCAGCAGTGCACGGCCTCGAGCTCCTGCTTCGAGAGAGCCTCCCCCAGGATCGAGATCGTAAGCGGGCGGCGCTGATCAGCCGTTACGGCTCGGAGGTTGAAGCAGTCGTCGACTGAGAGCCTTGGCGAGCGACCGCGTGGGCGATCGCCGCGTTGATTCGACCAGGGCGGCGTCCAGAGAGCGGCCAAGGTCGCGGCATTCCAAGCAGCGAAGGGAACCGGCATGACGTAACCCCGGCTCGATTCGACCACCACACGCCAAACATCGCGCGCGTCTATCCGCGCGTGCTTCTCCCCTAGTCCAACTCGCCACCGCCGCAGTCCTTCCCTTCGCCGCCCTTCCGCTCAGGCTATGTGTCTCGGCACGCGTCGGCTATCCCTCGTTCAAGTGAGGCGGCTGCTGAGCAATACTGTTTTGTCATGCGGACAGAGGTATCCGATGACTAGGTTCGTCGTCGACGCCGGCGCCGTCCTCCATCTGGCGAGCGAGCGCGTCGAGGTCCCGAGCGCGCACAACCTCCTCGCACCGACGCTCCTTCGTTCCCAAACGCTGTCGGCTCTGCACGAGGCCGTCCAGCGGGGCGAGATCCCGGCCGACGTCGCGCGCGACCGCCTCACCCGGATCGGGCGGATGCCCATCAGGCTCCTCGGCGACGCCGTGCTCCGGCGTCGGGCCTGGGAGCTGGCGGACCAGCTGGGATGGGCCTCGACCTACAACGCCGAATACATCGCACTCACTCAGCTGTAAGCAGACGCGTTCGTAACCCTGGACGCGGAACTGGCGCGCAGCGTCGAAGGGATCGTCGCGACCGCGCCGATCGACGCGCTGCGCTAGAAGTCGCACCGCGAGTCGCATGGGGGCGTGAACAGCTAAGCCCGCTGCGTACAACACGGAGACCAAGTCAGCGTCCGCCGATGGGCCGCAGCCCGTTGGCCGGCGCAGGTACGGGAGCCACCACTCGCGGAGGTTGTGCTCGCCTCGTCGGCTCTCGCCGAGCTTCGGACAATCGGCTTGGAGACGCCGAAGCGATGACTACGACGGGGCTAGTTCGGAGGGCCAAGAACTCGGCCGCCGACCACGCCGCAACGTCGTCGGCGGCAACACTGAACTGTGGGCGAGACGGCGCGGGTAGTCCCTAGCCATTCGGCTAGATGGGACTCTGGAGAAGGAGTGGCGCTCGGTGGTCACTCGGACGAGGGAGGTAGCGCAGGTTTACGCCATGGCGGGGATCTCTTTGGTGAGCGGAGAGAACTGCGGGCCGGACGCCACGCGGGGACTGACGGTGCGGCGTCCGGCCTCCCCGCTCGCATGGCGTTGCGCTCTGTGAAAGTCAACGCCGCCCCCTTTAAGGATAGGTCCTTACTGCCGATAAACGAAGGTGGCGCACTGCAAACGGGCTGGGTCGCGGGGGGCCGCAGCCCCCGACCTAATTCCCGGCGGTGCGCCGTACAACGACTCCGTTGCGCGCGTCCTAGTCCAACTGGATGCGCACACTACGAATCTCGCCAGCAGATCGGCCTCAGACGCGCACAGCAAGCGGTATGAATGTTCGGACGTGCAGCTAGCCACGTAGTTGTCAGGCTCTACGCCGAAGACCAAACCCGAGAACGAAAAGCAGGAGGCCGAGCACGACGGTCCCGCCGAGGTCTAAACCCGTACTAGCAAGCGTAGGTTCAGTAGCCGCTGCTTTCACTTCGGTAGTCGCTGGTTTCACTTCGCGATCGTTGCCTTTGCCGGTGACGCCGCTGCAAGCACCGGGGGTGTCCCCGTGGCGCAGGTGCTCGCGAAGCGAGGCCCCGGAAACGAAGATTACGCGGCCGTTGTGGCAGACGGGCAGAGGGGGCGCATTGCCCACGTACTGGGCCTGCGCCGGGGAGTTGGTAACGATGATCGGCCCCGGCGATGCAAAAGGCTTGGTAGGGATGGCCGCTAGCGACGACAGTTCAGCATGACCGAGCGCCCCAAGCGAAAGAAGCGATCCGAGCAGGATCACAGTGAACCCGGCCGCGAAACACAGTCGGGAAATCAAGGGCTGGTGCAAGAGAACTAAGTGAGCAAAGTTTGCGCTGTCCGAACAATCACTCCGAGCAGTCACATTAGCGAGCAGTCAGGACTGCAACCCACGCAGCCGACTGCACACACAGAGGACACTGTTTGGCGTGTCAAAAGTGCAGGGCGGCAACTGCTTTAGGACGCGAGGTATCGAGCCCAAGGGTCATCGAACGCGGCACGGGTGTAGCCCTTCGCGTTCCTGTTGTCGGTCCAGATCTGTTCGGAGCGCACGCCGTAGCCTTTAACCGTCTGCGCGACGTGACGCGGTGCTGTTCGATGATCGCGTTGACGACGAGTAACCCTTCCGCCGAACGAGCTGCAATCCCGAGCCAAGAAGAAGGCGCCGTTTCCAGAGCCTTAGAAAGTGGGCGCACCTGGGATCGAAATTGGCGAGGGGATGATCGACTAGACGGGACCGGGGCCAACTTTTCGCGGCTCTTGCAGGGTCTTCTGGTAGATGCGGAGGGGCGGCCAGTATCACTCTCCGCTACTGGTTTTCACTCTGCGGTTGGACAGATTCGGGACATGGTGGCTGCGTCGGATGCCCTGCGGGAGATCCTCGAAGCACTGCTACGCGGCACGGCGGGACGGTGAAGTCTGCGAGGGATGCAGGCGCCCGCGCGGCGATCGCGTCAGCGACGCGCCGCGGGCGCCGATTCCATCGCTGCTCCTGCGGCCGGCCTATCCCGGAGGAAGTGCGCCGCTGCTCGGCGCAGCTCGTGCAGCAACCGCGTCGAGCCCTCGACGTCCGTGAAGAGGAAGGTGACGGTGCCGGAAGGGAGGTCGCTACGCATCGAGCTCCGTCTCTTCGAGCGCGAGTACGATCGCCTCGTCCGTGGAGAGCGCGCGGCCCCGCTCCCAGGCGGACTCGAAGGCGGCGTCCCCGAGGGAATCGCGCAGGCTCCCGCGCAGGCGTTCGATGTCGTCGCCGACCCAGCCGATTCCGCCCCCGATCTCCTCGCGCAGTCGTGCCGCGGCAGCGAGCAACGCGAGCGCCGCTGCGGGTGCGCTGATGGCCTGAAGCGTGGTGGCCATGACGATCAACACCTCGGGGATGGTTCTCAGGTGCCGCTCATCGCGGTTCAGGACGAGCGCCTCCCGGAGCATCGCGAGCGCCTCGTGGGGTCGTCCCTCCTCGGTCGCAAATTCGGCGAGCTGGTAGAGCTGCATGACGACGAGCCCGGGGTATCCGCCGGCCCGGGCGTACGGCGAGCGTCTCCTCATGGAGCCTCTTGCTGCGTTCGCGATCGCCCAGCCTCCGCGAGGCCCACGCGATCCCGTCCATCGCTGCGAGCACGTATTGCTCGTCGCCAAGCCGACGGAACGCATCGAGGCTCGCCTCGAAGAAGGGGAGCGCGCCAGACCAGTCCCTGCGCTCGGTAGCAGCCATGCCGAGCGCGTATCCCGCATAGGCCTCGCCCCACGCATCGCCGAGCGTGCGCGCGAGGCCGCGCGCCTCCTCGGCTCGCCTCTCGGCGGTCTCCGGATCGCCCGTGGTGTAGGCCATGAGGGAAGCGCCAATGAGCGCCCGCAGGCGGGCCGAGGTCCCGGCCCGCTCGCGTGCGAGCAGCCGCTCCAGTCGGACACCACCCTCCAGGAGATAGCCACGCGTGCTCCAGAAGCGGTAGAGGGCGCCCGCGAGCTGGAGAGCCTCTTGGGTTCGGCCGACGGATTCGAGCCAGTCGAGGACGGTTCGAAGGTTGTCGTGGTCCGCCTCCAGGCGATCCCACCACGGCCTGCGGCTTCCCGTGACCTCGAAGGCCTCCTCCGCGAACGCAAGGAAGTAGTCCCCGCGCTGCCGCCGCAGCTCCTCCGCCTCGCCCGAGTCCTCGAGCCGCTCGCTCGCGTACTCGCGGATCGTCTCGAGCATCCAGTAGCGCTCGTTCGTGAAGCGGAGAAGGCTCTTCTCGACGAGCGACTGCAGGGTGTCGAGGTCGGCGCCACAGACCTCCTCGGCGGCCTCGAGGGTGCAGCCGCCGCGGAAGACCGCGAGGCGCGCGAAGCGCACTTGCTCCTCTGGGGAAAGGAGCTCGTACGACCACTCGATCGTGGCCCGCAGCGTTTGCTGGCGGGGATCGGCGTCGCGGCCGCCCTTGAACAGGTCGAGCCGCTGAGAGAGGCGCTCGAGGATCTGGGCCGGGGAGAGCGCCTTCGCGCGCGCGGCGGCGAGCTCGATCGCGAGCGGGAGCGCGTCCAAGCGGGCGCACAGCTCTGCGATCTCTTCGCTCGGCTCGAGCTGCGAGCGCTCGCAGAAGAGGGAGACGGCCTCGGGCTCCTGCAGCGGTGGCACCGCATACTCGACCTCGCCGGACACGCGCAGGAGCTCGCGACTGGTACAGAGCAGGGTGAGGTTGGGGCAGCTCGTCACGAGCGCGGAGAGCTCGGGCGCCGACTCGATCACCTGCTCGAGGTTGTCGAGCAGGAGGAGCAGCTCGCGCTCTGCGATGTGCTCTTGGAGGCCGTTCTTCGAACCCAGCGTCTGCGCGATCGTCTCCGTGACGAGAGCGTGGTCGCGAAGCGGCGCGAGCCCGACCCAGAAGACGCCGGCCTTGTACTCGGGCACGAGGGTCGAGGCCGCTTCGAGCGCGAGCCGCGTCTTGCCGGAACCGCCGGGGCCGGTCAGGGTGAGCAGGCGCGCACCGCCCTCGATTCGCCCGACCACCTCCGCGAGCTCTGCCTCGCGGCCGACGAACGAGCTCGCCGGGCGCGGGAGGTTCGTGTTCGAGATCGTCTTGAGCGGAGGAAAGGACTCGCTTCCGAGCTGGTAGATGGCGACCGCTTCTGGGATGTCCTTCAGGCGGTGCTCGCCGAGGTCTGTGAGCTCGAGATCGTCGAGCGCGTCGTGCGTCGCTTTGCTGAGGACGATCTGTCCGCCGTGCCCCGCCGCCGCGACACGGGCGGCGAAGTGCACGTCCATGCCTACGTAGCCCTCGCCACTGAGACGCGGGTTGCCGGTGTGCAGGCCGATGCGCACCTGGATCGGGCCCGCGGCGAGCTCGTCGGTGAAGGCTGAGGCGGCCGCGATCGCGCCCGGAGCGGTCGGAAAGGCGAAGAAGAAGGCGTCTCCCTGCGTGTCCACCTCGACGCCGCCGCGCGCCGCACACGCCTCGCGGATCACCCGCCGGTGCTCTGCGAGCGCCTCCTCGTAGGCCTCGTCGCCGAGCTCGTGCAGCAGCTGCGTTGAGCCCTCCACGTCGGTGAAGAGGAACGTGACGGTGCCAGAGGGGAGGTCGCTACGCATAGGCGCAATCATGCGCCAGCACGCGGCTCACGTCACTAATGACGGACCGACGCTCGGGGGGAAGGCGCGGCGGCGCGTCTAACAGCCGCTTAAGCGACACCAGTGTCGCAGGTACGCGTGAAGCCCCCGTTGCAAATGGCCGCTTGAAGCCGCGCAGCAAGATCTCCACAACTGCCGACGACCTCGCATCACTCGGCCTGCCTACCAGCTCGCGAAGCCCGACCTTCAGCGCCCGAACGGGAGCCCTACGCGCGAACCAACCTGCGGTCGCGAGGCCCTCCTCCGGGCGCCCCGCTCCCGCGCACGCGGAAGGGCGCCCCGGAGGGAGCGTCGGCCGTCACCCGATTCTCGCCCACCGTCGGGCGTGTCCGGCCGAAGCTCGTGGTCTTCATACTCGTACTCGCCGGCGTAAACCCGGAAACGATTCGTCGAGCGGCTGCGTCGGGCGTTCTTCGCTCGGTGCGGATCGGACGTGAACGGCGCTACCCAGAGAGCGCAGTCAAGGAATGGCTCGCCACCGAAGGACGCGACTGGTGAGCATCCGCAAGCGCGGGTCGTCCTATCAGGTGCGCGTCACCGGGTTTTCGGCGCGCACTGTTCCAACGAGGTTGGCTGCTGAGAAGCTCGAGCTGAATCTGAAGTTGCGCCGCTCGATGGGCGAGCTTGTCGAGGAGCGCCCGACGACGCTTGGGGCTGAGATCGACGGCTGGCTTGATCCGGCCCGCGCCGCCGGCGGCCTGCGTCCGCGAAGCATCGAGTTCTACGAACAGAAGGCCAAGGTGTGGACGCCTTTGCGCGGCCTGAAGATTTCGACGCTTCGGCGCGCGCAGATTCAGGACTTCATCGTCGCTCGCGCGGCAGAGCATCCCCGCTCGGCCAAGGACGAGCTGCAACTTCTCAAGCGGGTTCTACGCGAGGCGAAAGATCGCGGGCAGCGCGTCGACGACGCGATCCTGTCAATCAAGCCTGTCAAGCACGAAGCGCGCCGCGGACGTGCCCTCGACGTCGAGCAGCTGTACGAACTCGCGTCTTGGTTTCCAGAGCACGCTTCGCGACTCGTGCTCGTCGCCGGCCAAGTCGGTGCACGGCAAGCGTTCTGGTTCAACCTAACGGACGACATGCTCGACCTCGACGAAGGCACGATGCCAATCCCGGCCGAGCTGTCGAAGAACAAGCGCGACCATCGCGTGTACCTAACTTCCGTCGAGGTTGCGCTGCTCCGTGAGCAGTTGCTCGCGCGAGCACCGGGTACAGCGCTTGTCTTCCCGAACGACAGCGGCGAACGCTGGAACCGCAGCCGCTTCGGCGAGCAGGTCTGGAGGAAAGCCGTCAAGGCCGCCGCAAAGCATGACGGGGAGCTAAACAGCGGCAAGCCGTCCGTGTTCGACGGCTTCACGTTCCACCTTCTTCGACACACAGCCGGCTCCCTGATGGCACACGCCGGCCTCGATCCCGCGGTCGCAGCTGAACGCATGGGACACACGGACGGTGGCGCGTTGTTCCTGCGGACGTACCGGCACCTCTACGAAGGCGAAAGGCGTATCCACGCAGCACGGCTCGAAGCCCTCATTCGGACAGCGTTGGACAAGGAAGGGACATCGCCGGCCGCGGGGGAGAAAGAACCGCGTAACAATGCGGCAACGCAGAGTGGGCGCACCTGGGATCGAACCAGGGACCTCCCGCGTGTGAAGCGGGCGCTCTCCCGCTGAGCTATGCGCCCGAGAGCCATCCGACAATAGCCCAGGACATCCGTCGCGCCACTGCCGGCTTTGCCGGCGGTGGCCACGCTCGGCTCCGAATGTCAGTAGCCGCCCTAGCACTGCTACCATCGCGCGCGCCGCGGCGGTGGAAGTGTGTGAACCGCGTCAGGGCCGGGAGGCAGCAGCGCTAAGCATTCCTTCCAGGCGCCGCGGTTTACAAAGCTAACCTCGCAAAATCCGGCTCGCGAAGCGAGCCGGATTTTGCGAGGTTGAGTTTGCGGAGCGCGGAACCAGGCAAGAGACCGCGCGTGCGCTTTCGGCGTAATGCTCCGCTCGATCCAGGCCAGGTCACGGACGCCCGCGGGCGCGGCGTCGGCGCGGGCGGCCTCGCCGTCGGCGGCGGTGGGCTCGGCCTCGTCGGGCTCGTCATCTACGTCCTGATCTCGCTGCTCTCGAACGGTGGCAGTCTCGGTCAGCTCGAGCCACTCGACAACCAGCAGATAGGCCAGGGTGACACGCCGAGCAGCATCTCCCAGGACTGCAAGACGGGACAGGATGCGAACGAGCGCCAGGACTGTCGCATCGTCGCGGTCGTCAACAGTGTCCAGAAGTTCTGGGACGGCGTCTTCCAACGCAGCAACAGGCAATACCAGTTCGTCGACACCGTCTTCTTCAGCGGCCAGGTGAACACTGAGTGCGGGACGGCGGACTCGCAGGTCGGCCCGTTCTACTGCCCGCGCGACAAGCTCGTGTACATCGATCTGGGCTTCTTCGACGAGTTGCAGTCCCGCTTCGGTGTCGGCAACGCGGTGTTCGTGCAGGCCTACGTGATCGCGCACGAGTACGGCCATCATGTCCAGGACCAGCTCGGGGTCCTCGACAAGATCGGCGGCGACCGGCAGGGACCGGAAAGCCTCTCCGTGCGAAGCGAGCTGCAGGCCGACTGCTACGCGGGCGTCTGGGCAGCGCACGCGGTGGAGACTGGGATAGTCGAGCAGCTGACCCAGGCCGACATCAACGACGGCCTGGCCGCCGCGGAGGCGATCGGCGACGACCGCATCCAGCAAACCACGCAGGGACAGGCGAACCCGGAGACCTGGACACACGGCTCCTCCGAGCAGCGACGCCGCTGGTTCTCGCAGGGCTACGAGAAGGGCCGCCCGGCCGTTTGCGACACGTTCTCGGGGTCGGTCTAGCCCGGGGGCTAGTATCGCCTCGTGGCCGCGCTCTACCGGAAGTACCGCCCTCAGGACTTCGACGAGGTCGTCGGCCAGGAAGCAATCGTCCGCACTCTGAAGAACGCGATCACGTCCGGACAGGTGCGCCAGGCGTATCTCTTCGCAGGCCCGCGCGGGACCGGGAAGACTTCGCTCGCGCGGATCCTTGCCAAGGGGCTGAACTGCGTCCAGGGCCCCACGCCGACGCCGGACAAGGTCTGCAACCCGTGCGTCACGATTGCCAGCGGCACGTCGCTGGACGTGATCGAGATGGACGCCGCCTCGCAGCGCGGCATCGACGACATTCGCGAGATCCGGGAGCGCGTCGTGCTCCAGCCGGCCGAGGGGCGCTACAAGGTCTACATCCTCGACGAGGCGCACCAGCTCACGGATGCCGCCTGGAACGCCCTGTTGAAGTTGATCGAGGAGCCGCCTCCTCACCTCGTCTTTGTCTTCTGCACCACAGACCTCTCCAAGGTGCTGCCCACGGTGCGCTCGCGCTGCCAGACGTTCGTCTTCGCGCGGCCGCGGCTGCCGGAGCTCGTGCGTTTGCTGCGCCGCGTCGCCGACGGCGAGGGCATTCAGGTTCCCGATCAGGCGCTTGCTCTCGTCGCACGCGGAGCGCGCGGCTCGTTCCGCGACGCCGTCTCGACACTCGACCAGCTTGCGTCGGCAACAGAGAACGAGATCACCGTGCAGTCCGTCCTGCAGTTGCTCGGGGCAGTCGAGGAGGAAGCGCTGTTCCGGCTTTGCGATCTAGTCGTCGACCGTGACACCGCAGGTGCGCTGACGTTCGTCGAGGAGCTGTCGGAACAGGGGCAGGATCTAGGCCGGCTCGTCGTCGACCTGCTCGAGCACCTCCGTCACCTGATGCTCGTGCAGCACATGGGCGAGGTACCGGACACCCTGCCCGTCACCGAAGAGGCCCGCGAAAGGCTCCGTGCGCAGGCGAACCAGCTTGGCGAAGCGAGCGTCATCCGGCTTGTGGATCTACTGGCCGTCGCAGTCGAGGACATGCGCCAGGGCGGCGATCCGCGTCTCCCGCTCGAGCTCGCGCTCGTGAAGGTGACACGGCCCGGCGCCGAC
>JBBRZA010000059.1:0-20007 GCA_038237145.1 Gaiellales bacterium
CGCACCGTCCTCGAGGCCGAGGGGCTTGCGCTCCGTATCGGCGAGCGCGTGCTGTTGGAGGGCGCGAGCTTTGCGATCGAGCGCGGCGAGCACGTGGCACTTGTGGGGCCGAATGGATCCGGGAAGACCACGCTGCTCGAAACAATTCTCGAGCGGCGCGAAGCCGACGACGGCTTCGTGCGCCTCGGCCACGGCGTGGTGCCGGCGTACTTCTCCCAACAGGAGATGGAGCTCGACACGCGCGGATCCGTGCTGCAGTGCGTCCAACGCGCAACCGGTCTGCAGCGCCCGGACGCGCAGAAGCTGCTCGGCCGCTTCCTCTTCTCGGGCTGGACCGAGCACGAGAAGCCCGTGCTCGCGCTCTCGGGTGGCGAACGCCGGCGCCTCGCCCTGGCCCTGGTCGTCGCGTCCGGCGCAAACTTCCTCGTCGTCGACGAGCCGACGAACCACCTCGACATGGAGAGCCGCGAGGCTCTCGAGGCGGCGCTCGAGGCATTCCCGGGGACGGTCCTGCTCGTCTCGCACGACCGCGCGCTCCTCGACGCAGTCGCCGAGCGAACGATTGCGATCGAGGACCGCCGACTCAACTCCTACGACGGCGGCTGGGCGGAATACGTCCGTCAGCGCGAAGCGCGCAAGGCCCCGCCGCCTCCGCCACCGGTAGAGCCCAAAATTGCGAAGCCGCGCAAGTCGCCCGGCAAGGCAAAGGCTCCCTCGGAGCTCGACCGGATCGAGGCGCAGATCGCGCAACATGAGGCGACCGTCGCCGAGCTCGAGCGGCGCCTCGCGGAAGACTGGAACGACGTCGAGATGCTGGCGGCTCACCGCCACGCACGCGACGAGCTCAAAACCCTGCTCCAGCGCTGGGAGCGGCTTTTCGAACGGGCGCACACGTGAGCGAGCCGGGCCGGCTTCCGAGGAGAGCCGTTCTTCCTCTTCGGAATCGTCGTCATCGCCTTCGGCGTCATCGCCGACGTCTATTCGTTCTGAACGTTCACTCGAAGGTCGCGATCAGCGCTTCCGCAACCACTTTGAGTGGACGCCCGGAAATCTGGCTCGCCTTGCGCAGCCGCGCGAACGCATCCTGCTCCGAGAGCCCTTCCTTTTCCATCAGCAGGCCCTTGGCGCGCTCGATTGCCTTGCGCGCCGCCAGCGCGTCCGCCAGCGACTCCGCCTCTTCGCGAAGCGCGGTGAGCTCGCCGTGCCGCGCGCGCGCCGTGCGGATGGCCGGCAGCAGGTCCTGCTCGCGGAAAGGCTTGACCAGATAGCCGAACACACCGGCTTCGGCAGCGCGCTGCACGATCTCGTCCTGGCCGTAGGCGGTCAGCATCACGATCGGGATCGGCCGCTCTTCGAGGATCCGACGGGCTGCCTCGATCCCGTCCAGCTTCGGCATCTTGACGTCCAGGAGGGCCAGATCCGGCCGCTCCGAGCGCGCAAGGGCCACCGCCTCTTCCCCATCGCGGGCCTCCGCGCACACCTCGAAACCAGCGTGCTCCAGCAGGGCCCGCAGGTCGAGCCGGATGATCGTCTCGTCTTCGGCGACCAGGATCCTCACCTGTGGTGGGTGAGTCTGGCGCAAACCGCTCAGCCGAGGGATAGTGCCGGGCGGTAGGCCGGGCGATCCCTTCTGTGCGGCTCCTCATGTCTGACCAGGAATTCAGCATCCCCAGGCCTCTCGTGCTCCGTGTGGAAATCTCGGCGGATCAGGCTGCCTCACTTTCGCCCCTCCTCGGGAGCGAGTTCGTCAGCGGGAGCGACGAGGCGCAGGAGCCGACTTACGTCGAGCGGCGGCTGCAGCCGATTTCGGATTACGCGGCGGACGCTCGAACGACCGAGCTCAAGCGCCTCGAAACCGACCTCGAGCAGCGCGAAGCAGAGTTCGAGGCGGACGTCCAGTTCCGCGAAGACCGGATCGAGCGCTGGCGCACCGAGCTCGAGGAGCTCGAGCAGACACTCGACCGGCGCGAGCGGGATCTCGTCAGCTACGTCGACCAGCTCCAGGGCGCCATGTCCGGAAGCGACGGCGCCTGGTGGTCGCGCCCGGCCGGCGGCGACGGCGGCGTTCGTTAACCGAGCGAAAGCTGCGCTTTCGCTCGGGAGTTGGTTACGGCGCTTCGCGCTGAAACGTGCGCGGGCGGAGCCCGCACACTCCTACCGCGTCTACGGGTCACGATTGTCCTCAACCGTCCGGGCACGGGCGCTCACGCGGCCGCGCCCGCATCAGTTCGCCTGCGGCTAAGCCCGGCTCCGCCTGGTCTTAGCCTCCGGCTTTGATACCAAGGCGGGTCACGGTGGGAAGACCACCTCGGCTCTCGTACCTCCGTCGCTGCGAAGATCAAGACGGCCCTGCAGTTCATCTCTGACGAGCGCCTGCACGATCGATAGGCCGGTGCCACTGGCGTCAGACGGAATTCCATCGCCGTCGTCCGCGATCGAGAGGACTACCACGCCGTTGCGTTGCACGAGCTCGATCTGAACGCTGTCGCCGCCGTGCTCCAGCGCGTTCTGCAGCAACTCGCTGAAGACCAGCGCAAGCGCGGTCGCCCGATTGCCCGCGATCGACACGGGCTCGAGGTCGGCGTGAACTTCCTTCCCGACGGCCAGGCCCTGCACGAGCGTCGCGCGCAACCTTTCGAGCAGCTCGCGTAGCTCGACCACCTCCTCGCGCTGTTCCGTCAGAACCTCGTGGACGGCCGCGATCGCGAGAATGCGGTGGACCGAGTCTTCGAGCGCCTTACGCGGGTCCGTGTCAGTCGCTCGAGCCTGCAGGCGCAGGAGCGATGCGACGGTCTGGAGGTTGTTCTTGACTCGGTGATGGATCTCTTGCGCAAGCACGCCGCGCATGACGGCGCGGCCGTGCTCGAGCGCAACCGCTGCGTGGTGTGCGATCGAGACGAGCAGCGCGCGCTCCTCGTCGGTGAACGGCGTGTCGCGGTCGCAGACGAGCTCGCCGATCTGGCGTCGCTTCCAGCGCAGCGGAAGCCGCACGTTGTACGCCCCGGCCCAGCCTTCCGGCCACGCAATGTTGCCGTCCTCGAGCACGAGCGCTGCCCCGGTTGCACCAACGGCCTCCATCGTCGTCTTCACGATCGCCTCGACTGACTCTTCGAGGTAGAGCGACTCGGAGACGGCCTCCGAGATCTTGGCCAGGGCCTCCAGCTCGGCGACGCGGCTCTGCGCATGTGCGTACAGCTGCGCGTGTTGAATCGTCTGCGCAACCTGGTCCGCGATCGCCACGAGCAGTTCGATCTCGTCCTGGGTGAATTCGCGAGGCGCGAGTGTGCGTACGTTGAGCGCGCCCGCAAGCTTGTCTCGGGCAAGAATCGGTACGGCGAGAATCGACTCGTAGTCGTCCTCCGACAGGTTGGAGAACTGCTTGAACCGCGGATCGAGATGCGCCTGCGAGGGGATCATCACCGGAACGCGATCGGCTGCAGCTGCTCCCGTGATTCCTTCACCCGGCCGCAGCCGTGGACGCTTCGTCATCTCCTCGACGCTCGTGCCATGCGTGGCACGCAGGATCAGCTCGTTCGTCCGGTCGTCGTAGAGGTAGACGAAGCAGGCTTCGGTCCCGAGGGCGTCGGCGACCTTGCGAGCGACCAGCCCCAGAACCTCTTCCAGGTCAAGCGTGGAGTTCACCGCGGCGATCGTCTCGGTGAGAAGGCGCAGGTGGCGAGCTCGTACGTCCACTCGGATTCGTAGGGTAGTGGCCGTGGACACCTACGACTGGCTGCTATTCCTCCACGTCACCGGAGCGTTCCTCGTCCTCGGCGGCGCCGTCATGGCGGGGATCTTCAACTTCGCGGCCTTGCAACGGGAGCGTCCGAGCGAGATCGCAGTCCTGTTCCGACTCGCCCGCGTCGCCGTTGTGACGATCTGGGCCGGAATGGGGCTCACGCTCGTCTTCGGGCTCTGGCTCGTGCACAACGCCGGGTACGGCTGGGGGGAGACCTGGATCGTCCTCGCCCTCGTGCTCTGGGTGCTCTCGAATGCAATGGGTGGCATCGGCGGCGGGCGGGAGAAGCGGACACGGGAGCTCGCCGAACGACTCGCCGCCGAGGGGGACGCGCCGAGCCAGGAGTTGACGGCCCGGCTGCGCGACCCGGTGTCGCTCGCCCTTAGCTGGGGCAGCGGGATCGTCATCGTTGCGATCCTCGCCCTGATGATCTGGAAACCGGGCGCATGATGCTCGCACTCGTCCGTCCTGACAGCTGGAACTTCCCACTCTTCCTGCACGTCCTCGGGGCGATCGCACTCGTCGGCTCGGTCGGCGCAGTCACCGTGCTCGCACTGGCAGCGCGGAAGCGCCGCGCACAGGGGGCGCTGCTCTCACGCCTCGCCTTTCGAACGTTGATCTTCGTCGTCGTCCCGTCGTGGATCGTGATGCGCATAGGCGCTCAACTGATCGCCGACAAGGAGTTCCCGGACAAGACCCCCGGCTGGGTCGACGTCGGTTTCGTCGTCTCGGAGCCGGGCCTGATCCTCCTGATCGCTCTGGGCGTGCTCGCCTGGGTCAGCGCGCGGCGCAGCGGGGTCGGCCGAGCGTCGGTGGCCCTGGCGATCCTGGCGCCGGTCTATCTCGCCGCTCTGGCTGTGGCCTGGTGGGCCATGTCCGCAAAACCCGGGGCCTGACCCTTTTACACAACCCTTACCGCGCGCAGGGGAATTTCCTTGCAGACGGGGAATATGTTCGGACCATGTCCGCACTCCCCCTGAACCTCGTGGACACGGCCGGCTTCCTGGTGGCCGACAACCGTGGCCGGGTCGTCGGCAAAGTCGAGTGTCCGATGTACGGAACGCTCCCCGACGTGCCCGACGCACTCTCGGTTCGCGCAGGCTTCTTCTCTCGTCACCGCCGGCTGGTTCCGGCCGACACGATTGCCGACGTCGACCCCACCAGCAAGGTCGTCGGCCTCCGCGTCGCCCGCGAGACCATCCGCCGGTTCCTCTAACCCGCCCCGAGAACGACCACGAGCTGCGCTAGAAAGCGGCAGCTCGCAGTCGGCCGTCAGTTGGATCTCGTAGGCCGCAGAAGCTCACGAGACCAGCCGTCATTCTCTCTCTTTCTCAGAGCACCGACAAGTACTTCTTGAGCTCCCATTCCGTGAGCTGGACTCGGTACTCGTCCCACTCGGCTCGCTTCAACTCCACATAGCGGTCGAAGATGTGGGGGCCGAGCGCCTTGCGGACGAGCTCCGAGCCTGCGAGCGCGTCGACGGCCTCTCCGAGCGTCTCCGGCAGCGAGACGATCCCGCGCTCCTTCCGCTGCTCAGCCGTCAGGTGATAGAGGTTCGTCTCCATCGGCTCGGGCAGCTCGTACCCCTGCTCGATGCCCTCCAGGCCGGCATGGAGCAGGGCTGCGAACGTCAGGTACGGGTTGCAGGCCGGGTCGGGACAGCGGATCTCCGCCCGCGTCGCCTGCTCGGCGCCGGGCTTGTAGAGGGGGATCCGGATGAGCGCCGAACGGTTCCGCCGTGACCAGGCGACGTAGACCGGCGCCTCGTAGCCCGGCACGAGCCGCTTGTACGAGTTCACCCACTGGGCGAACACCGCGCTGAGTTCCCGCGCGTGTCTGAGCTGGCCGGCGATGAACGCCTTCCCCACGGCGGAGAGGTTCCACTCGTCGTCACCATCGAAGAAGGCGTTGCGCCCTTCGTTGAAGAGCGACTGGTGCGTGTGCATCCCGGAGCCGTTCTCGCCGAAGATCGGCTTCGGCATGAAGGTCGCGTGGTAGCCGGACTTCTTCGCGATCTCCTTCACGATCAGCCGGTACGTGACCGTGTGGTCAGCCATGGCGAGCGCGTCCGAGAAGCGCATGTCGATCTCGTGCTGCGACGGGCCGACCTCGTGGTGCACGTACTCGATCGGGATGCCCATCCCCTCGAGAGCCCGGACGGTCTCCTGTCTCAACTCGCTTGCCGCGTCAAGCGTCGTCATGGCGAAGTACCCGCCTTCGTCGAGCGTCTCGGTGCCCTTGTCGTCGCGGAACAGGAAGTACTCGAGCTCGGGGCCGACATTGAACGTGTCGAAGCCGAGCGAGGCCATGCGGTCGAGCGCACGGCGGAGCACGTAGCGCGGGTCCCCTTCGTAGGGCTTCCCATCCGGCGTGACGATGTCGCAGATCATCCGCGCCACTCTCGTCTCGCCTTCCTTCCACGGCATCAGCTGGAAGGTCTCCGGGTCCGGGATGGCGACCATGTCCGACTCCTCGATCGCGTTGAACCCGGTGATCGACGAGCCGTCGAAGCCCATGCCGTCGTCGAGCGCCGCCTCGATCTCGCTCGGCGTGACAGCGAAGCTCTTGAGGTGGCCCTCGATATCCGTGAACCAGAGAAGGACGAACTCGATCCCCTCCTTCTCGATCCGGCCGAGCACCCGTTTCCGGGAATCCTCGCTCGACGTCGCCCTGTTCCGTGTCTCGACCTGCGCCATGAAATCCTCCCTTGAAACGCGAAAAGCCCCGGGCGCAGACAAGGCGCCCGAGGCTCCGTTGCCTCACTGACGGACTAAGTCTATACGGTGACGCCGTGCGCCTACTGGTCACCGGTGGTGCGGGGTTCATCGGCTCGCACTTCGTCAAGCGGATGCTCGCGGCCAGCGAAGACGTGGTGGTGCTGGACAAGTTCACCTATGCGGGGAATCCGGCCAACCTGCCCGAGGGGATCGACTGCCGCCGGGGTGACATCGCGACGCGCGAGGACGTCGACCAGATCGGCCGGGTCGACGCGATCGTCAACTTCGCCGCCGAGACACACGTGGATCGTTCGATCCTGGGCCCGGAGGAGTTCGTGCGCACCGATGTACTGGGGACGCTCGTCCTGCTCCAGGCCGCGGAGGAGTTCAGCGCCCGCTTCGTCCAGGTGTCCACGGACGAGGTCTACGGCGACGTCGAGGCGGGCTGGTCGTCGCGCGAGGACGATCCGCCGCACCCCTCGAGCCCGTACAGCGCGGCGAAGGCCGGCGGCGACCTGCAGGTGCTCGCAGCGGTGAGGACGTTCGGTGTCAACGCATCGATCACGCGAGGCTCAAACACGTATGGGCCCAACCAGTATCCGGAGAAAGTGCTGCCGCTCTTCGCGACGAATGCCCTCGACGGCGAGCCGCTGCCACTCTACGGCGACGGGCGGCAGGTGCGGGACTGGCTCCACGTCAAAGACCACTGCGCGGCAATCGAGCTCGTGCTGCGCCAGGGGGAGGCAGGCGAGGTCTACAACGTCGGCGCGAGTGAGGAGCACGAGAACGTCGAGCTCACCCGGCTGATCGTCGACCACCTGGGTGCGGATCCGTCACTCGTCCGGAACGTCGAGGACCGCGCAGGGCACGACCGGCGCTACTCGCTCGACACGACGAAGATCCGCTCACTCGGCTGGCAGCCGCGGCGCGACTGGGACCAGGGTGTGCGCGCGACGATCGACTGGTACCGCGACAACCGCGAGTGGTGGGAGCCGATCAAGCGCTCCGGCGGTTTCCGCGAGTACTACGACAAGCAGTACGCCGCGCGACTTACTTAGCAGCGCTCCTGTGCCTGCTGCCGGAGGCGGTCGATCGGGGCACGTTGCCCCTGAATCGACTCGGAGCTGTCGAGGAGCTCGAGCAGGCCGTCGCAGTTGCCGAGCTGGAAGCGCGTGAAGGCGAGGTTGTAGTCGGCGTACGCCTCGTCGAGTGAGTTCGTGCCCTGGAGCTTCAGCACCGCGCGGTCGAGCAGCGGCAGCGCTCCCGCGTAATCGCCGGCCTGCATCTTCTTGAACCCGGCGAGGTTCAGTGCTGCACCACTGGGAGATGCGGGTGCGGCCGCCGTCGGTGGTCGGCTCGCCGAGGTCGTGACCGTGACGGGCCGCTCCACCGTCGTGATCCGTCCCTGAGTCGTGACACGCTGGATTCTCGTGACCACCGTCGTGGGAGCCGCGTCATTGCGCGTGAGGACATACGCCAGCAACGCTCCGCCGACGGCGCCTGCGAGGAGGAGTACGGCCAGCAGCGGCCAGGCCCCGCGAGAAGGCCGCGCACTGGGCGGGTAAGGCGCATGCTCCATTTCCTCGACTCCCCGCAGCGCCCGCGTCGCCGCAGTCGGCGGAGGCGCCATCGCAGGAATCTCGCCCGTCGAGCCCGCCGCGTCGCTGAACGCGGATCTCAGCGCGGCGACGAACTCGCCTGCGGTCCCGTACCGTTGCGCCGGATCCTTCGCGAGCGCTTGTTCGAAGACAGCATCGACCTCGCGCGGTAGGTCGCCTGCTGCTGAGGCCGCGGGAATCGGCGCGTTGACATGAGCCGCCGCCTCGGCTGTCGGGCTCTCGGATTCGAACGGGCGTCTGCCTGTAAGCAGCTCCCACGCGACGATCGCCAGCGCGTAACGGTCGCTCGCCGTTCCGGCACGGTCGCCCTGCGCCTGCTCCGGCGATAGGTATCCCGCCGTCCCCAACACCGTTCCGGTCATCGTCAGCGAGTCCATTCCGGTTGCGCTCGCAATCCCGAAGTCGCCCACGTGCACGTGTCCCTCGCCGTCGAGCATCAGGTTGGCGGGCTTGACGTCTCGGTGGACGATGCCTTCGCGATGTGCCACGTCGAGCGCGCGCGCTGCTTCTTCGAGCCACGTGAAGACGCGCTCTGGAGGCTGCGGCCCGCCGCTTTGGAGCACATCGTCGAGGGAGCCGCCGCTCAGATGCTCCATGACGATGTATGGACGGTCGTCGTGGTCGCCGACGTCGTAGATCGTGACGGTGTTCGGCTCGCCCGATAGGCGCGCCGCCGAGAGGGCCTCGCGGGTGAAGCGCTCACGGACAGACGCGTCCTCCGCGTAGCGCTCGGCCAGGATCTTGATCGCCACGACTCGGCCGAGCACCGTGTCGGTGGCGCGGTAGATGTCGCCCATGCCGCCGCGCCCGATCAGCTCGGGGCCGCGATAACGAGGCGGGAAAATGGAGACCTTCACAACCACAGCAGTACTGCAAACGGATTTGCCCTGCTCTCGGTCGCGCAAAACGATGAGATGAGGGTTCCGTAAAGAACCCTGCTGCCGATGAACCCCTTTGGTAGCCTCGGTCGCGTCCTTGCTGGGGTCAGCACGATGCGCCGAACCCTCCTACTCGTCTCCTTTCTCCTGCTCGTCGCCGGCTCGGCGGCGCATGCACGCACGGCCGCGCTCTCGCAGCCGGTTCCCGCCGGAGCGGCGACGTTCCTGGTCACCGGCCACGGTTGGGGCCACGGCGTCGGCCTGAGCCAATACGGCGCGTTCGGCTACGCGCAGAAGGGCGTCGGCTACGAGAAGATCGTGCTCCATTACTTCGCCGGGACGGAGCTTGGCGCTGCGCCGGTCTCCCGTGTGCGCGTCCTCCTGACGAGCGGCGCCAACTCACTCGACATCGGATCGACAGCGGATTTCAAAGTGCGCGACGGAGCCGGCGCTGTGCATACCGTCACCGCCGGGAAGTACACGCTCAAACCCGCGCTCAAGCTCGTGGTGGACGGACAGACCACGGCCCGCGCATTGCCCGGCCCACTGCTGTTCCAGCCGGGAGCCGCCGCGCTCGGTCTCAAGCATCGTTATCGCGGCTCGATCCAGGTCGACGTCATCGCCGGCAAGCTGCGCGCAATCAACATGGTCGGCCTGGAGCAGTATCTCTACGGCGTCGTCCCGTCGGAGATGCCGTTCACGTGGCTCCCGGAGGCGCTGAAGGCCCAGGCCGTCGTCGCGCGCTCGTACGCACTGGCAACACGCCGGACCGGTGCGTTCGATCTTTACCCCGATACGCGTAGCCAGGTGTACCTCGGGATCGAGCACGAGAAGCCGTCGACGAACGCCGCCGTCAATGCGACCGCCGGCCAGGTCGTGCTGTACGAGGGCGCGGTCGCGAAGACATTCTTCTTCTCGACGTCCGGCGGACGCACCGCGTCGGCGGAGGACGTGTTCGGTGAGCCCGTGCCGTACCTCGTCTCGGTCGCGGACCCGTACGACTCGATCTCGCCACACCACGACTGGGGCCCGCTCGTCTTTACGGGCGCGAAGCTCGCCAAGGCGCTGAAGATGAAGGGACGGGTCGTGGATCTGCAGCCTGAAATCAACTCGTCCGGCCGGATCAAGGTGCTCAACGTCGTGGGGACCAAGGGCACGCTCGCCGTGCAGGGCGCGGACCTGCGGCGTCGGCTCGGGCTTCGGTCGACGTGGTTCAGCGTCGGCGTTCTATCGCTGACTGCGCCGCCACAACCCGTCGTCTACGGTGGACGCGGCAAGCTGACGGGCGTCGCACGCGGTCTGACAGACACGGTGCTGCAGCGGTTGCAAGGAGGCAGCTGGACGGATGTTGGGACCGTCGAGGTGGACAAGGACGGCGTCGTCACGGCGCTGGTGAAGCCTACGATCACGACGCGCTATCGCCTGTCGAGCGGCAAGGTGACCGCGGAATCCGTGCGCGTTCCCGTTGCGCCGCTCGCGCGCTTCTATCCGGCACGAAGGCCGGACCAGCTCAGCGGTTATGTTCGTCCGGCGTCACTCACCGGGACGACAGTTCTGATCCAGAAGCAGCAGGGAGCAGCCTGGCCCACGGTCGGCGAGGCGACCATCGAGGCAAACGGTGACTTCCTCGCGAAGCTTCAGCTCACGACTGGCGTCTATCGCGCCCGGGTGAGCTCCGGCCACGGTTTCGTGGTCGGCTTCTCTCCGGTGCTCCAGGTCTCCACCTCGTGAGGACCGTGGCTCTCGCGGCGCTGGCGCTTGCCCTGGCGCCGGCCGCCGCTGCGATGCCGCTTCGCGCGGGCTTCGTCCCGACCGACCCCCTCGCCCCGAAGCAGTATTACCTGGCTCAGGACCACGCCTTCGACGCCTTCCCGACCGAGCTTCCTGTCGTGAATCCGGTTCGCGTGGCGATCATCGACTCGGGCATCGACGGCGGTCATCCGGAGTTCCCGCGCTCCCGCATCTGGCAGGCCAGGAGCTGGGTCGGAGGGAGCCCGCTGAACGACGAGGAAGGACATGGCACCTTCGTCGCGGGAATGATCGCGGCCGCTATCAACAACAGCGAGGGCATCGCCGGCATGGCGTTTCCCGCGCAGCTCATCATCGCCAAGATCGCACGCTCGGACCAGTCCATCGACGTGCGCGACGAGGCTGAGGCGATCCGCTGGGCGGTCGACGTCGGTGCGCGCGTGATCAACCTGTCGATCGGCGGCCTGCGCGATCCGTTCAATCCCAAGCGCGACACGTTCTCGCGTGTCGAGGCGAGCGCGATCAACTACGCCGTCAGCCACGGCGCCGTGCTCGTCGCGGCCGTCGGAAACTCCGATGACGCACCGCAGTCACCGTGGCCCTTCGCCAGCTACCCGGCAGCGCTCCCGCACGTGATCGGGGTGAGCGCCCTCAGCCCGACCGGCAACGTCCCGCAGTTCTCCAACCGCGACCGCATCTACAACGACATTTCCGCACCCGGCCAGGAGATCTACTCCACCCTGCCTCGAGCGCTGACGTCGCTCCGCCCGCTCTGCCAGAACCAGGGGTACTCCGACTGCGGGCCGGACGACTTCCGCCACGCGGCGGGGACGTCGTTCGCCGCGCCACAGGTGACGGCAGCGGCGGCCGTCCTCTTCGCGCTCAACCCGACGTTGCAGCCCGATCAGGTCCTGAACCTCCTCGAACGCACGGCGACGGACCTGAACGCCTCGAACGGCTGCAAGCAATGCCCGCTGCTGCGCGACGCGTTCAGCGGCTGGGGACGGCTCGACGTCGCGAAGGCGGTCGGCGCACTCGAAGGCGTTCTGCCGCCGCCCGACCGGCTCGAGCCGAACGACGACGCAGGCGGCTCCGCCGCTCGAACTGGCACCAGGGTCACATCCGTCAAGGCGACGATCGACTTCTGGGACGACCAGATCGACGTCTATCGCCTGTATCTACGGAAGAACCAGAAGGTGAAGCTCACGCTCAACGGGCCTGAAGACTCCACTGCGAACCTGCTGCTCTGGAAACCGGGGACGACGCGCGTGAACGAGCTGCGCAATCAGCACCTCCGCGCCGCCCAGTCGATTGGACCGGGTCCAACACACGGAATCGGCTACAAGGCACGGGCGACCGGCTGGTACTACGCGGAGGTCAAGCTCACCGCACGAGGGTTTGGCCCGTACGAGCTGACGATCGCGCGTCGTTAATTCTCGAGGAGCTCTTCGGGCGAGACGTCGCGCAGAGCCCGCGCCGGATTGCCCACGACGACAACGCGCGGCGGGACGTCCTTCACGACGACGGCACCGGCACCTACGAAAGCCTCCTCACCGATCTCCACCGCCGGGCAGAGCACGGCGCCCGCGCCGACCCGCGCCCCGCGCCTGATCGTGGGGCCCTTCCGCAGGGCGTGCCGCTTCTCGGTTCGCCCCATGAAGTTGTCGTTGGTCGTGATCACCCGCGGGGCGATGAACACGTTGTCCTCGAGCGTTGAGTAGGCCGTGATGTACGCGTCGGCCTGGATCTTCGTCAGCGTGCCGACCGTCGTGTCGTTCTCGACGAGCGCCCCGCGCCCGATGACTACGTCGTCGCCGACATCGCAACGTTCACGGACGCACGCCTGGTCGCCGACGATGACCCGCGACCCGATGCGCGACCCCGCGAAGACGATCGCTCCCGTGGACACGATCGTCCCCGGCCCGAGCTCAAGTGGCGGCAGATTCTCCTGCTTCGCGGTTGAGCGTGGCCCGAGCGCCGGCTGCTTGCCGACGACCGCGTAGTCGAGGATCCTGCAGCCGTCGCCGAGCACCGTCCCCGGATAGACAATCGCGGTCTCGGCGACCTCGGCGCTCATTCCTTAAGCGGTGACTGTTTCGAGCGACGCCTGCAGCTGCTCGAGGGCGCGCACGACCAGGACACCGTCGCGCGCGGCGCGCAGCGGGTCGCCCTCACCGGCGACGAGCTTCAGGAAGTGCTGGCACTCGAGGCGCAGCGGCTCGAGCAGCGGCACTTTCGGGCTATGAATGTCCCCCGTGCGTGTGCGCCACTCGCCGTAAGTCGTCGTCGGCTCTTCAGGTGCCTTGTCGTACACCGTGACCTTGCGCTCGGGCTCCATGTCGTCGAACACAGCCATCTTGTCGCGGCCGACGACCGTGATGCGCCGGATCTTGTGCGGGTCGAGCCAGGACAGATGCAGATGCGCGATCTTGCCGGACGGAAAGCGCAGGTAACAGAACACGATGTCCTCGACGTTCGGGTTGAGGAACGCGTGACCATGCGCCCACAGCTCCGCCGGTTCCTCGCCGATCAGATAGAGGAGCACCGATAGGTCGTGCACCCCGAGCGACCAGAGCGCGTTCTCGTGTGTCCGGATCGTGCCGAGGTTCTGTCGATTGCCATAGACGCACAGGACGTCCCCGAGGTCGCCGGAGTCGACGATCTCCTTCAGTTTCTGCACCCCTGGGTGGTAGAGCAGCAGGTGGCCCGGCATCAGAACGCGGCCGCGCTCCTCGGCCAGCTCACAGAGCTCTTCCATCTCGGCGCCGCGCATGGCGGGGGGCTTCTCGACGAAGACGTGCTTGCCCGCTTCCAGGCTGCGCCTGGCGAGCTCGTGGTGTGTCGGCACCGGGGTCGCAACCACGACGGCATCGACCGAATCGTCCGCGAGGACCTCGTCGAAGTCTGCTGTCATCCTGGCAGTGGGATGGCGCTGCGCCAGGTCGACACGACGCTCATCGTCGATATCGCAGAGCCAGGCGAGATCGGCGAGGTCGTCGAAGTTGCGGACGAGGTTCTTGCCCCACTGGCCCAGACCGACCTGCCCTACTCGGATCACAACTTCCACACTTTGCCGTTGCCGGTGCCGTTCCTACCGGTGGCGTTCCGGAGGTCGACTACGACCTGCGCGCGCTCTACCAGGTCGCCGTAGTCGATGGAGCTGTGTGCAGTGACGATCACGACGCAGTCGTAGCTTTCGGGGGCGTAGTCAACGGAGCGCATCCCGTCGAACTCCTCGACATGAGGGTCGTGGTAGGACACCTCGGCCCCGGCCTTGTGCAGGAGCTCGACGATCTTCTTCGCAGGGGACTCGCGCACATCGTCGATGTCCGCCTTGTACGAGACGCCGAGGATCAGGATCCGCGAGCCCTTGAGTGACTTCTCGGCACCATGGTTGAGCGCCTGCGAGATCAGCGAGCGGCAGAAGAACGGCATGTTCGAATTCACCTTGCCAGCGAGGTCGATGAACTCGGTATAGAAGTCGTACTCGCGGGCCTTCCAGGTCAGATAGAACGGATCGATCGGGATGCAGTGCCCACCGAGACCCGGGCCCGGCTTGAAGCTCATGAAGCCGAACGGCTTCGTCTCAGCCGCCTCAACTACCTCCCAGACGTCCACCTCCATGCGCTCGCACAACTGGGCGAGCTCGTTGACCAGCGCGATGTTGACCGCGCGGAAGATGTTCTCCAGTAGCTTCGTCATCTCCGCCGCCTCCGGCGAGGAGAGCGGCACGACCGTGTCGACCGCAGAGCGGTAGAGCTCCACCGCCCGCTCGGTGCAGGCAGGCGTGAGACCGCCGACGAGCTTGGGTGTGTTCTTCGTCGTCCAGTCGGTGCGTCCCGGATCGACGCGCTCGGGCGAGAACGCGAGATGAAAGTCCTCGCCGGCCTTCAGGCCGCTGCGTTCGAGAATCGGCTGCAAGGACTCGCGCGTCGTGCCCGGATAGGTCGTCGACTCGAGCACCACGACCTGGCCCTTCCGAAGCCGAGGTGCGATTTCGGCGGCTGCGCTCTCCACGATCGTGAGGTCCGGCTCGCGATGGGTGGACAGCGGGGTCGGGAGCGCGATCAAGATCGCGTCGACGTCCCTCATGGCGTCGTAGTCGCTGGTCGCCGAAACGCGACCGGCGTCGACGAGGGCTTTCAGAGCTTCGGAAGGGACGTCGCCGATGTGACTTTCGCCGCGGTTGATCCCATCGACAACGTCCTTGCTCACGTCCACGAGCACGACCTTCTTGCCGGCATCCGCAAAGACGCGGGCAAGGGGCATCCCCACGTATCCGGCCCCCACGATGGCAACGTCTGCACTCATGCGCGCACAAGGCTACTCACCGCCTCGAAGCCCGGCCCGCCCTGCGGTACCCTTCGCTGCCGTTCAGGGCCGTTAGCTCAGCTGGTAGAGCAGGGGACTCTTAATCCCAAGGTCGCAGGTTCGATCCCTGCACGGCCCACTCCAATTGCCCCGCTAAGGCCGGTTTTTTCTTCTCCTGTTCCCGACCGGAAGACTCCGTCCCAAGTCCGTCCCGAAAAACCGTGCCCAAAGACGCACGTCCAGAACCGCTTCTCCACAGCTTGAATGGTGGCACGCCTCCGGCGGAGGTCAAACTCCGGCTCGAGACCGAGACCGCGTCGAGGCTCATCAATTTGTTCGACGCAGTCGGGCGCTGGCTGAGCGACAGTGGACTCGAAGCCGCTCAGATCACCTTTGGTGAAAGGATGTACACGCTGCTTCCCGCGACAGCGAGCGGACCGAACGATCCGACCGCCTTCCTGCTCGAACGCACGATCCAACTGCAGGCGGCACTGGACTCGCGGATCGTGATCGAGCAGGCGAAGGGAATCCTTGCGGAGCGAGAGTCGATCACTCATGACGAGGCTTTCGCAAAGATGCGCCGTGAGGTCAGAAATCGGCGGATGAAACTGCACGACATGGCGGCGGAGTCGTCTTTCGTCGACGGGACTAACCCGAGTTCGATCTCTTCCACCTATCAGGAGTTCGGCGCCGAGCTCTACCAGGCGCAACGCCGTTTGGCGGAAGACCAGCGCTTCGTAGCGCAGGCCAGCGAGCTCCTCGCGTCGTCGCTCGACTACGAGACGACGCTGGCGAACCTCGCGACCCTCGCTGTCCCGCACTTCGCAGACTGGTGCACGATCGATATGGTCGCCGAGGACGGATCGATCGAACGGCTCACGGTCGCACATGTCAACCCGGAGAAGGTTCGCTGGGCACGCGATCTGGCGGAACGGTATCCGCCGGACCCGGATGCGCAATACGGCGTCCCCAACGTCATCCGCACGCAACAGCCGGAGTTCTTTACGGAGATTCCCTCCGAGTTGCTGCGCGAAGCGACGGCGGATACGCCGGAGCTCCTCGACATCCTCGAAGAACTCGGACTGAAGTCGTCCATGTGCATACCGCTCGTCGCCCGCGGCCGTGGGCTCGGCGCGATCACCTTCGTCTCCGCCGAGAGCGGCCGACGCTACGAAGAGCCCGATCTGGCGACCGGCCAGGATCTGGCGCGACGCGCCGCGATCTCCGTCGACAACGCGCGACTTTTCCGCGCAGCGGAAGGGTCGCGCCATCACGCGCAGCATTCCCTCGCCGTCGTCGACGCCGTGTTCGCTGCGGCGCCTGTCGGATTGGCGTTCATGGACACGAGCTTCCGCTATGTGCGGGTGAACCAGGCGCTCGCGGCGCTGAACGGGGTCCCCGTCGAGGAGCACCTCGGCCGCACACTCCGAGACGTGCTCGGGGACGAGCTCGCCGCCGAGATCGAGCCGCTTCACCGCCAGGTGCTCGAGACGGGCGAGCCCATCCTCGATCTCCATATCGAGCGAGCTCTTCAGGCGCGGCCGGAAGACACACACAACTGGCTCGTCAGTTACTACCCGGTTCTCGACGTGGACGACCACAAGATCGGCGTCGGTGTCGTGATCACGGACGTCTCCGAGCGGGAGCAGGCACGCGCTGCGGCCGAGCGTGCGCGGGGGCGCCTGGCCGTGCTTGCGGAAGTGAGCGAGACGCTGGCCTCGACGCTCGACTACGAGTCGACACTCGCAAGCCTCGCCTCCCTCCTCGTGCCGCAGTTCGCCGACTGGTACGCGGTCGACATCCTGGACGACGATGGGCTCTTCAGGCGCCTTGCGGTCGTGCACTCCGATCCCACCAAAACCGAGTGGGCAGAAAAGTCGCGCGACCTTTATCCGCCCGACCTGGAGGAAGCCGAAGGAACGGGCCGCGCCGCGCGCACGGGCGAAGCAGTGCTCTACAGAACCATCTCCGACGAGCTCCTCGCTTCCTCGACAAAGGATGCAGCGCATTACGAGATCCTGCACGAGCTCGGAATGGCGTCCGCGATGGTCGTCCCGCTGACGGCCGCTGGGCGGACCTTCGGCGGGCTCATGCTCGTCTCGTCCGATCCCGCTCGTCTCTACGGAGAGGACGACCTCGAGTTCGCGAAGCACATCGGCCGCCGTGCCGCGGTCGCGGTCGACAACGCCCGCCTGTATCGAGCGGCCGAGGAACGTGCACGTGCGGCAATCGTCGTCGAGCACGTCGCCGACGGCGTCCTGCTCGTCGATCAGAGCGGGATCATCAGGCTCTGGAACCCAGCCGCGGAGGAAATCACGGGCCTCGCGGCAGCGGACACCGTCGGCAGGACCACGACGGAGGTCTTCTCCCCTTTGGACACGATCGCCGACCTCGTGGCACGCGGCGAACCCCGCCCGCAGACACAGCCGCTCGAGATCAACGGCCGGGAGCTGTGGCTGTCGATCACCGGCGTCGCCTTCGAGGGCGGGACCGTCTTCGCGTTCCGCGACCTCACGGCGGAGCACGCTGTGGAGAAGCTGAAATCAGATTTCGTCTCCACCGTCTCGCACGAGCTGCGTACGCCGCTTGCCGCCATTTACGGGGCTGCGCTGACGCTCCGGCGCAAGGACGTCCCACTCGGCGAGCCGCAGCGCAGCGGTCTGCTGGAGGTGATCGCGAGCGAGTCCGACCGGCTGGCACGAATCGTGAACGACATCCTCTGGGCGAGCAGGCTCGAGTCGGGGACGATGCAGACGACGATCGAGAAATGCGACGGCGTCGAGATCGCGCGCAGTGTCGTCGATACCGCTCGTCACTACATCCCGCCCAACATCCAGCTCACGATCAAGGCGCCGAAGAAGGCGCCTCTGGTCGCCGCCGACCCGGACAAAGCGCGCCAAGTCTTGACGAACCTCGTCGACAACGCGGTGAAGTACTCACCCGACGGCGGCAGGGTCACCGTCGAAGTCGCTGCCGCCGGATCGCAACTGCGCTACGCCGTTCGCGACGAGGGCCTGGGTGTGCCGCCCGCGGAGCACCGGCGCATCTTCGAGAAGTTCTACCGCCTCGACCCCAACCTGACCCGTGGCGTCGGCGGCACCGGGCTCGGTCTCTACATCAGCCGCGAACTGCTCGAACGGATGGGCGGCCGCATCTGGGTCGAGTCGAGTGGCAGCGGCGGGTCGACCTTCTTCGCCGAGCTTCCAGTCGCCGCTGCCTAGAAATCTCGGCGCAGCCATGCAAGGGTTGTTCCATGGGCGCAGTGTTCTCTGGGCCGAAGCTCCTAAGGACGACGGAGACGAGGCCGAAACGGAGGCACACGGCGAGGTCGATGAGACCTTCGCCTCACGCAAGCTCAGGCGCTGGCTCAAGGGCATGTTCGGGGGCGGCCCGGCCCCCACGAAGCGGCCCGACGACGAGCAGGAGCGCTAGCCGCACCTGCAACGAGACGGCCCGAAGGCCGTCTCGTCAAGCAGGCGTCTCTTAGAGAGGTGGTCCGGCCGCCGGCGGGCCGTCATCCGTGTAGGTCGTGCGGCGGCGTGCCCAGTACCCCGGGCCGGCCCAGGATTGCCAGAACATCAGCGCGAGTAAGACGCTCGCCAGCCCGACGCCCATCAGGATCCAGCCGACCGTGGTGATGTCGACCGCCCCCGATGTGCTGTTGACTGCAAACGCGAGGATTGCGCCGACCGCAATCAGGAAGATTCCAACTCCGAGTCCCATTTGACCTCCTTGGTGATTCCTGTCACCAGGTTCCCTCCAGTTCCCAGGTTCCCTCCCCACCGAGGGCGGAAACCGCTGCACCACCCGGGCCGCGTCAAGTAGATTCGCGACGTCCGTGCGTAGGGGCTCGATCGTCCAGCTGATTGTGATCGGCGTCCTGGCCGGCGCGGTTGCGTCTGCCGTTGCGCTCATACCCGACTGGCTGCCGACCTCGGCGTCACGCGAAGCCGGCCGCATCGACTTCGTCTTCTGGTTCGTAACGGGGATTTGCATCTTCGTTTTCTCCATCGTCGCCGCCGTCACCGTGTACTCCGTCTGGAAGTTCCGAGTCAAACCTGACGACGATTCCGACGGGCCGCCGATCCACGGGCACACCGGTCTCGAGATCCTCTGGACGGCGGTACCGACGATTCTCGTGACCGCGATCGCGATCGTGAGCGCGATCGTGCTCGCCAAGGACGACGCCGCCGGTGCAAACCCGCTGCGCATCAACGTCTATGCACAGCAGTTCTTCTGGAGCTTTGACTACCCGGGCTACGGCAACAAGACCTCACCGGTCCTGCGTCTCCCGGTCGACCGCTCCGTCGTGCTCACCATGCACGCGAAGGACGTGCTCCACTCGTTCTGGGTCCCTGAGTTCAGACAGAAACATGACCTCGTGCCCGGGCTGCACCCGACGCTGCACATCACGCCGAACAAGGTCGGTACCTATTCGCTCATCTGCACCGAGCTCTGCGGCCTCGGGCATGCGCTGATGCGCTCCAGGGTCGTCGTCATGCAACCGGCCGCCTTCGAGCAGTGGGCAAAGAAGAAGGCACAGTGAACGTCGATCGCCTTCGGCTCTCTCCCGTGGGGGAAACCATGTTTCCCCCACGCGCCCCCTTCTTTGGGGTACGCCGCAGCATCCGCGCCGCTGAGATCACCGCGAACGCTGCGGAAAACAAGAGGGGAAACCGCCCGGTTTCCCCCGGCGCCCCTTCCCCCGCTCATCGGCTAAAGGGCAGCCGATGAGCAGCGCCGCGGAACACCACGACGTGGACGTCGTGCACCACGGGCCGCCGCGGCCTCCCCGCGGATGGCGCCGCCTCCTCTACCCGGGAATGCTCCGCGCCGCGTGGATGACGCCGCTCTTCTTCGGGATCGGCAGCGCGATCGTCGTTCTGTGCCGCTGGTGGGGCGGCTGGGACCCGATCTGGTTCGGCGAGATCATCGTCCTCGTCGGCGCGCTGACCGCCGCACCGATCGGCTTCCTCGCCGGCATCGGGGCCTTC
>JBBRZA010000060.1:0-19534 GCA_038237145.1 Gaiellales bacterium
AAATCGCCTTCCGGATACGCAGGTACGTAGACCTTCGGCGGCATCGTCCACTCGCCGCGCGCATAGGCGACGAACGCGTCGCGCACCGCCTCGAGTGCACGTTCGGGTGAGACCGCCTCGCGCACCTGCGCCCCGCTGAAGTACGGAATCATCTCGACCAGCCGCCCGTGTCGCCCTTGTACGTGCCCGCGAAGAGTGCACGCGGCGTGCGCGCGATGATCTTCAAATCGAGCCAGGCGGAGCGATGCTCGACGTACCAGACATCGAGCTCGATCCGCTCGTCCCACGGCAACTGCGCCCGGCCATGGATCTGCGCCCAGCCGGTGATGCCGGGCCTGACTTCGAGGCGCCGGCGCTGACGAGGCGTATACCGCTCGACCTGGTACGCGAGCGTGGGGCGGGGCCCGATGAGGCTCATGTCGCCGCGCACGACGTTCCACAACTGCGGCAGCTCGTCAACCGAGAGCCGGCGCAGCAGGCGGCCGGCGCGCGTGATGCGTGGATCGCCCTCGTTGACGGCGAGGCCCGCGCCCTTTCGTTCCGCGCCGACCTCCATCGTCCTCAGCTTCACGAGCTCGAACTCCTCGCCATTCAGGCCGACCCGCCGCTGCCGGTAGAACACGGGCCCGCGGTCGTCGAGCTTGATCGCCAGCGCGGCCGCGGCGAGGATGGGGCTCGCTACTGCGAGCCCGAGCCCGGCGGTTGCAGCGTCGAGTGCGCGGTTCAACGTGTCCCCTCCGCCTTGGCCCAGACCGCGGGGACGCCGAAGCGCAGATATCGGACGAGCGACACGACCGTCGCCCAGGTTACGAGCACGTAATAGCGCGCGATCCCGACCCCGAACGCGGCGGCGAGCAGCAATCCGAGCTGTACACCAAGGGCGACCTGATACACGAGACCTTCGCCGACCAGTGCGATCGAAGATCCCAGCAGAATGAGATGCAGCAGGCCGCTTGCATAGCGGAGATGCCGGTGAGACAGGACCTCGAGCAGATACGTCGGCCCGAGCCCGCGCAGCATCTTCCCGCGCAGCACGATCAGCCAGCAGTGCTCGAACATGCGCACCTTGCGCCGGTACTCGTCCTCGATGTCGCGTGACGGCTTTTCCGATGCAAGCGCATCCGCGTCGTAGACCGCGCGCCGGCCGTGTTGCACCATCAGGTACGGCAGCGCGAGGTCGTGCCCGAAACGTGGATCAACCTCGATGTAGTCCGAGCGGCGCACGGTGTAAATAGCGCCGATCCCGCCCGTGATCGAGCCGAGCTCGGACTCGTTTCGGCGCAGCCAGCCTTCGAAGCGCCAGTATGTCCCCTCGCGATTGGTCCCCTCGGCAGTCTCGTAGACGCTTGACCCACACACGTAAGCGACGTCGGCGTCCGCGTAGTTGCGGACGAGCTTGCGCAGCGCGTCCGGCTTCCACAACGCGTTGGCGTCCGAGAAAGCGAGAATCTCGGCCTGAGTCTCGCGAACCGCCCGATTCTGGGCAGCGACCTTTCCTTCCCGCGGACAGCGCAGCAGCCGCACGCGAGGCTCTCGCGCCGCCACGGCTTCGACGAGCTCGTCGGTACGATCCGTCGAGCCGTCTGACGCGACCAGGATCTCGAGCCCCTCGGGCGGATAGTCGAGCGCGAGCAGGTTGGCGAGCCGGCGCTCGATCACGTCCTCCTCGTCGTGCGCCGCCACGATCAGGCTCACGGACGGAGTGAAGTCGCCCTTGAACACCGGCCGGGCCCGCACCCTCGCCAGCGCCGCAGCGAAGAGCGGATAGCCGACCTGGGTCCAGGAGAGCGCACCTAGGGAGAACCAGAACAGAACCTTCACGATCACGAGGAGGATCGTAGTTTCAGAGACCCTTGACGGCCGCCGTGAGCTCGTGGACCGACTCCTTGGCGTCTCCGAACAGCATCACGGTCTTCGGGTTGAGAAACAGTGGGTTGTCGATTCCGGCGAAGCCGGGGTTCATGCTTCTTTTCAGAACGACGACCTGCTGTGCACTGTCGACGTTGAGGATGGGCATGCCGTAGATCGGGCTGCCGGGGTTGTTGCGGGCGTCCGGATTGACGACGTCGTTCGCCCCGATCACGAGCGCAACGTCGGTGCGCGGGAACTCCGCGTTCGCGTCGTCCATCTCCTTCAGCTGCGGATAGGGCACATTCGCCTCGGCGAGCAGGACGTTCATGTGGCCGGGCATCCGTCCCGCGACGGGATGGATCGCGTACGACACGTCCACGCCGCGCGACTCCAGCACATCGGCGAGAGCACGTACGTCGTGTTGCGCCTGCGCGACCGCCATCCCGTAACCGGGTACGAACACGACCTTGTTCGCGTAGCCGAGCATCACGGCGACGTCGTCCGCGGTCGTGGAGCGCACCTCGCCGTCGGCATCGCCACCGGCACCGGCACCTGGGGCGGAAGGAGCAATTTGGCCGAACGCACCGAAGAGAACGTTCGCGACCGACCGGTTCATCGCCCGGCCCATCATGATCGTGAGGAACGTTCCCGAAGCGCCGACGAGCATGCCGCTGACAATGAGGACGTTGTTCTCGAGCTCGAACCCGGTCGCCGCCGCCGCCAGGCCGGTGAACGCGTTCAACAGCGAGATCACGACCGGCATGTCGGCGCCCCCGATCGGCAGGACGAAGAGGATCCCGAAGAGAGACGCCCCTGCGAGCAGCGCCCACATCAGCCATTGCTGCTCGGTCCCGGCAGCGATGGCGATTCCCCCCGCCAGTAAGGCGGCAAAAAGGAGGCCGTTCACGACCTGCTGCAGAGGGTAGGTGATCGGGCGTCCGCGGATCAGTTCCTGCAGCTTCGCGAACGCGATCATCGAGCCCGAGAAGGAGATGCTCCCGATGATCGCGGAGAGCACGATCGACGCGCTGATGTCTACCTTAAGCGTTCCCGGATCGGGTGCGTGCAAGTGGAACTCGGCCAGCGAGATCAGTGCAGCCGCGCCGCCGCCGACGCCGTTGAACAGTGCGACCATCTGGGGCATGGCCGTCATACGCACCTTGCGCGCGGCGACGGCACCGAACGCGCCGCCGACGATCATGCCGACGATGATCTCCCAGTAGCTGTTGACGCCCTTGTGCAGGAAGGTGACGACGATCGCGACGAGCATCCCCGCTGCCCCGATCTGGTTTCCCCTCCGTGCGGTTGCCGGGTTCGACAAGAACCGCAACGCCAGGATGAACGTCACGATCGTGATCAGATAAAGAAGATTCGTGACCTCGCGGCTCAAGGCTCGGGCTTCTTCTCGCGCTTCTTGAACATCTCGAGCATGCGGTCGGTGACGACGAAGCCGCCGACGACGTTCGCGGACGCCAGCACGACCGCGATCAGCCCGATGACGCTGGTGAGCGTGTCTTTGTGATCGAGACCGGCGACCAGCATCGCGCCGACGATGACGATGCCGTGGATCGCGTTCGTGCCTGACATCAGCGGCGTGTGCAGCAGCGTCGGCACCTTGGAGATCACCTCGAAGCCGAGGAAGATCGCGAGCACGAGGATCGTGATCTCGAAGGTCAGGAGGAGTCCGTGGCTCACGTAACCGCCTCGCTCGCCTTCGGCTCGGTCGCGTGGGGGAAATCATGTTTCCCCCACGAGCCCCCTTCTTTAGGGGACGCTCCGACGTACGCGCCGCTGAGATCGCCGCGTTCGTCGGAGAGCAAGAGAGGGGAAACCTCCCGGTTTCCCCCTTCCCCTTCCCCGCGTCCGCTCACGCGGCCGCCGCCTTCTGCTTCGTCACGCAGGCGCCGGCCGTGATCTCGTCGTCCCAGTCGAGCGCAAGCTCGCCCTCAGGAGCCAGGTGCTGCAGCAGCGCGCTCACGTTGCGGGCATAGAGCTGGCTCGCGTGGAACGGCATCGTGGACGCAAGGTTCGTCAGGCCGACGAGCGTCACACCGTCGCGCTCAACAATCTCGCCGGGCTCGGTCGATTCCGCGTTTCCACCCGCCTCAGCTGCGAGGTCGACGATCACGGACCCGGGCCGCATCCGAGCGCTTGCCGCCGCAGGGATCAACTTCGGCGCCGGGCGACCGGGAATGAGCGCGGTCGTGATCACCACGTCGTAGTCCGGGATGCGCTCCGTCAGCTCTTCCTGCTGCTTCTGCTGCTCGTCCGCCGTCAGTTCGCCGGCGTAACCGCCGGCAGTCTCCTCGCCGCGCACGCCCAGCTCGAGGAATGTCGCCCCGAGACTCTCGACCTGCTCCTTCACGGCCGGCCGCACGTCGAAGCCGGCGACGACTGCACCGAGGCGCCGCGCCGTCGCGATCGCCTGCAGCCCGGCGACTCCGGCTCCGAGGACGAGCACCTTCGCGGGAGCCACCGTGCCGGCCGCGGTCATCAGCATCGGAAAGAAGCGCGGCAGGCGTTCCGCAGCCAGCAGCACAGCCTTGTAGCCGGAAACGGTCGCCTGGGAGGACAGCGCGTCCATCGACTGTGCGCGCGTTGTGCGCGGAATCGACTCCATCGCGAACGCCTGAACTCCGCGCTGCGCCAGCACCTCGATTCCGGCCGGATCCGTCAGCGGCTCGAGGAACCCGATCAGCACCTGCCCGCTGCGCAACCGCTGCACTTCCTCGTTCGTGGGCTTGCGTACCTTGACGATCGCGTCGGCGTCCCACGCCTGATCAGCAAGCTCTGCACCCGCCTCGCGGTACGCCTCGTCGGGAAACGAGGCAGCCGCCCCGGCGCCGCTCTCGATCACGACCTCGAAGCCGCTTGACACCAGTTTCGAGACGGCCTCAGGGACGAGCGCCACTCGACGCTCGCCCGGCTCGACCTCCCGCGGAACGCCGATTCGCACTGCGCGATCTTACGTACCCTGCCGAGCCTGTGACCCATTTCATCGTCGACTACGGGCTCTGGTTCCTGTTCGGGATCATCTGCCTCGAGTCCGCGGGCCTCTGGCTTCCGGGAGAGACTGCGCTGATCGCAGCAGGCGTCTACGCGTCCAAGGGCCACCTCTCGATCACCGCCGTGATCGTGATCGCAGCGGTAGCGGCGATCATCGGGGACAACATCGGCTACTGGCTCGGACGCGAGTTCGGCCGCCGGCTGATCTATCGCTACGCCTGGATGAAACGGATCGCGGACCGGGTGATGCCGCCGGCCGAGCGGTTCTTCGAGAGGCACGGCGGCAAGGCCGTCTTCTTCGCACGCTTCTTCGGGGGCGTCCGCGTAACAGGCGCGTGGATGGCCGGGATCACGCGCATGTCGTGGTGGAAGTTCCTCTTCTGGAACGCCCTCGGAGGCATCGTTTGGGCAGTCGGGGTCGGGCTCATCGCGTTCTACGCCGGCAAGGCCGCCGCCGATGCGATCGCACGCTATGGCGTGTATGGAGGCATAGTCATCGGCGTCGTCATCGTGCTTGTGATCGCCGCGCTGCACCTCGTGCGGCGCCGAGCGGAGCAGACGTGAAACCTGCCATCTGCTTCATGGCGCTGTGCGCATTGCTCGCCGGCCGGGCGATTGCCGCCACGCCGGTGCCCGCGTTCACTCATGTCGTCGTGATCGTCTTCGAGAACAAGGAATCGGCGAGCGTGCTCGGCAACCGTGCCGCTCCAACGTTCAACGCGTACGGACGCCGCTACGCAAGACTCACCCGCTACTACGGCGTCACGCATCCGAGCCTGCCGAATTACCTTGCGCTCGTGTCCGGCTCGACGCAGGGGATCAAGACCAATTGCACATTCTGCGTCGTCGACGCCAAGAGCCTGGCGGACACGGTCGAGGCATCGGGCCGGACGTGGAAGACCTACGCGGAGGGACTGCCGGCGCCCGGGTTCCTCGGCCCCTTCAAGGGCCGCTACGCAAAGAAGCACAATCCCTTCACGTACTTTCGGGGCATCGCCGAAGATCCGGCCCGCCGCGCGCGGCTCGTACCGCTGTCCCAGTTGGGCCGAGATGTCCGTGCGGGAACGTTCCCGAACTTCTCGCTCGTCGTTCCCGACCTCTGTCACTCAATGCACGACTGTTCGGTCTCCGTCGGCGATGCGTGGCTCCGCAGCCAGATCGGGAAGTTCGTGAAGCTGCCTAACACCGTCGTCTTCGTTGTATTCGACGAAGGCAGCACCACCATCCGCGGAGGCGGTCACACGGCGGCCCTGGCGCTGGGGCAGGCCGTCCGCCCCGGCTCCCGCTCCACCGCAGTGACGAGCCACTACGGGATCCTGCGGACGATCGAGCAGGCGTGGGGGCTGCCGCTGCTCGGGCACTCGGCTCACGTCGCCCCGATCACGAGTATCTGGCGCTAGCCACTGAAGGGAAACGCCGCGCCGCCTGGAATGACGTCCAGTCGATGCTGGCCGACCTCGCCTCCGCGCTCGCTGCACGCGATCCATCGACGGCAGCGCACTGCGCGCGCGTGACCTTCATGTCGCGGAGGCTTGCCGTTTGGCTCGGCTGGGACGATCGGAAGCTACGGACGGTCGAGGTCGGAGCGCCGCTGCACGACATCGGCAAGGTGACGATCTCCGAAGCGCTGCTGCGCAAGCGCGGCCCCTTGCTGCCGCACGAGCTCGCCGAGATCAGGACGCACCCGGCTGCAGGCGCCAAGTTGATCAGCCCGATCGGCCCGGCGCGCGACGCGCTGCCCTATGTCCTGTACCACCACGAGCGCTGGGACGGCGGTGGCTATCCCACCGGCCGGCGCGGCTCCCAGATTCCCGAGGGAGCGCGGCTGCTCGCCGTCGCGGATGCGTTCGACGCGATGACCTCCACGCGTCCCTACCGGCGCGCGCTGCCGATGTCTCGTGCGCTCGGCGAGATCGAGCGTTGCGCAGGAACCCAGTTCGATCCGACGTTCGCGCACGCGTTTCTCGACGCGTGGAGCGCAGGCGCGCTCGCCGACGCCGCAGCGATGTAACTACAGCTACAAGGTCTCCCAGACCTCGAGCTTCGATTTCACGCGGCGGATCACCTCGTCGGTGTACTCGGTCGTACCGGAGTGTCCGCCGAGATCGGCCGTGCGGACCCCCTGAGAGACCGCCTCGAGACATGATTCTCGGATGGCGCGGCCAACCTGCTTCGCCCGCTCGTCGCCGTAGGCGAGCAGCGCTGCGCCGGCCAGGATCATCGCCATCGGGTTCGCGACGTCCTTGCCGCGAAGCGATGGCGCCGTTCCGTGCGCTGCTTCCGCCATCAGCGCCTTGGGCTCGAAGTCCTCTTCGAAGGCGACGAGCAGCGACTCCGAGCCGGCGATCGAGCCGAAGAGCGGCAACACGAGGTCGGACAGGATGTCGCCATCACGGTTGAGCGCGGGAATCACCAGCGGGTCGCCGGCCGAGGAGATCAGCAGCGCGAACGTTGCATCGATGAGCTGCGGCTCGTATCTCACATCAGGATGTCGTTCCGCCGCTACGTCCATTTCCTCCTTCAGCATCCCTTCGTAGGTCGGGCTCACCGTGTACTTAGGGCCGCCGAAGACCTTCGCGCCCACCTGTTCGGCCAGGCGAAACGAGAATTCCGCGACGGCACGGCAGATCCGCCGTTCGATGCGCTCCGTGCGGAAAGCGATCTCGTCGTCCCCTTCGCCCTCGCGCCACTCCTTCGCTCCGTAGGCATCTCCGACCGCCATGCGGACGATCGAGATCGGCGCGTGGACGCCGCCGAACGGCACGACGCCCGGGATGCGGCGCCCCGTCCGCACGATCACCTTCCCGCCGATCTCCTCACGCAGGATGCGGTTCGGCGAGCCGACGTCGTCGCGCCCTTCCGGGGTGATCGTGGCGGCCTTGAGGCCAAGGCCGTGCTCTCGAATCGCCTGGGCGGCTTCGTGGACAACCCTGTTCTTCGTCGCCTGCCGAGAGCCCAGCGACAGGTCGAACCGGGGAAACTCGAGCTCGAGCCCGGTCACCTCCGGTTCGAGGACGCGCAGGGCCTCCTCCAGGAGTTCCTGCCCGGTTTCATCGCCTTCCAGCACAACGATCGTTTTGGCGTCCACGGCTCCGGACACTAGCGAGGAGCATGCCGAGGAAGGGGGGATGGAGACGCGAAGGTTCGCGCGGACGCTTCCGCTATGTCGACGCGCGGGGAAACCGCATCACGGACGAGGAGAAGCTCGAACGGATCAAATCACTCGTCATCCCTCCGGCCTGGAAGGACGTGTGGATCGCAGCGAGCGCTTCGGCGAACCTGCAAGCGACGGGCATCGACGCTGCCGGCAGGAAGCAGTACCTGTACCACCCGAACTTTCGTGCACAGCAGGAGCAGGAGAAGTTCGACGGGCTGATCCGGTTTGCCGAGCGCCTGCCCGACCTGCGCGCGGCAATGTCGGAGCACATGGACAACGGCGCTCTCGATCGCGAGCGCGTCTCGGCGATTGCGACGCGCTTGATCAACCACGGGTGGTTCCGCGTCGGAACCGAGCGCTATGCGCAGGAATCAAAGACCTTCGGAATTACGACCCTCCGGAAGAGCCACGTGAGCGTCCGCGGCCACCGGATCGCTTTCGACTTCCGCGGCAAGCACAAGTCGGTCATTCGCACGACGGTCGTAGACGCCGAGCTGGCGGATGCGATCAAGGAGTTGCTTGCGCTATCACGCGGAAGCCGTCTTTTCCGTTACGAGTGGGACGGAGGCTTGTACGCGCTCACGGGCGCGAAGCTGAACGATTACGTGCGCGCACACCTTGGCGACGAATTCACCGCTAAGGACTTCCGGACGTGGGGCGGCACTCTGCTCGCTGCGATTGCGCTCGCGGAACGCGGCCCGTCCGAGACCGAGACAGAGGCAAAGCGGGCACTCACCGCCGTCATGCGCAGGGTGGGAAAGGAGCTCGGGAACACCCCGGCGGTTGCGCGCAGCTCGTACGTCAGCCCGGCGGTGATCGACCAGTATCTTGACGGCACAACGCTCGAGGATTTCCGCCCCCGCCATTTGCGCGTGGTAGGCGCGCGCGACTTGGGTCTCGACAAGGAGGAACAGGCTCTGTTGAGCCTCCTCCGTTCGTGGCGAATTAAGCGTTCGCGGGCGGCCGCTTAAGCGTCGCTCGCGATGCCGGCAATAAGAGTCCGCGGCGGCTTAGCCGGCGCAGACGTTTCTGCTTAGAGCTCATGCCAATGAGCTCTAAGAATTCTCAGATCCTTTGCGCTAGGCTCAAGCGCATTCAAATCGCTTGAGAGGGAGGAAATCGGTGGCACGTGTTACGAGATTGGTCTGCGACGATTGTGGCAAGGAAGTCGAGGAGGCGAAAGGCGCCGTGATGCGAATCAATTTCACGGACGCGCGGCGCGGTTCGAAGCAGGCGGATCTCTGCGACACCTGCGCCGGCAAGATGCCGGGACAGGCGGTCGCACGACGGGGCAGACGTCCAAAGAACGCCGCCGCCTAGGTCCTTTCCCGCTCTTAGCGTCCGGCGCCTCGGGCGTCGTCTGAGCGCCTGACTAGAGTAGGTCAGTTGGGTCTGAACCTCATCACCGGCCCGGCTAACGCCGGGAAGGTGGCGCTCCTGCTCCGCCGGTATCTCGACGCGCTGCCTCGCGAGCCGTATCTGATCGTGCCGAACCGGTCGGACGTCGAGGAGCGAGAGCGAGAGCTGCTGGCCATCCAGCCGGCCCTGCTCGGCGGCTCGATCGGCACCTTCGACGACCTTTTCAAGCTGCTCGCCCGCGGCGGCAGCGACTCGCGTCCCGTGGCGACCGAGGCGCAGCGGGCTCTCATCGTCCGCCGGGCACTTGCCGGTCAGTCGCTCAACGGTCTCGGCCGCTCGGCGCGCTTCGGCGGTTTCGCGGATGCGCTACTCGCGACGGTGGGTGAGCTCGAGTCCGGCTTGCTCGACCCGAACGACCTCGATGGCGAGCTCGCGGCGCTGTACGCCGCATATCGCGGGGAGCTCGACCGGCTCGGCATGTGGGACCGCGATCTCCTGCGCCGGCGTGCGGCGGAACGTGTCGCCGGAGAGCTCGAGGCCTGGGGCGGCGAACCCGTCTTCGCGTACGGCTTCGAGGATCTGACCGGCGCGGAGTGGGCGCTGCTGCAGGCCCTTGCCGGCCGCAGCGAGGTGACCGTGTCGATGCCCTACGAACCGGGCCGCGCTGCGTTCGCGTCGCTCCGCCGGACGATGGACGATCTCAGCGGCCTAGCCGACGGTCGCATCGAGGAGTTGCCGCCGGCCTTCGCCGAGGTCGCGGAGCCGGCGCTCGCACATCTGGAGCGCAGTCTGTTCGCCGAGTCGGTGGCAGAGGCGCCCGAGCTCGAAGGTTCGATTCGCTTCTTCGAGAGCGCGGGCAAACGTGGCGCGCTCGAGCTCGTCGGCGAGGAGCTCCTATCGCTCCTCAGGTCTGGCGTTGCCGCGGAGCAGATCGGCATCGTCTGCCCGTCGCTCGAGCGCTGGCAGGCGCCGCTCGAAACTGCGCTGGGCACGCTCGGCGTCCCGTACGCCGTCGAGGGTTACGCGCGGTTCGACAAGACCCCGTACGGCCAGGCGCTTCTGAGCCTGCTTCGGTTTGCGTGGCTCGGCGGCGGTCGTGGCGATCTCTACACGTTTCTCCGCTCGCCCTACTCGAGCCTCACCCGCCAGAACGTCGACTTCCTCGAAGGACGCCTGCGCGGCCGCGCCGTCGATTCACCGGACCGAGTCGAAGAAGAGACGATCAGGCTGCGCGACGGCCAACCGTTGGCCGTGCTCGAGGCACTCCGTTCGGCGCCGTCCCCGCTCGACGCCGTTGCCGGGCTCGCGGCGTTCATGCTGCGCGCGGCCTACGGGCTCGAGGCACCGCCGGTCGGCGAGCTCTCGCGGCAGGACATACGTGCGCACGAGGCCGTCATGCGGCTGGTCGAGGAGCTGCGGGGCTGGAGCGAGCTCGAAGGTTCCCTCTCGACCGAAGAAGTCTTCGCCGCGGTGGAGCGGGCGGAAGTCCGGCGCTCGTCAACGGGCGAAGTGGGACGGATTGCCGTCCTCGACCTCCTACGTGCCCGCACTCGGCGCTTCGAAGTGCTGTTCCTGCTCGGCCTGGAGGAGGGGAGCTTGCCGCGCCGTGGCCACGAGTCCCCGTTCCTAGGCGACGACGCGCGCCGAGATCTCGACGAGCGCTCGCGTGCTCGTTTGACGCGGCCGGATCAAGTCGCCCGTGACCGCTACCTCTTCTACACCGCGTGCACGCGGGCGAGCAAGCGTTTGTACCTTGTCCGCGAGGCCGCCACCGACGAGGGCAGCCCGCGTGAGCCGAGCCCGTTCTGGGACGAAGTGCAGGCCGTGTTCCCGAAGGACGACGTGGCGCGATGGACTCGCCGCCGTCCGCTGTCGGCGCTCACCTGGTCCCTCGAAGAAGCGCCGACGGAACGCGAGCGTCTCCGTGCCGTAGCCATTCGTGCGGCCGATGACAGCGTCGCGGCCGACGCGATTGCGACGGCCAACGGTTGGGACCGGCGGCTTGCCCGCGCGCTGCGCGCGTTCGAGCGACCGACTCGCCTGACGCATCCGCAGGTGCTGGCCGAGTTGGCGGCGAGGGCTACTTTCGGCGTCACGGAGCTGGAGCGGTTCGCGGACTGCTCCTCGATCTGGTTCCTCGAGCGTCTGATCGATCCGAAGAGCATCGATGCGAGGGTCGACGCACGCCTGCGCGGATCAGTGGCCCACCAAGCGCTCTATAAGTTCTATTCCGGTCTCCCTAAGGAGCTCGGCGCGGACCGCGTCGAACCGAATCGGGTCGAGGACGCACTCGGTTTCCTGCGGCGGTGCCTGGACGATGCGGTGCAGGGCATTCGTGTCGAGCTGACCGATCTTCAGAGGCGTGAGCTCCACCACGGTCTCTGGCGCGACCTCGAGGCGTTCGTCCGTGATGAGGCCGTTGCAGATATGCCGCTCGTTCCGCGGCGGTTCGAAGTGCTGTTCGGATCGGAACGCTCTGCACCGGAGCTCCAGCGTGGCCTCGAGCTCGCCGAGGGCATCACGCTCTCGGGAAAGATCGACCGCATCGACGTCGACCCGTTCAGCGCCCGGGGGATCGTCCAGGACTACAAGGCGGGGAAGTACGCGCACTCCGCGCAGCAGATCGAGTCTGAGAAGCGCCTTCAGATTCCGCTGTACATGCTTGTGCTGCGCGACCTCGTCGGCGTCGAGCCTCTGGGTGGTCTCTACCGCCCGCTCGCCGGCGAACGCAAGGCCCGTGGGTTGCTGCGTGCTGAGGCGCGCGAGGACGGCATCCCCGGTTTCGCGAAGAACGACTATCTCCCGGAGGAAGAGTTCTGGGGCAAGGTGGAAGGTGCGCGCGAGTTAGCCGTGGGGATGGTCGAACGCATCCGCACGGGCGACGTGCAGCACGATCCGAAGGGCGGGGACTGCCCCACGTGGTGCGAGCTCTCCTCGATGTGCCGGATCAAGCGCGCGTGATTACCGCGAAAAATGCTGCGCATTTTCCGCGGGGAAGAGTTAGTCCCTTCGCTTCGCTCGGGAGAAAAAGATGAAAGAGCGGGTCCTGAATCCGGAACAGCAGGCGGCTATAGACGCACGCGGGCTCGTGTTCGTCTCCGCGGGAGCGGGCACCGGGAAGACGAAGGTGCTCGTCGAGCGCTTCGCGCGCGCTGTGTGCGACGAGGGAGTCGACGTCGAGTCGATCCTCGTGATCACATACACCGAGAAGGCGGCGGGCGAGCTGCGCAGCAGGATCCGCGCGGGCCTGATCGAGCGCGGACGTCCCGATCTGGCGCGCGAGCTCGACGGCGCGTGGATCTCGACCATCCACGGCTTCTGTCACCGCCTGCTCCGCTCCCATCCTTTCGCGGCCGGCGTCGACCCCCGTTTTCGTGTGCTCGACGAGAGCCAGGGACGAGTCCTGCGCGGAGAAGCGTTCGCCGCGGCCTTGACGGCCTTTTGCGCAAGCGACGACCCGGCTCGGCTCCGGCTGCTTGCGGTGTACGGAGCGGACGGACTGCGGCGCATGCTCACCGGCGTCTACGAGACGCTGAGGTCGGCCGGGCGCGAGCTCGTCCTCGAGCTGGGCGAGCAGGCGAGCCTCGTCGAGCGGATGAACGAGTTTCGCGAGGCGGCTCGCTGCCTTGCGGAGGACGAGGGGACCGGTGACGCACAACGTGAGACGGCAAGTCAGGCGCTCGCCTACCTCGAGCCTGACGCGACCGCGGACCGTCTCTTCGACCTCGGCGACCTGAGGCTGCGCGGCGAGCGGGCTGCGACGTACGAAGAGGCGCGCCGCCTCGTGGAGCAGGCGGCCCTAGACGAGCTCGCAGCGGCCGACCGTGATCTGCTGCAGGAGCTGCTCGTCGGCTTCGCTGCCGCCTACCAGGAGGGGAAGGACCGCGAATCGGCGCTCGACTTCGAAGACCTCCAGTTGCGGGCGCGAGACCTCCTGCGTGACGACGAGGCGATCCGCGAACGAGAGCAGCTGCGCTTCCGGTCGATCATGGTCGACGAGTTCCAGGACACGAATCGGCTGCAATGCGAGTTGATCGACCTGCTCTCGAGCGGGCAAGGCGACCACGAGCGCTTCTTCGTCGGTGACGAGTTCCAGTCGATCTATGGCTTCCGCCACGCGGACGTGCAGGTCTTTCGCGAGCGGCGCGAGCAGGCCGGCGAGGGCCTGCTGCCGCTGACGATGAATTACCGCTCGCGCCCGGAGGTGCTTGCGGTCGTGAACCATCTCTTCGGCGCGGACTTCGGTGACGAATTCCAGCCGCTGGCGGCGTCCGGTGACTTTCCCGATCCGGTCTTCGGTGCTCCGGTCGAGTTGCTCGTCACGGAAAAGTCGACGTACTCGGGAACCGATGTCCATTGGCGGCGCGGCGAGGCGCGCGCGATCGCGCGGCGCATCCGCGACCTGATCGCGGCCGGCGACGCGACTCCAGGGGAGATCGTCTTGCTTTTCGCGGCGGGCACGGACGCCGAGTGGTACGAGGAGGAGTTGCGCTCGCTCGGCGTGCCGACCTATCGCAGCACCGGGCGGGGGTACTTCGGCCAGCAGCAGGTCGTCGACCTGCTCGCGTACCTTCGGCTCCTCCGGAACAGGTACGACGACGAGGCGCTCGTGAGCGTGCTGGCATCACCGTTCGTCGGGATCTCGAACGACGGGCTCGTGCTCCTTCGGCGTGCGGCGCCCAAGCGGCCGCTGTTCGTCGCGCTCGAACGCGAGCTGCCCGAGACCTTCCCGCAGCGCGACGCCCAGCTCCTGCGCGCCTTCCGGCAGCGCTACGACCGCCTGACTGCCGCGCTGGCGCGTCTCTCCCTCGAGCGGCTGTGCGAGCGGATCATCTCCGAGCACGACTACGACCTCGCCGTGCTTGCTCGCTGGGACGGCCGACGCCGCTACGCGAACCTGCGCAAGCTTGCGCGGCTTGCGCGCTCGTACGAGGAGCTGCGCGGTCCCGACGTGGAAGGGTTCGTACGTTTCGTGCGCGACCAGGAGGCGGTCGGTGCACGCGAGTTGGAAGCGGTGGCGGAGGAGGAGGGCGGAGACGCCGTCCGCCTTCTGACGATCCACGCGGCGAAGGGCCTGGAGTTCAAGGTCGTCGTCGTCGCGGACGCGGGTCGTGACAGAGCGCCGCCGGCGTCGCACGAGATCCTGGCCCTCTCCGACGGGCGCTTCGGCTTCCGCGTCGCCGACCCGATCACGAGCAAGCCGCGCGGCGCCTACGCCTATGACGCCGTTCAGGAGACCCGCAAGGAAGAGGAGCGGGCGGAGCGCCTGCGCCTCTACTACGTCGCGATGACGCGGGCGATCGACCGGCTGATCATCTCGGGGTCGATCGATCCCGAGCGGACGTCTGACGAGACGACGCCGATCGGTTGGGTGCTCGGCCGCCTCGATGCCAAGGACGAGATCGAGCGCGCCGGCGACGAGCCCGTAGAGCTCGAGCGCGAAGGCGCGCGCGTGATCCTGCGCGTCGACCGCTTCGCGGCGGAGTCGGAGGAGGTCGCCGTCGATGCTCTCGCCGAGGATGAGCAGCTTGCGCTGTTCGATGAGGGCGACGTAGGTGCGTTGCCCGCGCTCGTTCCGGCGCTGCAGCCTCTTGTGGAGGTTCCCAAGCCGCCCGTGCATCGCGTCCGGCGTCTGTCGTTCAGCGCGCTTGCGTTGTTCGACCGCTGCTCGTACCGCTACTACGCCGAACGCGTCGTCGGGATGCGGCCGACCGACGAGAGCCGCGCCGCAAGAGCGGGGGGCACTGCGGGGTTGGCGGCAACGGAGGTCGGCGACGCCGTGCACCGGCTGCTCGAGCTGGTGAACCTGGTGGAGCCGCTGCCGCCCGACGATCTTGCCGCCCGCGTACGCGGGTGGTATCCGCGCGTGTCGGACGAGGAGCTGGAGCGGATCGACGGGTTCGTCCGCTCGTATTGCGAGTCGGAGCTCGCGCGTCGCGTCGCGGCGCTTCCGAGCGCGCGACCCGAGCGGCCTTTCGCGTTCGAGCACGACGGCGTTCTGTTGCACGGCCGGCTCGACGTGCTCCAGCTCGAGGAAGGGAGCGCAGTGGTGGTCGATTACAAGACGAATTCGCTCGCGGAGGGCACGCCCGAGGAGATCGTCGAGAGCGACTACCGCTTGCAGCGCCTCGTGTATGCGCTCGCCTGCTTCCGCGCGGGCGCGCAAGAGGTGGAGGTCGTGTACCACTTCCTCGAGCGCCCGGACGCAGTCGTCTCGACCGTGTTCCGCGCCGAGCAGATCGCGGAGCTCGAGGCCGAGCTGAGCGAGGCGATCGCAAGGATCAACGCCGGCGAGTTCCGTCCGACGCCGAGCGAGTACATCTGTGCCGGCTGCCCGGCGCTCGACGTCGTCTGCGCCGGCCCACGCTTGCGCTCGGCGAGCTACGCCGAGCACGCACTCGCTACGGTCTAGAAGTGTCTAGAAGTTTCGTGAAGGAGGCGCGCCGACGCGTCGGCCCGAAGCGTGCCCGCATCGGAGAGATCATCGACCGGCTCGCCGCCGAGCATCCGGACGCGACGATCGCGCTCAAGACCCGCACGCCCCTGGAGCTCCTCGTCGCCGTGATGCTCTCGGCGCAAACGACCGACGTCAACGTCAATCGCGTCACCGAGAAGCTCTTCGTCAAGTACCGCAAGCCCGAGGACTACCTCGCGGTCCCGCCCGAGGAGCTCGAGCGTGACATCTTCGCGACCGGATTCTTCCGTCAGAAGGCGAAATCGCTGCGCGGCACGATGGCGTTGCTGCTGACGGAGTTCGACGGCCAGGTTCCGAACCGCCTCGAGGAGCTTGTCCGCCTGCCGGGGGTGGCCCGCAAGACGGCGAACGTCGTCGCAGCCGAGCTCGGCGAGCCGCAGGGGATCGTTGTCGACACGCACGTCCGCCGGCTGTCTCAGCGCCTCGGCCTCACCAAGCAGGAGGATCCGGTGAAGATCGAGCGCGACCTGATGAAGATCGTGCTGCGCGAGGACTGGGGCCGCTTCCCGCACCTGCTGATCTGGCACGGCCGCCGCGTTTGCCTCGCGCGCCTGCCGCGCTGCGAGGAGTGTGTGCTCAACGACCTCTGCCCGTCGTCGCGTGTCTGAGCTCCAGCACCCCGAGTCACGCAGCTTCGAGCTCGTAGCCGACGTCTACGAGCGCGCGCGGCCGGGCTATCCGCCGGAGGCCGTGGCGTGGATCGCCGATCGGCTCGACCTGCGCGAAGGACGCACGGTGCTCGATCTCGCCGCCGGCACCGGCAAGCTAACCCGTGCTCTGCTGGATACCGGTGCGCGTGTCATCGCCGTAGAGCCGGGCGACGCAATGCGCGCCAAGCTCGAGCGAGCTGCGCCGGGGGCCGAGACTCTGCGCGGGTCCGCGGAAGACATACCGCTTCCCGACGCCGGCGTGGATGCAATCGCGGTCGGGCAGGGCTTTCATTGGTTCCGGCACGACGAGGCGATTCCGGAGCTCCACCGAGTGCTGCGCCCGGGAGGCGGGGTGGCGCTCGTGTGGAACTTGCGCGACCCGGATGCCCCGTTGCAGCGCGAGATCAGCGAGCTGATTGCGCCCTTCGTTCCGCAGGGCCGCCCAGACGCAGAGGAGTCTTGGCGGCAGCTCGCCGAGAGCGAGCTGTTCGGCCCGCTCGAAGAGCAGCGCTTCAAGTTCGTTCAGGAGCTGGACGCGGACACGCTCGCGCAGCGCATCGCGTCGGTCAGTTTCGTCGCCGCGGCGTCGCCCGCTGCGCGGCGCGAGCTCGACGCGAGCCTCCGTCAAGTGGCCGAGAGGCTAGGGGGCCGCGTGGACTTTCCCTACGTGACTGCCGCGTACGTCAGCTTCGCGGTGTGAGCGCCACCAGCAGCCCGCCGTCGTCGTCGTAGGCGGGGAAGAAGTCGGCCGTCACTGCTTTCTGCCGGCCCGCGCGGGTGCGGAGATCGATGTGCTCGCCCAGCCGCCGAACGCCCCATTCGAGCGCGAGTGCCGCGGGGTTCTGGGCCGGTTCGAACCCGCCCAGAGCGAACCGCTGAACCAGGTCCGCCCCGAGCAGCTCCTGCTCCTTGTAGCCCGAGAGCTCGAAGACTCCGCGTCCACTGGCGATGATCCGCCCGTCCTTGTCGCAGACCACGAACGCCGTGTTGGGCGCGGGGTAGTAGTCATCCATCAGCTCGAACAGAAACCCGAAGCCGCAGCGCTCGCAGGCGACCGGCACGTTGTCGATCTCCTGGAGCCGATCGTGGTCGATTGAGCGCTGCTTGCAGTTGGGGCAGATGAAGTACGGCACCCGTTCAAGGTAGCTGCGCTAAAGCCACTTACGCTTGCGGAAGAACACGAGTTGGGCCACCGTGATCAGCGCGATCAATCCCCACGAAAACGCGTAGCCGAGCCGCCAGTGCAGCTCTGGCATATGGTCGAAGTTCTGGCCATACACCCCGACGATGAACGTCGGAAAAAGGAGTAGGGAAGCCATGGCGGCCAACCGCTTGGTGACCTCGTTCTGATCGGTCGCGATCTGCGTGGCGTGGAAGTCGCGGACCCCTGCCAGGAGGTCGCGCGCGAACTCGAGCGACTCGGTCGCGCGGGTCAGCTTGTCGAGGACACGGCCGAACGCGCGCTCGACTTCTTCGGGAAAAACCTCCCGGCGTAGCAGACCGGCGTCGATGTCGACACGCCCGTCGACAACGCCTCGTACCGCATCGCGTGTGGGAGCGAGCGTCCGGCGGATGTGCAGCAGGTCATGGCGGATCGTGGAGATCCGACCTTGCAGGCGGTCTCGGCTCCAGTCCTCGATGTGTTCCTCGAGCTCGTCGATCTCGTTGTCCATGCCGTCTGCAAGGTCGAGGTAGCCCTCGGCCACTTCGTCGAGCAGATGGTAGGCGACCATCCCTGGCGGGATGTGCTCTCGCGAGGAGCAGACGTCCTGCACGTTTCCGAGATCGAACGGCGGCCCACCGTCCGCTGGCGTCTTCCGAACTGTCACCACCTTTTCTCGCGAAAGGAGAAGGTCGATCTCCTGATAGGAGAGGAGATCAAGCTCCGCATCGAGCACGCAGAGGAGAAGCACGCCGAACACGTACTCGCCATGCGCGCGGAGCCTCGGGCGGGTCCTGCCGTCCGGATCCGTCGGGGTCATGAGAGCTTCGAGCACCGACGGTTCGAGCTCGTGCGGAAAAGCCTCTCGCACTTGCTCCTCCGTCGGATCGATCAGATCGATCCATTCGGCCATCGGCCGAGGCTAGCGGCGGTGTCGGCTAGAGCCGGGGCGCAGCTTCGGCGGTCATGAGGTGTCCCTCGAGTGCTGCGAGATAGCGCTCGGCGTCGAGTGCACCCATACAGCCGGACCCGGCCGCGGTGACTGCCTGGCGATAGACGTGATCCTGCACGTCGCCGACGGCGAAGACCCCAGGCACGTTCGTCTCCGTCGTGTGCGCCTTTGTGATCAGGTAGCCGGCCTCGTCGTGCTCGAGTTGGTCGAGGAAGAGCGCCGTGTTCGGATCGTGGCCGATCGCCGCGAACACGCCGTCCGCGTCGAGCTCCCACGTCTCGTCGGTGTTGACGTCGCGCAAGCGGACGCCCGTGACACGCGCGTCTCCGAGCACTTCGTCCACCACGGCATTGGTGATCCACTCGATCTTGTCGTTCGCTCGGGCGCGGTCTTCCATGATCTGCGAGGCGCGGAACTCGTCGCGCCGGTGCACGAGCGTCACCTTCGACGCGAACTTGGTCAGGAACGTCGCCTCTTCCATCGCCGAGTCGCCGCCGCCGACGACGATCACCTCGAGGTCGCGGTAGAAGGCGCCGTCGCACGTGGCGCAGTACGTGACGCCGCGGCCCTGGAGTGCGCGCTCGGACTCGAGCCCGAGCTGTCGCGCGTTCGCGCCGGTGGCGACGATCACCGTCTCGGCGCGATACTCGTCGTCGCCGACCCAGACGCGGAACGGACGCTCGGAGAGGTCGACGCGCGTGACGTCGTCGGTGATGAACTCCGCGCCGAAGCGTTCCGCCTGGTAGCGGAACTGCTGCATCATCTCCGGCCCCATGATTCCCTCCGGGTAGCCCGGATAGTTCTCGACGTCGCTGGTCAACATCAGCTGCCCGCCCCACTGGAACCCTTCGATCACCAGCGGCCGCAGGTTTGCCCGCGCGCTGTACAGCGCCGCCGTGTAGCCGGCCGGCCCGCCGCCGAT
>JBBRZA010000061.1:0-19178 GCA_038237145.1 Gaiellales bacterium
GAGAACCCGAAGACGAGCCCGGTCCCGAAGGCGAGCACGGGGATGTAGTAGAGGAAGTCGGTGACAAGACCGCTGACGTGGATGTCGCGGGACCAGGACATCACGTGGTTGTGGAACCAGCCGCTGCCTGGCTCTCCGGCCAGGACGATCCAGAGCGACACGATCGCCACAGGGATGAACGCTGTGATCAAGACCGCGATCGAGAGCCGCGGCCAGCCCCACTTCGTCCACCCTCCCAGCAGCTGGGACAGCGCCATCAGCAAACCTGCGCCGGCAACGAGGCCGACCCGGGCCCAGTACCCCCCGATGTGGTCGTTGCTGATCTGCGTTGCCAGCCAGATCAGGAGGCCTGCGGCGGCCGAAAACACCAGCGTCGTCGTCGCACGTGTGAGTCCGTACATTTTCGATCACCTCGCTAGTCGGTCCCCCGGTGGTACCCGTTGCGGCCGAAGACGAACCCGGTTTCTAAAGGGTCAGGCGGCGGGTATCGAACGAGGCGGAGTAGAGCTCCGCGCGGAACTCCTCGATTGCGCCGGCCACGTCGTCGTTGAAGACGTGCTCCACCACTCCCACCTTGGCGTCGTTGTGGAAGGGCAGGTCGACGTGGTCATGGGAGACGAGGTTCACCGACGTGCGCTGGCAGGCCGGGCAGCGCACGGCGAGGCCGAGCGAGCCGTCTCCGGGGGTCAGCAGGAAGAACGAGGAAGGAAAGACGGGCCGCGGCCGGTCCTCGGGGTAGCAGAAGAAGCTCCAGGGCCACTCCCCCGCCTGGATCCTGCGAGCGGCTACGTCGGAGAGCTCGGCGACCACGCGATCGAGCTGCGCGGTCATGACGTTGTAGAAGGTGCCGCCCTGCAGACCCAATGGGCCCCAATCGAGGTCGTCGTGGCTCACGAGCCCCTCGTGTTCCTCACCGCATCCGCAGGCGAAGGTCACGTGGAAGACCGAGGGATGAGCCGCCCCCGGCAAGCGTTCGAGCTGCCGAAAGGCCGACAGGGTGACGTGCGCCTCTCCGCGTGCCGGGCACGGGAAGGTGAACCGCCCCGTCAGCGCGTCATACATGGTGACTTTCTAATCGGCACCCCGGATGTCAAACCTGACACCTTGTGAGGATCAGTACTCGATCAGGGCATGCAGGTCGTACTTGGACAGGCGCTCGCGGCCGTTCAGGAACCCCAGCTCGATGATGAAGCAGCACCCAACGACGATGCCTCCCAGCCGTTCGACGAGCTGGCCGGCGATCGCCTCAACGGTACCGCCGGTGGCGAGCACGTCGTCGTGGATCAGGACGCGCGCGCCATGCGGCACCATGTCCGGGTGCAGCTCGAGCGCGTTCTGTCCGTACTCGAGCGCATACGTAGCGCTGATCGTCTCGGGCGGAAGCTTGCCCGGCCGTCGTGCGGGCACGAACCCGCAGCCGATCTCTTTCGCGATCGCAGCTCCGAGGATGAAGCCGCGCGCCTCGGCGCCGACGATCAGGTCGGGCTTCTTCTCCGCCCCCCACTCTGCTAACTGCTCGATCGCATACGCGAGTGCCTCGGGATCCGCAAGCAGCGGTGTGACGTCCTTGAAACCGACACCCGGCTGGGGCCAGTCGGGGACCTCCCGGACCTTCTCGGCGAGATTCACCAGATCATGTTGACGCAAGCCGGCGGAGCGCGCGCCAGAAGAGCAGCTGGCCGAGGCCCTGGGCGAGCTCGCCGAGCGATTCCAGATCCTCCATCCCGGCCCGTCGCCGCTCAGGATTGCGGGCGCGAAGGGCCGGTCCGACGACCTGGTCGATGAGCGCAGCCTCGCGGTCCGCTGCCGTGCGGAACCCTCGCAAGTGCCGGGGCGCGATCCCGAATTGGGCCAGCCGGCCGCAGGCAAGCGCGATGTCGGCATCCAGCTCGCGGTACCGCTTCTGGCCGGACTCGGTGCGCGGCGCAAGCAAACCGAACTCTTCCAACTCCCGCGCGAGCCGCGCGTCGATCCCCGCGCGCTCACAGAGCTCGTCGAGATCGAGCTCGTGCTCCTCGCCCGTCAAACCCCCACGCCGCTTCTTACGGTCACGCGCTCCGGACGAGGCAAGCTCCTGTCGAATGACGCGCAGCGGCAGGAACTCGTCGCGCTGAAGGCGCAGAATCGTTTCGAGGCGCTCGAGGTCGTCCTCGCTGAAAAGGCGATACCCGCCCTGTGTCCTGCGCGGCGCCAGCAGCCCTTGATCCTCGAGGTAGCGAATCTTCGAGATCGAGATGTCCGGGAACTCGTCCTTGAGCATTCCGCAGACGGTTCCGATGGTCAGCAGACGCGGTCGCGAGGCGGTGGCCATCAACGGTCCAGGAACGTGAGTCGATACTTGCCGATCTGCAGCTCGTCGCCGTCTTCGAGCTGAGCGGACTCGACACGCTTGCGGTTCACGAACGTGCCGTTGAGGCTGCCCTGGTCGTCCACGAAAAAGCCGCCGTCACGTTGAACGATCACGGCGTGCTTGCGCGAAACCGTGACGTCGTCGAGAAAGATCCCGCAGTCGGGTGAGCGGCCGATCGACGTCTCGCCTTCTGGATGGAAGGTCTCTCCCGCCCTGCCCCCACCCGAGCGAACGACCAGCGCGGGGCCCGTGATGCCGAGGTCCTCGAGCGCTTCGGCGGACGTGTCTTCACCCTCGTCAGGCGTGAACGTCTGCGTCGTTTCCGTGCCGCCCTCGTCTTTGACGAGGAGCGCTCCGCAACGAGCGCAGTAGTTCGCAGCTTCGGGGTTCTGGAAGCCGCATTCCTGACAGTAGATGTGGCTCAAAGGTGCCCCTGCCAGTGATGCTGGCGAGTCTCTGGGTCGCGAGCACCAAGCCAGAGGCCGGCAAGTATTGCTGGTAGGGGCACGACCTAGCTCGGCGGCGCGGCTTTCGAGGTGAGGATCTCGGTCAGGTGTTCGACGTCCACCTCGTCGAGGATGCTCGCCCCTCCGGTCTTCTGCAGCCGCGCGACCAGCTCCGCACGGAGGATGTCGATCTTCCCGTGCAGCAGGCGCCGCTGGTAGGAGACCTCGTTCTCGTCGCGCGTCAGATCGGCGATGAGCAGCTTGAGGTCAGCGTCGGACAGCGTTGCGAGATCGGGCAGAGGTTCCACGGGCCGCCTTTCCTGGTCGAGGGCTCGTCACCAGTAAAGCAGCACACCGCCAAAGGGTCAACCTGAACTTGAGAGTTCTAACCCGTGGTTGCCGCGGTTTCGGTTTGCATGATCTCTTCGACCATCGCCCGGAACTCCGCCTCGAGTGCCTTCGAGTCCTCCACGGTTGCCCCCTCGGCGTAGATGTGCACGATCGGCTCGTCGGGATCGGGAAGGATCTGCGCCCACCCTCGCTCGCCGAACACCTTGATGCCGTCCGTCAGGTCGAGCTTGCGGTCCCGCAGGCGTTCCGTCAGCAGCCGCATCACGACGCCCTTCAGGGCCCAAGGGCACGCGAGCTGCCGGTGGACGAGCGTCGGCGCCGGCAAGTCGGCGACGAGCTCCGACAGCGGTCGCCGCACGGGCGCGAGCAACTCGAGCAGCTTGCAGAGGCTCGCGGTCGCGTCGTATGCGGGCAGGAACTCCGGAAAGACATACCCCCCACCCACCGCACCGGCGAAGATGACCCCGTCCTCTGCGGCCGCCTTCGTCAGGTCACCGAGTGACGCCGGCGTGCGCACGACCTCGAGCCCGCTCCCTTCCAACAAGCGGTCGACCTGGCTGGTGACAGTGATCGGGAACGCGAGCTTCCCGCGTCGCCCGTTGCTTCCGATCAGCCGCAAGAAGAGAAGCAGGGTCTGCTCGACCGGCACCTCGCGTCCGCGCTCGTCGACCAGATAGAGGCGCTCCGCCGCCCGGTCGAGGATCACGCCGAGATCGGCGCCGACCGCAGGCACGAGTTGCTTCACCTGCCCGATCGCCTCTCGCAGGAGGGCGGAGCCGGGATCGGACCGGTCCGTCGTGAAACCGTGCGCGGAGACCGCTTCTACTCCCAGAGGCCCGAGCAGCAGAGGCAGCACGTACGACGCCGCCGAGAAGCCGTAATCGACGACAAGGCGGAAGCCACGCGCGCGGATCGCCTCGACATCGAGGCTGTCCAGCAGATCCTGCGCGTACGACTCGCTCACGCGCGCCGGATAGCTGATCGTGCCGATGTCACCGAAGCTGGCGCGACGCAACTCGCCACGTGTGAAGTTCTTCTCGATCTCCTTCTGCATAGCAGGCGAGAGCTGGATACCGGGCTGCTCGAAAAACTTGATCTGCACCATCTCGGGATCCAACTGACTCGTGCCGACATGGAAGCCCGCTTCGTAGCCCTCGCTCTTGAGCAGATGGCGCGCAACCGCCGCGGGCAGGACACGCAGGTCGGCGACATCGAGTCCCGAGGACGTGAGGCCCGTGATCATCGCCCGCTTGATCATCCGGCACGCGGGGGCCGACTCCCGGCTTGCGGCCACGCGCGCCCCGCGCTTGAGCGCCGTTCCGAGAGCAGCGGCGATGCGGACCGCGACCTCGGGCGTGAGGTCGACGTTGACGAGCCCGGCGACGCCCTCCCTCCCGAAGAGACGCGTAGACGCGCGCGACTCCCAGATCACACTTTCGTGGATGAGCGATCCGGACTCCACGTCCTTGTACGGGTAGATCCGGACGCCCGGCATGACCACCGTCTCCGCGCCGATGGTCACCTCGTCGCCGATCGCGACGCCCTCATGGATGCGAACATGCGCACGGATGTCGCACGACCGGCCGAGGATCGCGCCCTCGATCAACACGCTCCGGCCGATGTGCGTCGACGCGTCGACGACCGAGCGCGTCACACGCGTGCGCTCACGAAGGGTGACGCTGTTCGACAGCACCGCGTGCGAGCCCACGGTGGCACCGGGAGAGATGCGGCAGTAGTTGCCGATGTACGCCGGGCCTTCGATCTGCTCGAGCTCACCGATTTCGACGCCCTCGCCGAGCCAGACGTTGCCGCGGATGCGGATGCCTGGAATGTTGAGGCGCACCTTTTCCTCGAGCGCGTCGAAGTTCGCCTGCCGGAACTGGTCGAGATTTCCGATGTCCTGCCAGTACCCGTCCATCACGTAGCCGTACAGCGGGCGTCCCATCTCCAGCAGGTAGGGAAAGAGCTCCTTCGAGAAGTCGTACGGACGGTCGGCCCGCACGTGCTTTAGCACTTCGGGCTCCATCACGTAGATCCCCGTGTTGATCGTGTCGGAGAAGACCTGGCCCCAGGAGGGCTTTTCGAGAAAACGTTCGATCCGGCCTTCCTCGTCCGTCACCACGATGCCGAACTCGAGCGGGTTTTCGACCGACTTGAGCCCGATCGTCACCGCTGCACCCTTCTCTTTGTGGAACGCGACGAGGGCGCTGAGGTCGACGTCGCAAAGTGCATCCCCCGAGATGACGAGGAACGTCTCGTCGAGCTGCTTCCCGGCCAGGCGTACCGAGCCGGCGGTGCCGAGCGGCGATTCCTCGACCGAGTAGCCGATCTGCATTCCGAGCGTCTCCCCTTGGCCGAAGTAGCTGCGAATCGCCTGCGGAAGGAAGGCCACCGTAACGATCACCTCGTTCATCCCGTGCTCGCGCAACAACTCGAGGATGTGCTCCATGCAAGGCTTGCCGACGACCGGCACCATCGGCTTGGGCTGGTTGGAGGTGAGGGGACGCAGACGCGTGCCCTCGCCGCCTGCCATCACCACCGCTTTCATCGCTTGCCTTCTCTCCAGGCCGTGAGCCCGTACATCAGGCCTGCGACAACCGCGAGGACGAGGCCCGTCCAGAAGATCCAGTACGGCCAGTCGGTCGAGCGGTGCGTGACGATCAGGAACCCGATCCCCGCGTACAGAAGCCAGGTTGCCGCCTTACCGAGGAAGTTCACGTTCACCTGATAGCCCGGCGGCGCAATCGTCTTGTAGCCGGCGAGGAGCAAGAGGTCACGTCCGATGATCACGACCAGGCCGGGCCAGGGCATGTGGTCCTGGATGAACAGGAGGATCACCGCGGCGTCGATCATCAGCCGGTCGGCGAGCGGGTCGAAGACCCGGCCGAAGTCCGATTCCACCCGCCAGCGCCGGGCGAGAAAGCCGTCGATCTGGTCGGTGACGCCCGCGATACCGAAGACGATGCCGGCCGGCCAGCTGTGACCGCCATCCGCGATCAGCATCAGCACGACGAAAACCGGGATCAGGGCCAGCCGCGCGATCGTGAGCGCATTCGGAAGCTGCTGCAAAGTCGCCGGAACGACGCGGGTCGCCATGAGTGTGGAAAGGATACGCCCGTGGCCGAGACCCTCAGCCTGCCTGGCTTCGTGGATGCCCACAGCCACGGCTTCCAGCGCGCCTTACGCGGGCGTTCCGGAGGCACGGACTTCTGGGCCTGGCGAGATCTCATGCTCGCCGAGGCGGAGCGCCAGACCACCGAGCTGGTCCGCCGAGAGTACGTGCAGGTCTACCGTGAGCTGCGCGCCGCGGGCTACACCGCGGTCGGCGAGTTCCATTACCTCGGCTTCGACGAAGCGCTCGCCGCTGTGGAAGCTGCCGAGGAGGCAGGCATTCGCATCGTCGTATTGCTCGCCGCGTACGGACGCGGAGGCCTGCCGCGTTTCCGGCAGGAGTCGGCCGCGGAGTACCTCCGTCAGGTCGAGGACCTGCGCGGCCGCGGGATTCCCGTTGGAGTTGCCCCCCATTCCGTGCGCGCGTGTCCCGAGGACTGGCTCGAGGAGATCGGCCGCTACGCGGCCGACGAGCGCCTGCCTCTGCACGTGCACGCGGACGAACAGCCGCGCGAGATCGAGGAATGCCTCGCCGAGTACGGCATCCGGCCGATCGAGCTACTCGATCGGACCGGCTGTCTCAGCGAGCGCACGACAGTCGTACACGCGACGCACGCCGACGGATCCGAGCTCGACTTGCTCTCACGTGCCGGCGCGCGCATCTGTGCATGCCTGACGACGGAGGCCGACCTCGGCGACGGGTTCCTGCCGGTCGAGCGCGTGTGCACCCGCGGCATCGGGATCTGCATCGGCTCGGACTCCAACGTCCGCATCGATCCGCTCGAAGAGCTGCGCGAGCTCGAGTGGATCGCGCGGCGTCAGACGGGCCGCCGCAACGTCATCTCCACCGAGACGCTGCTGTGCTTCGGCGCCGACGAGGGCGCGGGCTCGCTCGGGCTCGAGGAATGGGACGACATCCATGTCGACCTTTCGCACCCCTCATTGCGCGGCGTCGAGGATGTGTTCGATGCACTCGTCGCCGGCTGCGACGCCGACGTCTTCCTACAACCGTGACGTCCAGTACGCGGTGCGCGTGACATAGGCGCGTTGCGCAGCCCGCCCGCGCAGCCCGTAGGCCCCGTCATAGCTCTCGTAGCCACCGCCGTGACCGGCGGGCTCGATCTGTGTACCTTCCCCCCACTCGTTGTACGACGTGATCGTGACCAGATCGGCGCCCGCGCGGAGCGCTGCACGCCACATCGAGTCGTACGTAGCGCCGAACAGTCGGTCTTTGAAATTCGCGTCCCCGGTCGCCGCCAGCGCGTCGTACCCGGGACCAACCGACGGCGCACAAAGGATCCCTCGCGCGCGCGCCTGTTTGCAGTAGCGGTCGAACTTCGCTGCGTGGTAGATGACGATGTCGTAGGTATAGAAGCCGGCGAACCCTGCGCGTGCCGCGAAGCCCACGAGCGCAGTCTGCCCGAAGAGCCTCAGCCCCATGGGCTGTCGCGTGACGCCGTTCCACTCCTCTGCCGTGAAGTCCATGGTGCGGTAGACGTAGACGTCGCGTACTCCGAGGCTCCGGATGTAGACGAGGTCGGCTGCAATCGAATCGATCGTCCGACCCGGGTACGGCTCGAGCTGAACGGCGACCTCGAGGCCGCGTCGCTTCGCCGCGCGCATGACGGACGGCAGGCGCTGGTCCTCCTGGGACCCGCGACCCCACCATGAGCTGACGACCTCATCGACGCCGGCGTCTGCGATGTCCCTCATCTGAGCGCCGAGCACACGCGGATCGCCGCTCGAGTATGGGCCGCGAATGGGGAAAAAAGCCGACGCGATGTCAAGAGGCGGGGCGTGTCCGGCCTGGGCCCAGTGGACGTACTGGCCGTCGTGGCGCGGGTTGGAGTACCAGGGATAGAAGAAAATCGCGCTCCGAGCCGGCGCCTGGGCGGCAGCGGCGGATGTGGGCAGGGCAAGGAGAAGCACTAAGGCCAAAAGGGGGCGCCGCATCCCGCATAGCTTCTCACTCCGGTCGGATCCCCAGGATGAGGCATACGGGACGGCACGAGCCGCGCCGATGTCCGGGAAGATGGCTTTCTATGGTTGGTTCGACCGGATTCGTGCCCGCTGCCGCCGCGAGAAGGGGCAGACGATGGCCGAGTACGCGGTCGTGCTGGGCGTCATTGTCCCAGCGATCATCATCGCCTACACGCTTCTCTCGGACAGGGTCGCTGTCCTCATCGACGGCGTCCGCTCCCTCCTTTCCTAGAGAAACGGCTCGCCTGGGCGAGCGGCCTAGCAGGGCTCCCTGACCCTGTCGTATCTTGACCAGGACCATGGAACAGGCGAGGGTCGACAAGTGGCTGTGGGCGGCGCGACTATTCAAGACACGCAGCGCGGCGACGCACGCGGTGCTCGGCGGGCGCGTCCACGTCAACGGCGCACGCGTGAAGCCTTCGAAGGATGTCCGCGTTGGCGACACGGTCGAGGTGACGATCCGGTCGGTGAAACGCATAGTCGAAGTCTCCGGCGTCGCCGACAGACGCGGACCGGCTGCTGCTGCAGTGGCTCTCTACGTCGAAGCGCCGGAGTCGATCAGCGCGCGGGAGGAAGCATCACTCGAACGTCGCTTGGCGAGACCGCCGGGCGCGGATCTCGGAGCCCGGCCGACGAAGCTCGCCCGCCGGCGCCTGGACGCAATGCGCCGAAGCCATCGGCACTGGCGCTCGCCTTAGCGAGCGCTCGCCTTAGCGCGTAGGTTGATCCCCTTGCTGACTCCGCTTCCACTCTTCAAGGGCGCGATTCTTGTGGTGGAGACCGAAGTAGCGGCCGGGAAACCACCACTTCACAGCACGGCCCAGCGCGGTACGTCTGCACCAGCAACCAGGGTCGCAAGCGCACTCGCGACCGCGAGGGTTGTGGATTCGCGTTAGGAGGGTCTGCGCGATCCCCCGATCTTAGCGTTACTAGCGATTTTCGAGAGCGAGCCGCGTGCCGAGCCCGACCAGTACGAGCCCGCTGATTCGATCGAGCGTGCGCTTGACGCGCGGCCGACCGAGAACGTTCCGTCCGCGTGCCACGGCGGTCGCGTAGCAGATGAGCCAGCCAATGCCCATCGCGTTGAACAACAATCCGAGCAGAAGCAAGTTGCCGGCCGAGCCGTGCGCGCCGACGAACTGAGGTAGAAGACTCGTAAAGAAGACCGCGATCTTCGGGTTGAGAATGTTGGTGACGAGCCCTTGGCGGAAGGCCAGCCGACTGGTCGGAGCCGAGCGGGGAGTCGGCTGACTCTCTGCTCTGGTCGATCCGTTCGCGCCGAGCGGAGGGCCTGAATGCCCAGGTAGACCAAGTAGGCGGCCCCGGCGAGCTTGATCGCGGCGAATGCGGTTGCCGAAGTCGAGACGACCGCGGCGAGGCCCAGCGCTGCGGCCATCACCCAAAAAAGGATGCCGGCGTTGATCCCCAAAGCTGTCACCACGGCCGAACGGCGTCCGTACATGAGAGCATTTCGCGTGACCAGGGCCATATCGACCCCGGGTGTGATCACGACGATGGCTGCAACGGCGAGAAACGGACCAACTTGCATTGTCCGATGATCGCAAGTCCCTCGCGGGCAAGCAACAAAAACCCGCCGTCTCCAGCGGGTTTTGTAGTCGGGGCGCCGAGATTTGAACTCGGGACCTCTAGTCCCCCAGGCTCGTCTTGACCATCGCAACCATGCGGCGACCCGCATAGCTACACGAAATCGTTACCGCTGAGAACCGCTGGAATCCGCTGCGCGAGGGTGACGACTGGCGCGCAACTGGCGCGCAGATACCCGCTCCATTTGAAAGCGACTCAGGGATAGCACGACTGTTCCTTTCGTTGTTTGTGTGAACACGTCCGGGACGCTGCCTATTCTCCAGTCGAAGAAAGGAGCTTCCTTGACCGACCAGAAGCAGCAGTCAAACGCCGAGGAGCGAAGCCTTGTCACGGACATCGCCTTGGTCGTCGGCCCTCCGTTGGGCGCAGCCACGGCTTGGGCGCTTGGGCAATACGGCCCCGGCTCAGAATCACAACAGGAGGATCCGCCGCAAGTGATTCTGCCACCAGGGGTAGATCAAGACGAATAGCCAACTGGCGCCCACTTATGATGTGCCAATGGCCGAGGAGGGTCGTACACCGGGAGACGCAGAGGACGCTCAACTTAAGCGGACCGAACATCCGCTCATCCAGGAGGAAGCCGAAGACCTTAAGCGGGTGCCCGAGGATCTCACCGCCCCCAAGCCCACCGAGGAGCCGAAGAAGAAGTCTTAGTGCGCTTGCGGGAGGCGGATCCGTCAGAGAATCTCGGGGAGCGACGTAACGCAATAGAAGACAAGCCCGACGGCGGCTATCGCAGTATCGACCCGACCGCGAGGACTGACCTAACAGCCAAGATCGCCCATCCCAGAGGGATGGTATGGCGAATGTCTCTGGATCAGTTGACGCGGCCCGTCTTGTCACTATCCTTGGTTATTGGGGAAGCCAACAAGCGACTCTGCGGCATCGAGGGTTTGTGATGCCGATGTGGGTGTGGATTGCGATCGGGTTGGGCTCGTACTTCAGCCTGTCAATCGTTGTGGCGTTCGCCCTCGCAAGGATCCTCTTCGGAACGATTGGTCGCCAGAGTTCCGAGCTGCACGAGACCGAGATGTGGACATCGGCGGCGCCTACTCGGGCGGCTGAAGATGCTGGTGATGCATTGCCGGAAGAGGTAAGGACGAAAGGCAGGCGCGTCATTCGCCTGAGGTGATGCCCTGTTTGTGAGGGTGTCTCTCTTGGGCGGGTGGGTGCGGGTGTGTTGAGAGACAGGCTGGGTCAGCCGCAACGCTCCGGTCAGTCACACGGGCACCCGCACCTCTTTTCGGGGGTGCTACTGCGGCCATCCCTTTCCGGTCAGGTACAAGACTTGGCCGCCTGTGGCGCACTATCTGTTTTCGGCGCTTGCATCGCCTTCTACCGGAGCGACCTTTCTTGTACTGCCTCCGGGCGGCTGTGCCGTAGCGCCCTTTCCCCGCTAACTACATTACTTCCCGCGTCGGACGTATGACCTGCTGTTCGCAGCGGTGTTCGGCGGTCTTCCCCGTGCTTCATCTTTCATGGTGTAGCAGGCGGTCCAGACCGTTGACTAGTGTGTAAACACAAGTCTTTACGTTGACACAGAGCTAACCCTGCTGCTCTCCTGCCACCACCTGTAGACACCGTTGTCCCGGCGGTGGACTTGACGGTTACTACCCCGCGAGAGGATCGAACTTCGCGGCCGCCTCCTCGCGGGATGGAAGGGAAGCTGCGGTCGGTCGTGACCGGCCACACAGACGAGCGGACAACGGAACGGATCTACGACCACGTTCGCCCGGAGCATGTCGCCAAAGCCCCGCTTTAGCAGGGCTTTCGCTGATCGGGGCGCCGAGATTTGAACTCGGGACCTCTAGTCCCCCAGACTAGCGCGCTAACCAGGCTGCGCCACGCCCCGTGGCCGGCGCATCGTATCGGCTATGCGCCGTAACGCCTGTACAGCTTGTCGATCAGGTCCGGCATGCGTTCGAGTCGATCGGTGATCACACGCAAACGGTATTCGCGAAAGTGCTCGGCCTCGACGCCCAGCGCTCGCGCGAGCGTCTTGATCACATCATCCGACGGCACCGGGCGGTTTCCGTGCACTAGGTGGTTCAGGTATCCCGCGGAGAGCCTCGTCTTCTCGGCGAGTGAACGGTAGGTGAGACCGGCTTCGCCCATCAGCCGTTCGATGGTCGGGCCGAACGAGTCCTCGCTGAAGCGTCGCTTTCGCGCCATCAGCCGAGCTTCTCGCGCACTGTAGAGACGAGCTCACCCACGCTCACCGCGTTGTCTTCCCCCTTTGCGCGCTCGCGAATGTCCACCGTACCGTCTTCGGCCACCTTTCGCCCGACCGTTACGCGCACCGGGCAGCCGATCAGATCGGCGTCCGCGAACTTCTCCCCCGCTCGCGCATCGCGGTCGTCTACGAGGACTTCGAAGCCCGCCGCGGAGAGCGCGTCCGCGACTGACTGCGCGTGCTCTTCCATACCGGGGATGACGACCACGTGGACGTCGTACGGCGCGACCGAAGCGGGCCACTGAATGCCGTTTTCGTCGTGATGCTGCTCGATGATGGCCGCCATGGTGCGCGCGGGCCCGATGCCGTAGCTACCCATCACGAGCAGCTTCTCCTGTCCGTCCTCGTCGAGATACGTCGCGCCGAACGGCTCGCTGTAGAACGTTCCGAGCTTGAAAATGTGACCGAGCTCGATCGCCGTTTCCGCGATCAGCTTCCCGCCGCACTTCGGACAGCGATCTCCCGGATTCGTTTCGCGGATGTCTGCAAAGAGCGGCTCGTAGTCACGGCCCGCCTCCACACCGCGTAGATGCCGGCCATCGCGATTCGCTCCGGCCACGAACTGGCCCTCCTGCAGCGCGCTGTCCGCAATCACCTCGACATCGACTCCCACAGGCCCGAGGGACCCGCCGCCGGCGCCGAACGTCTTGCGGATCTCATCCTCCGTCGCAGGACGGAAAGCAATCCCGAGGGTGGTCGTGAGCTTCTCCTCGCTGAGCCGGTCATCGCCACGAACCAGCGCAAGCACAACGCGGTCTCCCACGACGACTGGCATTGCCTTCGAAGTCGCCGCTGCGTCGATCTTCAGAAACTCGGCGAGACCTTCGATCGTGGTGACATCAGGCGTCTCGATTTCCTCGGGCGTGCCAAGCGACTGCGGGAACTTCGGAGCGCGCGGAATCCCTTCCGCCGCTTCGATGTCTGCGGCGTAGTCGCCGTTCTCGCAACGCACGAGCTCGTTCTCGCCGGACTCCGCCGGGGCAAGGTAATCCCACGACTCCTTGCCGCCCATGATCCCGGACTCCGCCTCCACCTCGTAGGCCTCGAGCTCGCACCGTTCGAAGATCTTCTTGTAGGCCTGCGAATGGAGCTGAAAGCTCTCGTCCAGCCCATCGGTGTCTCGATCGAACGAATACGCGTCTTTCATGATGAACTCGCGCACTCTCAACAGTCCGGCGCGCGGACGTGGCTCGTCCCGCTCCTTCGTGCTGAAGTGGTACCAGCGCTGCGGAAGCTGCTTGTACGACTGGATCTCGCGCGCGTGGAGCGTCATCGTCTCTTCGTGTGAGAGCGGCAGGACGAAGGCGCGGCCATTCCGATCCTTCAGCTTGAAAAGCTCCGGGATATTGATGCGGCCGCTCAGCTCCCAGAGCTCCGCAGGAGTCAAGACCGGGCACAGCATCTCCTGGTCGCCGATGGCGTCCATCTCCTCGCGGATGATCTGGACGACCTTCTGATGGACGCGCCAGCCGAGCGGCAGGAACGTCCACAGTCCGGCACCGATTTGCCGGATGAAGCCTCCACGCACGAGCAGCTTGTGACTCGCGGCATCCGCGTCCGCCGGCGGCTCGCGCAACGTCGGAAGAAAAAGCTCTGAGGCCCGGGCAATCATGTTGTCCGGGCAGACTACTCGCCGAGCGGAATCAGTGACGCTTCTGCCATCGCAAGCGCAGCAGGCTTTGCCATCTTCAGATGCTTCGGACGTTGCATACCCTCTGCGATCCACTTGTCGATCTCGTGGAACAGCTCTTCGATGAGGATGTCGGAGGAGACCTTCTTCAGCACACGCCCGTGCGCGTAGACGAAACCTGTGTCGCGGCCGCCGGCAATTCCGAAGTCTGCATCGCCCGCTTCGCCCGGCCCGTTCACGGCACAGCCGAGCACAGCCACCTCGAAGTGCTGCGGGTACGCGCTCAGCCGCTCTTCCACCTTCTCCGCGAGGATTTGCACCCCCACGTTGTCCCGACCGCAGGACGGACACGCGATCATGATCGGTCCGCGCTCACGCAACCCGAGCGACTTGAGGATCTCCCAGGCCACGCGCACTTCCTCGACCGGATCCGCGGTCAGCGAGACACGCACTGTGTCCCCGATGCCGTCGACGAGAAGCGCGCCCGTGCCCACGGCGCTCTTGATCGAGCCCGCGAAAGGCGTGCCGGCTTCGGTGACACCGAGGTGCAGCGGGTACGGCACCTTCGAGGCGAGCAGGCGATACGCGCGAATCATCGTCGGCACGTGGCTCGACTTCACCGAGATCTTGAAGTCCCTGAAGTCGAGGCTCTCGAGCAGCCGCACTTCCTCGAGCGCCGCTTCGACGAGCGCCTCGGCCTGATCGGTCTGCGCGAGCTCGCTGAGATGCTTCGGCAACGACCCGGAGTTTGCGCCGATGCGCATCGGGATACCCGCCCCCTGCGCAGCGCGCACGACCTGCGCGACCTTGTCCGAGCCGCCGATGTTGCCGGGGTTGATGCGGACAGCGGCGACGCCGGCACCGATCGCCTTGAGCGCAAGGCTCGCGTTGAAGTGGATGTCCGCGATGACCGGGAGCGGCGAGAACCGGACGATCCTGCTCAGCGCCTCGGCGTCCTCCGTTTTCGGAACAGCCACGCGGACGATCTCGCAACCGGCCGAGGCCAGAGCGGCGATCTGGGCAGTCGTGGCCTCGACGTCGTGCGTCTTCGTCAGCGTCATCGACTGGACGACGACGGGGGCGCCGCCGCCGATCTTCACGCCGCCAACGGTGATCTGGCGCTCGCTGGCCATCGATTCCAGTGTATAGCGGCCCCTCAGGGTGTCAGACACCCATACCTGAGTGTCACCAGGTCGTAACGAAACTCAGCGATCCCGCTTGTGAAGCGAAGCCCTTTGGAGCCACGAGTCCGCAGGCTGGTCTCGGACACCGTGCCGGGAGCGTGACGGAGCGGGCTAACCGCCGCCGAGGCGGTTGATGTCGTTCGACAGGCCTATGAACATCAGGACGAGGAAGAGCGCGATCCCGATCGCGGAAACGCGCTCGTAGACCTCACGCCCGACCGCACGGCCGCGGAGCCCTTCGATGATCGAGAACAGGATGTGGCCACCGTCGAGGGGCAGCAGCGGCAGCAGGTTCAGAATCGCCAGCGAAAGGCTGATCAGCCCGAGAATCTGCAGGAACAGCGTGAAGGTGAGCGAGACCGCCTGGCTCGAGACGTCCACGATCCCGACCGGGCTCGAGACCTCCTTCCTTCCCGATCCCGTCAGCAGCTTGGGTAAGAACGTGATCGTCGCCTTCGTCGCCGTCCAATTGGTTCTGACGCTGTGGGTCAACGCCCCGACCGGGCCGTAGCTGATCTTCTGCCAGCCGGGCTGGAACCCCAATGCCCAGCGGTCGCCGATCCGCTTCGTCCGCACCGGCCCGAGCGTGAGCGGCTTGCCGTTGCGCAGAATCGTGACCATGATGGGCTTGCCGTTCGAGCCCCGGATCAGCCGGGAGACCGCGTCGAAGGTCTGCGTCGCCTGCCCGTTCAGTGCGACTATCGTGTCACCGGGCCGGAGACCGACAGACGCAGCCGGCGTGGCCGGCTGGACGTTCCTGACAGTGCGGTTGGCATCGCCCGGGACACCGAACATGTAACCCAGGGCCACGAGCACGACCGCGAGAACGATGTTGACGCCCGGGCCGGCGAATATGACAGCGATGCGCTTCCAGGTCCGCTGGCGCCAGTAGGCGTCAGGGCTGAGCGCGTCTCCCAGCTCCTCCACCGCACGCCGCGCAGCCTTCGCCGCGGCGGGGCTGAGGCTCGCCTCCTCGACGGCGCGCTCGAGCTCGGGAAGGGCAGCTCGGGCGCCGTCGTGATCGCCCGCTTCTAGAGCACGCTTGACGCGTGCGACCTTCGGAAACAGGCTCGGATCCTCCGTCAGGGCCGGCCCGAGCTGCACGTCCAGGTCGGACGCAGCGGGCCGGTGCATGCCCGGGATCTTTACGTAGCCGCCGAGCGGGATCGCCCCGACTCCGTACTCGATCCCGTTGCGCTTGACTTTGACGAGCGCCGGCGGAAAACCCAGGTAGAACCGCCGAGGCCTCATGCCGACGGCCCGCGCGACGAAAAAGTGACCGGCTTCGTGGAGGAGAATCAGAACCGCGAGACCGAGGATGGAGATGAGGATGCTCATCGGCTGTCCTTTGGCCGATGAGCGGTGGAAGGGGTGTAAGGGGAAACCGGGCGGTTTCCCCGCTCTTTCTCCTCAGTGCGCGCGGCGGCGGTCGCCACGCTGCGGGCGCTGAGGCGATCCCTAAAGAAGGGAGCTCGTGAGGGAAACATGGTTTCCCTCACGGGAGCGAGACGAAGGCGAGCGACGCTCATGCGACCTTCAGCGCGTCCTCGACGTGACGGCGTGCGGCCTCGTCCGCCGCGACGAGCTCGTCGAGGTCGCGCACAGCAGATCCGTCGGCCGTGGCCAACGTGTCCTCAACCACGTCCGCGATGCCGAGGAACGGCAGCCGTCCCTCGAGGAACGCCGCGACAGCCACCTCGTTGGCCGCGTTGAACACGCAGGGATAGGTCCCGCCCTGTTCTCCCGCCTTCCGCGCGTACCCGAGCAGCGGAAAGGTCTCCAGGTCGGGCGGCTCGAACTCGAGCGTCATGCCACCGGCGACATCGAGCGGCGGGATCGGCGTGGCGCTGCGTTCGGGGTACGTGAGTGCGTATGAGATCGGCACGCGCATGTCCGGATACCCGAGATGCGCAAGCGTCGCACCGTCCCGGAAGCGGATGAGCGCATGCACGACCGAGGTCGGGTGCACGACGACATCGATCTGCTCGTACGGCAGGCCGAACAAGAAGTGAGCCTCGATCAGCTCGAGGCCCTTGTTCGCAAGCGTTGCAGAGTCGACGGTGATCTTCGGGCCCATGCTCCAGGTCGGGTGCGCCAGAGCTGCAGCAGGCGCCACGTCTTCCAGCTCGTCGCGTGCCCGACCACGGAACGGTCCACCCGACGCCGTGAGCACGAGTGAGTGGACCTGGTCGACCGAACGGCCTTCAAGGCACTGGAACGCACCCGAATGTTCGCTGTCCACCGGAATCAGCAGGCCACCGCCGCGTCGTTGCGCGGCCAGAGCGAGCTCGCCCGCGGCGACGAGGCTCTCCTTGTTCGCGAGTGCGAGATCGACACCGCGCTCGAGGGCCCAGAGTGTCGCGGGCAATCCTGCGAAGCCGACCACTGCGTTCAGAACGAGGTCCGGCTCGGCTCGGTCGAGCAGCTCGGTGAGATCGCCGCCGGCCTGCGTCAGCGGCGCAAGCCCGTCGATGGGCTGCGAGCCTGATGCCGCAGCGCAAAGCTCGAGCCCGGGATGCGCCTCGATGATCTCCAGCGCTTGGCGCCCGATCGAGCCTGTAGCGCCAAGGAGCGCGATCCTTTTCATCACCCAGGAAGTGTAGGTTCGCCGCGATGATTCGCCTCGGAACACCTGATGACGCCGAAGGAGTTGCCAGGGTTCACGTGCAGACCTGGCAGGCCGCGTACGCGCACGCTCTGCCCCACGAACAGCTGCAGGCGCTGTCGATGCAGGAAGCAGTCGAAAGGTCGCGGCGCTGGCCGCCCACGTTCGTCGCAGAGCGCGAGGGAGAGATCCTGGGCTTCGTCAGCGTCGGCTCCAGCAGAGATCCGGGCACCGACGGCGAGCTGTTCGCGATCTACGTCCACCCACACCTGGGGGACCGGCGCCGGACGCGCGCTGATCCAGTCAGGCGAAGACGAGCTCCGCAGGCTGGGACACCACGCTGCGGTTCTCTGGGTGCTGGATGACAACCCGAGGGCACGGCGCTTCTACGAGCTCGGCGGCTAGTCGCTGGACGGCGCGGCCCGCGAGATCCACATCTTCGGCTTCGATGTCGCGGAAGTCCGGTACGCGAAGAGTCTCTAGGCCGCGCTGAACGCGCGCAGCAAGTAATACGAAGCCACGACTGCGAAGAGCAAGGAATCGATCCGGTCGAGAACGCCGCCGTGCGCCGCCAAGAGGCGGCCGCTGTCCTTCACCTGCATGTCTCGCTTCAGCGCGGACTCGAAGAGGTCGCCGAGCGGGGCTGCAATCGCGATCACGGCGCCGAGAACGATCGACTGCCAGATCGAGAGGTAGTCCTGCTTGTAGAGGGCGACGAAGGCGACGAAGATCGTCGCTGCAGTTCCAAAGAGGAAGCCTTCCCAGGTCTTCCCCGGCGACAGCGCAGGGGCAAGCTTGTGACGGCCGACCAGCCGGCCGGCGAAGAACGCGCCGATGTCGCCCGCCCACACCGCGAGCAGCACCGTGAATGTGGCGAGCTCCCCGTTACTCGGGATCTGCCGCAGGAGCAACAGGTGTGCAAGGCACAGGCCGATCCAGCCCGCGCCGAGTACCGTCGAGGCGATCGCAACGGTGGCGGACTGACGCGTGGTGGCAATCCAGTGCAACAGGAACGCGAACACCATCGTGCTGAGGAAGCCCGCCACCGTCCACTCGAGGCCGGCAAGGTGTGCGCCGAGCAACGACAGGAGCACTCCTGCATACGCCGCCAGGATGACCGGACGCAGCGAGCGGATCATCAGCGCGTACTCGTGCAGCGCGAGGATCGCCGCGACGCCCGCCAGCGCGAACAGCCACCAGCCGCCCGCCCAGACGATCACCAGCACGAGCGGCAGGCCGACGAGCGCGACCACTATGCGCGAGACGAGGGGAGCCACTACCTGCGGCCGAAGCGGCGTCTGCGGCTGGCGTAGTCGTCGAGAGCGGCGCGGAGCTGGTCCTCTCCGAAGTCGGGCCAGAGCGTGTCGACGAAGACCAGCTCGGCGTAGGCGAGTTGCCACAGGAGGAAGTTCGAGATCCTCAGCTCGCCGGAGGTACGGATCAGGAGGTCGGGGTCGGGCATCTCGGGCGCATTCAGGTAAGTCGCGAAGGTCTCCTCGTCGACTTCTTCACCGCCCGCGACGGCGCGGTTGGCCGCGTCCACGATCTCGGCACGCCCGCCGTAGTCGAACGCGATCCAGAGATTGAGCCTCGTCTCGTTCGCCGTCGTCGCCTCGAGCTCCGCGAGCTTCGCCTGCAGCCAGTCGGGTGCGCGGTCGCGGCGACCCACGAAACGCGTGCGCA
>JBBRZA010000062.1:0-18993 GCA_038237145.1 Gaiellales bacterium
CCCCCCCACTTCTATTGGGGCGCGGTTGGCGTTTGCTGTCAACCGTGTGGGCACGGGCGCTGACGCGTCCGCGCCCACATGAGTGCGCCTGCAGCTAGTGGGCTTCGCCTGCACTAGCTTCCGGCCTTTAGTGGGACGCAGAACGAGCGGTTTTAAGGAGCACAACCCACCCTTAATCCCACCGGCCGGAGATTAGAGCTGGCGCAGCCGGTCTAACCGCAGGCCGAACTGAAGGGGATGGCGACGCCTTTGGCGCCGCCGTCGCCGCGGTTGACGTCAACCGCTCACCAGAGCCCGAATTGGAGTGGGCGGGCTCCGCCCGCGCACGTTCCGCGCGAAGCGCCGCAGCCAACTCCGGCCCGAAAGCGCAGCTTTCGGGCCGGCCAAGGCGTCATCCGCGCTCCCCGCTAGTTTTCCTGGTGCGTGAACCTACGCGCCATCAAGCTGCGCGGCTTCAAGTCGTTCCCTGAACCGGTCGAGATTCGCCTCGAGCCGGGCGTCGCCGTGGTCGTCGGGCCCAACGGCTCCGGGAAGTCCAACGTCTCCGACGCCATCGTGTGGGCGGCGGGGTCGATGGCTCCCTCAGAGCTTCGTGCCGAGAAGCCTGACGACGTTCTCTTCGCCGGTGGCAGCGGCCGTTCCGCCGAGGACTTCTGCGAGGTCGAGCTGCTCTTCGACAATCCGGACGGCGAGGGGCCCTTGCCGTACTCCGAGCTCTCCGTCGCCCGCCGGCTGCACCGCGGTGGCGAGGGCCAGTACCTGCTGAACCGCACGGCCGTACGCCGCATCGATCTCGTTGAGTTGCTCGCCGACCTCGGGCTCGGCGGCGGGATGCACTCGATCATCGGCCAGGGGCGGGTCGAGGAGATCCTCGGCTCGAAGCCGGAGGAGCGGCGGACCCTGCTGGAGGAAGCCGCAGGGCTCGGGCGCTTCAAGCGCCGCAAGCATCGCGCCGAGCTCAAGCTCGCGCGCGTTGGGATCCAGGTCGAGCGCGCGCGTGACGTCGAGGCCGAGGTGAAGAAGCGGCTGAGGCCGCTTGCGCTTCAGGCGACAGCCGCCGAGCGCGCCGAGAAGCTGCTCGGCGATCTCGCCTCGCTGCGAGCGCGAGTTGCGGAGCTCGATCTGTCAGGGCTGCGCGAGCGGCTCGAAGACGGTGAGGGCAGGCGCACCGCCGCCGTGCTCGCCCGCAGGCACGCCGACGAGCGGCTCGACTCTCTCCTCGAGGAACGGCGCCGCGCAGAAGAGGAGCTTGCAGATGCGGCAGGCCGGCGCGAGGAGGCGACAGCAACCCTGTACCGCCTGCGCAGTGCACGCGAACGGCTGGAGCTCCGCCGTGAGAGCGCGGAGGCATTGCTCGAACGGTTGCGCGCGGAGCTGTCGCGGCCGCGGCGTGTGCTCGATGCCCGCGTTCGGGCCGAGCGCGAAGCGCTGACGGATCAAGCACGGCTTGCAAGCGAGCGCTTGCAGACACTCGAACGCGCCCTGGCTGAACGAGAAGGACTGCCACCGGCCGCGCGTGCGCTTGCGGAGGAGGGGGAGCGGCTCGCGCTCTCGCTGCTCGACGTCGAGCCGGGACACGAGCGGGCGGTCGCCGCGGCGCTCGGGCACCGTGCTCCTGCGCTCGTCGCCACCGACGCACGCGCAGCGCTCGCCCTGGCGGAGCGCGCGAGGGCCGCGGGGCTCGGCAGCGTCGTCGTCCTCACGCGCGACCCGCGCGAGCTCGTCCGCGAGCTGCCGGTCGTGTCGAAGGAAGAGCTGCTCCACTCGCAGGTTCCGGCCGTCACGCCCGAGGGGTTCGGTTACGACCCGCAGCGCGGAGAGATCTGGTTCGCGGGTGAGACCGCCGAAGCTGTCTGGCTCGAGCTCGAGGCGCGCCGCCGTGCACTTGCCGCCGAAGTAGACGAGCTCGAAGCGCGGGTCGAAGCTCCGATTCCCGAAGGCGCTTACTCTGCGACGCGCGATCCACTGACGGTGGCGCTCGCGCGGCTGGCTGCGCAGCTCGTCGAGACGCTCGAAGAAATAGGGGACGATCGCTTCGAAGCCCCGCTGCGTGCACGCGCCGACGCAGGTTCTTCACGAACCGGAGCGCTCGCGGAAGAGCTGCGCCGCCTCGGCGCCGAAGAGGTCGATGCACGCCGTGCCGCCGCCGAGGCCGGTGAGCGGCTGAGCGCGGTCGACGTCGAGCGCGCTCGGATCGAGGCGGAGGCCGACGAGGCGCGCCGTCGCCTCGAGGCCACCGACGCGGAGCCTGCAGAAGGTGACGACCGAGCCGAGCTTGCCGACCGCATCGAGCGGCTCGAGCGCCGCCGCGAATCGCTGGGCCAGGTCAACCCACTCGCGAAGCAGGAGTACGACGAGGAGAAGGAGCGCCTCGTCGAGCTCTCGACGCAGCGCGCCGATCTCGAGGAGAGCCTGAAGGAGCTCGAGAAGCTGCGCGACGATCTCGCGCGCACGGTCGAGCAGCGATTCGCAGAGACGTTCGCGTCCGTGCAGGAGAACTTCACCGAGGTGGCCGCGACGCTCTTCCCGGGCGGGGAAGGTCGACTCCGCCTCACCGAGCCCGAGGACGAAGACGAGCAGCCCGGCATCGAGGTCGAGCTACGGCCGGCCGGTAAGAAAGTGACGCGCCTTTCACTGCTGTCGGGTGGCGAGAAAGCACTCGGCGCGATTTCGTTCCTGTTCGCGCTCTTCCTGGCGAGGCCGTGTCCGTTCTATCTGCTCGACGAGGTCGAAGCCGCGCTCGACGACACGAACATCGGCCGCTTCGTCGAGTTGCTACGCCGCTACTCGGATCGCGCGCAGTTCATCGTCATCACGCACCAGAAGAGGACGATGGAGGCCGCGGATATCCTCTACGGCGTGACGATGGGCGCCGACGGGGTCTCGCAGATCGTTTCCCGGCGCCTGCCACGCGAGCAGGCCGCCGCGCTTGCCTCGTAGCTGGGCCGAACTACTCGGAGAGGACAACGCGCAGCCCGAGCCCGAGGCCGACCGCGCGGGGCTCTTCTCCCGGCTGCGCGACTCCCTTTCGAAGAGCCGGCAGGCATTGACGGCCGAACTGGCCTCGGCGACATTCGATCCCGGCGACACTGAGGCATGGGAGCGGCTCGAGGAAGCATTGATCCGCGCGGACGTCGGCGTCCCCGCGACGGCCGAGCTCGTGCAGCGACTCGAAGCTCGTCCGGATCTGGTCGATCTGAACGCCGCGCTGGCGGAGGAGATCGCGAGGCTGTTCGGCGAACCTCCCACCCTCGAGGTGCTCGCCAACCCGAGTGTCCTGCTCGTCGTCGGCGTCAACGGCACCGGCAAGACGACGACGATCGGCAAGCTAGCGGAGCGGCTGCGGCAGCACGGGCACTCCGTCGTCCTCGGCGCTGCCGACACCTTTCGTGCCGCGGCCGAGGAACAGCTGGAGATCTGGGCCGACCGAGCGGAGGCCGAGTTCGTCGGCGCAGAGCGCGGAGCGGATCCGGCGTCGGTCGCCTACGACGCCATCGAGTCAGCGACGCGCAACGGCCGCGACGTCGTGATCGTCGACACGGCCGGACGTCTGCACACGCAGTTGAACCTGATGCAAGAGCTCGCGAAGGTGCGGCGTGTGATCGAAGGCAAGCTCGCAGGAGCGCCACACGAGACCCTGCTCGTCGTCGACGCGACGACCGGTCAGAACGGATTGCAGCAGGCGCGGCTCTTCGGCGAAGCCGTCGGCGTCACCGGCGTCGCACTGACGAAGCTCGACGGCAGCGCGAAGGGCGGGATCGCCGTTGCGATCGCGCACGAGCTCGGACTGCCGGTCAAGCTGATCGGCGTGGGCGAGAAGCTCGAAGACCTCCGGCCGTTCGATGCGGACGATTTCGCCCGCGCGCTTGTGGGCTTGGGTTAGGGGCCTCCTAGCTCCGCTCGATCGCGAAGGCGATGTTCACCGTCGTCCGATACACGCTGATGTGATCACCGTCGACTTCTGCGCTCATCGAGACGACCTGGGCGCCGGAGATGCCGCGCAACGTCTTGGCGGCCTCGCGAACGGCAGCGTCGGCGGCCTTCGCAAAGCTCTCTGGTGATGATCCGATGATCGTGACGACCTTGGCTACGTCTGCCATCTGGGCCTCTCTTTCTCTGGCTCTAAGGGGTCGGGGTGATGATCACGCGATAGCCGCTGATCGGGTTCTCACCCCAGACGAAGATCTCCTGGACGCGGAAGACCCTGTGACCGGACGATTTTCCATGCTCCCAGGCGGCGTCGAACGCCGCGGGGAGGTCTTTGCCGTCGCCGCTGAAGCTTTCGAGTCCTCGGAGCTCCTCGGGTGGGCTCACGTCGGAGTCGGATCCGTTCTGCACCGCAGCCTCCTTCTTTGGATGACCGGCCGAGCCTAGCGGGGGAGCGCCGACATTTCAGCCTACCCGGTCGCCCAGCGCCGCCACCGCCCTGGCCTCGGCGACGGTGTTCCCCTTCTGCGCGAATGCCCGGCGGGCCTGTTCGACGAGTAGCGGCACCCGTTCCGACTCTCCCGCGAGACGAAGCACGTCGGCTAGACCGAGCAGGGTGTTTCCCTGCAGATCGAGGAAGTCGGTCGCTGCGGCGAGCTCGACCGCTTCGGTGGCCAGGAGCTTCGCCGCGGCCGAATCGCCGGCCTGTGCGAGCGCGGCTGCGCGCGCGCCTCGCCAAACGGCTTGGTTCACCACATCCGCTGCCGCACTGGTCTCTTCGCTGATCTTCGAGAACTCGATTGCGTCGGGGTACTGACCCAGCTCGACCAGGGCTTGGGCGAGGAAGGCAGCCAGAGTCGAGCGCGTTCCGCGCTCGCCCATCTTCTCGAGCGCGTCGTAGCCCCAGCGGAGCTCCCGCACTGCAGCGGCGGGGTCGCCGGCGAGCAGCTCGATCAAGCCCGACGCAAGCGACCGCGCAGCCCGCATGTAACGAAGCCCGAGCTCCTCGTAGACCACGCGTCCTTCCTCGGCGAGCAGCCGCGCCTCCTCGAAGTTGCCCTGCATCGCATGCAGCCCGGCGAGCGTGCTGGCGATCGCCGCTCGAACTTCCGCATCGTCCTGCACGCTGTCGCGCAATTCTTCGCAACGTCGAATCGCTTCAGGCACAGGCGTGGGCCCATACTCCAGCGCCTGCGCGAGCAGCGCGATGATCGTCGAGATCTCTCGCGGGTCCGATGCGTGCCTGGCATGGACGAGGGCGCGCTCGAGCGCCTCGGCGCGCGCCCCGAACCGCCCCGCGATCACATCCGCCTCGCTTCGGAGCCACCACGCCTTTGCAAGGCCGAGCTCGTCGTGGAGCTCTTCCAGCAGCGGGATCGCCGTCTCGGCGATCCGAACGATCTCTTCGGTCGAGCTCTCCGGATTCGTGAACGTCCGGAAGAACTCGCGCTCGATGAGCGTGCGGAGCTCGAGCTTCTTGTCGCCCGCAGCTGCTGCACCGGCGAGGGCGTCGCTGAGCACCGTGTCGGCGCGGCTGAAGTCGCCCGTCTTCATCAACGCGCTGCCGAGCTGCGGCAGGGCCTGCAGGCGGATCGCACTCTCCTCTCGAAGCAAGGTGATCGCGCGCGCCAGGAGGTTGACGGCGGCGGGCATGTCATGTCGTGCAAAGGCGCGCTCACCTGCCTGGCCGAGCAATTCACCTGCCCGGTCCGCGAGCGTGCGAGCGCGCTCATCGAGGGAACCCAGCTCTTCTCGATAGCGAAAAGCCTGTTCGTAGTGATAGCCGACGATCTCGTCGAGCTCTCCTGCACGCCCGGTAGTTGTTCGGATCGCCCAGTCGGCGAAGCCTTCATGGAGGTGGGCTCTGAGCTCCTTTGGGATGCCCGCATACGCAGCATCGCGTATCAGAGCGTGGCGGAAGCGGTACGCATCTTCCCGGCCGGGCGATGCCGCGAGCAGATCCTTGCGCGCGAGGCTGAGCAGCCGCGCATCCACTGACTCGCGCTGGGTCTCGTCGGACAGTTGCAGCACCGCGCCGCGCCCGAATTCCTTCCCGGCGACGGCTGCACGCTCGAGCACGGCGCGTTCGTCGGCCGGCAGGCGGTCGAGCCGCGCGGCGAGCAACGCGTGAATCGAGGGTGGAATTGAGTCCGCAGGCCCGCCCTCGGCGATCATCGCCGCCATTTGCTCGACGTACAGCGGATTCCCCTCCGCTGCTTCCTTGATGCGCGCACGGGCTTCCGCGTCCAACGGCCACTCCTGACCGATCTCGTCGAGCAAAACGTCCGCTTCGGCGTCGGTGAGCGGCGCGAGCACGATCCCGGTCGCGTTCGACGCCGTCAACCAGCCCTGGCGTTCTTCGAGCAGATCGGGACGCGAGAGGCAAAGAAGCAAGACCGGCGCGTCGTGCGTCCAGCCGGCGAGATACTCGAGCAGATCGAGCAACGTCGGGGCCGCCCAGTGGATGTCTTCGACCATCACCACGAGCGGCTGCTCCCGGGCAGCCTCTTCGAGCAGGCGGCGCACGGCCCAGAAAAGCTCGCCGCTCGGAGCCGAGGAATGTGTGGGCCCGACTGCGCCAAGGACGCGCTCCGCGACGAGCTCTCCGTCATTGGCCTCGGCGAGCAACGCGCGGACGCCGCTGTCGCCGCCGAACGCACCGACTATTTGTACCAACGGCCAGAACGTGATCCCGTCGCCGTAAGGAAGGCAACGCCCGCTGACCGTCCGTGCCTCCTCCCGCACGCTGCGGCCGAGCTCAGTGGCGAGTCTCGACTTGCCGATGCCCGCCGGACCGACGACGGTGACTAGCCGACATGCTCGATCGGTTACTGCACTCGCGAACGCTTCGTGGAGCAGGCGCAGCTCATCGGCACGACCAACGAGGGGCGCGTCGAGACGTCGCGCATAGGCGGGCGCGCCTTCGATCACGCCGAGGACGTTCCAGGCGATGACAGGACCGCTCTTTCCCTTCACGGTCAGCTCATCGCGGGGCTCGAGCAACGCCGCGTTCGCCACCAGCCGACGCGTGCCCTCCCCAAGGAGGATCTCGCCGGTCCTCGCGGCTTCCTCGAGGCGCTTTGCAACGTTGACGGGATCGCCGGTGACGAGCATCTGTCCGCCGGTCCCGTCTCCGGCAACGACCTCGCCGGTATTGACGCCGACACGGATGCCGATGTGGACGCCGAGTTCCCGCTCGAGCTCGTCGTTGAGCTGAGCGAGTGCCACCCGCAGGTCGGTTGCAGCTCGCACCGCCCGCAGGGCGTCGTCCTCGTGGAGCTCCGGAATCCCGAACACGGCCATCACGGCATCGCCGATGAACTTCTCCACCGTGCCGCCGTGGCGCACGAGCACCTCGGACATCCGCTCGAACCAGCGCGACATCACCTGCCGCAGGGCCTCCGGGTCGAGCCGCTCCCCGAGCGGAGTCGAATCGGCCACGTCTGCGAAGAGGACGGTGACCGTTCTTCGGCTTACGGCCATGTCCTGAGTGTAAGACTCGGTTCTCGAAGCGCCTAGCCGAGTCGGCAGCGGCGAGTCTGGCCCAGAACAGGCCGCAAGTACACTTCGCGGCCGTGTTCGACACCCTTTCAGACCGGCTCCAGGGCGCTCTCGGCGACCTTCGCGGGCGCGGAAAGCTCGACGAAGAGGCGATCTCCCGTGCCATGCGCGAGATCCGTCTCGCCCTGCTCGAAGCCGACGTCAACTTCGAGGTCGTCAAGCAGTTCGTCGCCCAGGTACGCGAGCGCGCCCTTGGCCAGGAGGTCCTGAAGAGCCTGCAGCCGGGCCAGCAGGTCGTGAAGGCCGTCCACGACGAACTGACCGCCCTGATGGGCACGGGCAGCTCGCAGCTCGCGTTCACGGGTCGGCCGCCGACGGTGATCCTGCTCGCCGGTCTGCAGGGCTCCGGCAAGACGACGACCGCGGCGAAGCTCGCGCTCCTCCTACGGAAGGAAGGCCGCAGTCCGGGTCTCGTCGCCGCCGACTTGCAGCGGCCCGCCGCGATCGACCAGCTCGAGCAGCTCGGCGAGCAGATCCAGGTCCCCGTCTACCGCGGGGAGGGCACCGATCCGGTCGCGGTCGTGCGCGACGGCGTCCGGCAGCTCTCCGAGGAGGGCGTCGACACGATCATCCTCGACACGGCGGGGCGCCTCCACGTCGACGAGGAGCTGATGCAGGAGCTCGAACGAGTCCGCGACGAGGCCAAGCCGGCGAACGTGCTGCTCGTGGTGGACGCGATGACGGGGCAGGAAGCCGTGAACGTCGCGCTGGCGTTCCAGGAGCGGATCGCGTTCGACGGCGTCGTCATGACGAAGCTGGACGGCGACGCGCGCGGCGGTGCGGCGCTGTCGGTGAGAGCGGTCACCGGCCGGCCGATCAAGTTGATCTCCGTCGGCGAGAAGCTCGACCAGCTCGAGTACTTCCATCCCGACCGAATGGCGTCGCGCATCCTCGGTATGGGCGACGTCCTGACGCTCATCGAGCGCGCAGAGGAGGCGGTCGAGGAAGACGAGCAGAAGGACATGGAAGCCCGGATGATGAAGGGCCAGTTCACCTTCGACGACTTCCTCAAGAGCTACAAGATGCTGCGGCGCATGGGGCCGATCCAGGGCGTGCTGAAGATGATCCCCGGCCTCGGCAAGCAGCTCGAGGGGATAGAGCAGGTCGACGAGAAGCAACTGGGCCGAGTGGAAGCGATCATCCTCTCGATGACTCCGCAGGAGCGAGGACTGCCCAAGGTGATCGACGGCTCGAGGCGCCAGCGCATCGCGCACGGATCGGGCACCACGGTGGAGGAAGTGAACCGCCTGATGGACGCGCGCAAGCAGATGGAGAAGCTCATGAAGGGGATGAGCAAGGGCAAGATGCCGGATCTCGGGGCGCTCACCGGCCAGTCGGACGCGCCTGTCCCGCAGCCCGGGCAGCGGAAAGCGACAAAATCCAACAAACGCAAGAAGCGACAGAAATCGAGGAGGTAATCGTTTGGCCGTACGCATGAGGTTGACGCGAGTCGGATCGAAGAAAAATCCGGTCTACCGCGTCGTTGTCGCCGACTCGCGCTCACCCCGCGACGGCAAATTCATCGACATCGTCGGGCGCTACAACCCGCAGCACGATCCCTCGCTGATCGAGTTCGACGAGGACAAGGTGAAGGACTGGCTCGGCAAGGGCGCGTTGCCCTCCGAAGCCGTGGGCAGGCTGCTCAAGATCAGGAACCTCAGCAAATAGTGGCCGAGCTCCTGGAGTACCTCGCGCGCCAGCTTGTCGACGAGCCCGACGCAGTGCGCGTCGAGCGCGTCGACGAGGCCGACGCTGTCCTGCTTCGTCTCCATGTCGCGCAGGACGATCTCGGCAAGGTGATCGGCAAGCAAGGACGTATTGCGCGCGCCTTGCGCACGATCGTCCGTGCCGGCAGCGTGCGTGAGCATCGTCGCGTGCAGCTCGAGATCGTCGACTAAGAGGCCTGATGCGAAATTCCGCCGGGCCGGATGACGCTCCAGACGCGGCACCGGATCAGCACGTTCGCCCGCGGCACGTAGCTCCGCTACGCACCGCGAACGACCGCACTGCCCGGCTTGGTCTGGAGCGCCCTCTGACGACGGCCGAATTTCACATCAGCCCTCCAGTCGAGCGGCGGTCCCGTGAACACGTCTGAGACCATCGTCGTCGGACGTGTCGGCAAGTCGCACGGTCTCGATGGTTCCTTCGTCGTCGAGAACGCAAGCGAGATGCCCGAACGCTTCGAGGTGGGAGCCGAGCTGATCGTCGAGGGCGAGCCCGCGAAGGTCGTGACGCGCAGACACGCGCGAGGGCGTCCGGTGATCCGACTCGACCGTCGCGTGCCTCGCGGAGCGCAGCTCGAGGTGCCGCGTGAATCGCTCGCACCGGCCGGCGAGGACGAGTACTACGTCTTTCAGCTAGTCGGCCTCCGCGTCGAAGAGGACGGCGGCGACGAGCTCGGGACGGTGACCGACGTCGTGCCGGGTGTGGCGAACGATGTGCTTCAGCTCGACTCCGGACTTGCGCTCCCGATGGTCGAGGATTGTGTCCGCGTCGTCGACCTTGCAGCCGGCCGAATCGTCGTCGCGCCCGGCTTCTCAGGTTAGTGCCCCGCCCAGCAATACATGTCGGCTTCTGGCCCGCGATCACGCGGCGCCAGGACCCACCCACGCCCATAGCAAGGCAAACCAGCCGTTCGGCGGTCGAGTGCGGCCCCTGGCTTGGTGCCCGCGACCCAGAAGCTCAACGGCATTACTGGGCGGGGCACTAGCTAACCTGGGACGCTCGCCCGTGCAGCTCGATGTCTTCACTCTCGTTCCGCATGCCTTCGCGTGGCTGACGGAGCAGCGTCCGGTCGCCACCGTCCTCGGGACCGAGCTCGATCTGCGGCTCTTCTCGTACCGCGACAGCACGCCGCTGCGCGCCGCGCAGGTCGACGACGAGCCCTACGGCGGTGGCGCAGGCATGGTTTTGCGAGTCGACGTCGTCGCAGCAGCGCTCGACGCGGCGTACGACGGCGTGCCCGACCAGCGTGTCATCGCACTGACGCCGCAGGGCCGGCAGTTGACGCAGGAAGTCGTCGAGGAGCTCGCCGACGAGGAGCGGCTCACTCTCCTGTCCGCCCGCTTCGAAGGATTCGACGAGCGCGTCGTGCAGCATCTCGCGTCGGACGCAATCTCGATCGGGCCGTACGTCCTCTCGAACGGCGACCTTCCGGCGATGGTTCTCGTCGACGCGATCGCGCGTAGGTTGCCCGGAGCGATCAAGGAGGAGTCGGGAGCGTTCGAGAGTTTCTCCTCCGAGCTCGACGGCGGTCTGGAGTATCCGCACTACACGCGTCCCCCCGATTTCCGCGGCTGGCGTGTTCCGGAAATCTTGCTGTCGGGCGACCACGGAAAAATCGAGGAGTGGCGACGGGAACAGAGCCGGCGGCGGACCGTCACGTGAGCGACCACTACGCGTTGCTCGGCGTGCGGCCTGACGCGTCGCCGCAAGAGATCGAGTCTGCCTACCGTCGCGGCGCACTGGAGCTCGGATATCAGGACGGCGCCTGGCGTGAGTTGAGAGACGCCTACGACGTCCTGCGCGACCCGGAAGAGCGCGCGAGATACGACACCGAGCGAGACGGATTCGGCCCGCCCAAGCCGCCGCAGAAGAAGGCGCACAATCCGGTCGACCGCCTCTTCCCGAACCTCCCGCACGGGTGGCGGGTCGCGATCGACTGGGTCGTGACGATTGCGGGAGCCGTTGCGATCGTCCTGGCGATCAAAGCCTGGGTCGTGAATCCGTACCGCATCCCGTCCTCGTCGATGGAACCGACGCTGCACTGTGCGCGACCCGCCGTCGGCTGCGAGGCGCGCACCTCCGACCGGGTGCTGGCGAACCGGTTCATCTACCACTTCCGCGAGCCCAGGCGGGGCGAGATCGTTGTCTTTCTCACCCCGAAACTGGCGCTACAGGAGTGCGGTTCCCAGGGGACCTTCGTGAAGCGGCTGATCGGCGTGCCGGGCGACGTGTGGGCCGAGCGAAGCGGCGTCGTCTACATCAACGGGAAGAGGCTGAACGAGCCGTACGTCAAGGCCACCCGGCGCGATACCCAGACCCTCACTCTGCGGGACATTCCGCCCGCTAACACCTACACCCGGATCCCGAAGGACTATTACCTGATGATGGGAGACAATCGCAGCTCGTCCTGCGACTCCCGCCGCTGGGGCCTCGTCCCGCGGAAGAACTTGATCGGCAAGGTCTTCGCGACCTACTGGCCGCCGAGCCGGATCTCCTTCCACTGACCACTTAGTGGCTCTGAGCCACTAAGTCGCTCTTTCGCTAGGATTCCGCCCCGGCCTTCGGGTCCCCCCTCTTATGAGCAAGGTGATCGAGACACTCGAGCGCGCCCAGTTGCGCGACAACATCCCCAAGTTCAAGGCGGGGGACACGGTTCGCGTCCATTTCAAGGTGATCGAGGGCCAGCGGCAGCGCATCCAGGTCTTCGAGGGGGTCGTGATCAAGCGCCAGGGCTCGGGTGCCCGCGAGACGTTCACCGTCCGCAAGCAGTCCTTCGGCGTCGGCGTCGAGCGCACGTTCCCGCTCCACACGCCGAAGATCGAGAAGATCGAGGTCGCCGCTGTCGGCGACGTCAACCGCGCGAAGCTGTACTACCTCCGCGGGAAGGTGGGCAAGAAGGCCCGCATCCGCGAGTTGCGCCAGGACGTCGTCCGCGCACCGAAGGGCGCAAAGCCCGTGGAGCCGGAAGTCGCTGCGAGCGACGTTTCCGCAGAGACGCCCGAAGAGCCCGCCGAGTAGACGGCTATCCTCGGCGCCGTGGCGCGCACGAGAACGGGCCAGAAGCTCCTGAAGTTCGACCGGATGCTCGGCGCCCGGCTGGTTGCCGGAACCGACGAAGCGGGTCGTGGCTGCCTCGCCGGACCGCTGGTGGTGGCGGGGGTGCTCCTCGACTACGGCTGCCTCCGCGACCACAAGGTGCGTCCGCTCGGGTTCCTCAACGACTCGAAACAGTGCTCGCCGGAGCGGCGGGAGGAGCTGTTCCACGCCGTGCTCGGGTGCGCCGAGCAGGTGGTCGTGCGCGTGATCCCGCACGGGGCGATCGACCGCAACGGGCTGCACAAATCGAATCTCGCCGCGATGCGCGAGATCCTGCACGCACTGTCCCCGCCCGCCGAAGCGTGTCTCGTCGACGGCTTCCGCCTCGGGCCGACGGCGCCTCCGCACAGGGCTGTTGTCGACGGTGACGAGAAAAGCGCCGCGATCGCGGCGGCCTCGATCGTTGCCAAGGTGACGCGTGACCGGCTGATGCGGAGGATGGACGCGCTCTTCCCGCACTACGGCTTCTCCTCGCACGTCGGCTACATCACGCCGGGCCACTCGAAGATCGTCCGCGAGCGCGGGCCCTCGACCATTCACCGCCGGTCCTTCCAGGCGATGTGCTACTTGAAGGAAGAAGAACTGGCGGCACTGTCCGCCTGACGCACGCGTCCTGAGTTCCGTCCGCGATCCGTGACAGACATGTGCGCCGGGCCGGCGTAGTTTGGCAGCATGTCGAGCTCACGTCCCGGCCGGCGGGCGGAACAGCGTGCGGTCTGGTGGTACAGGCTGCGTGGCTACCGCATCCTGGCCACGAATGTCTGGGCTGCGGGTTATGAGCTCGACATCGTCGTTCGCCGCGGCCGGCGGCTGATCTTCTGCGAGGTCAAGGAGAAGCGGGGCGAGCGGTTCGGCGACCCGCTCGAGATGGTGGATGACGAAAAGCAGCGCCGCCTGCGTCGGGCCGCCGACGGCTGGCTGGCGCGGCACCCTGAAACCGCAGGCCTTCGGGTCTCCTTCGACGTGGTGGCCGTTCGAAGTGGCCAGCTGGAGCGGGTCGCCGAGGCATTCTGATCCCGGCGTCGAACTGGCGTCGGGTGGCCCCGACGCAAGACGCCCTCTACGCCGAGATCGATCTCGCGCTCTCCTGGTCGGAGCGAGACCTCCCCGAGCGGGAGCGGACGAAGCACGTCCACCGGCTCCACCCGTACCTCGGCAAGTTCATCCCGCAACTCGTAGAGATCTTGCTCGCGCGATACTTCCGGCCTAGCCAGCACGTGCTCGATCCGTTCGCCGGTTCGGGAACGACCCTTGTGCAGGCGCTCGAGAGCGGGCTCGATGCGACGGGCGTCGACGTCGCGGCGTTCAACTGTTTGCTGATCGACGTCAAGACTCGTTCGCACAACCCGTTCGTGCTGGAGCAGGAACTGCGGGCGGTGCACGCTCGCGTCGGCGAGTTGTCGGGTGAGCGGCCCGCTGCGTACGTCCGCCGGTGGTTCGCGCCTCAGGCGGCTCGCGAGCTGCTCGGCTTCCGCGCGCTGATCGATGACTACGAGCATGCAGACGTGCTCCGCGTCATCCTTGCGCGGGCGGCGAGATCGGCGCGCCGTACAACGCACTTCGATCTGGAGTTTCCGCGAGAGCCGCAGCTCGAGCCCTACTGGTGTCACAAGCATCGTCGTGAATGCCGTCCCGTCGAGACGGCCTCGCAGTTCCTGCGGCGGTACACGCTCGACACGCTGGCGCGACTGAAAGAGTTCTCGCGCGTCCGCGCCCGCGGCCGTGTCGCCTCGGTGATCCACGGAGACATGCGTCAAGAAAAGCTCCCCGGCCGTTACGACGGCGTGCTCACCTCGCCCCCCTACCCGGGCTTGATCGACTACCACGAGCAGCATCGCTACGCGTACGAGCTGCTCGGGCTCGACGACCGCCGCGAGCTCGAGGTCGGTGCAGCGGCTGCGGGGAATTCACGCGCCGCCTTGGGGGCCTATTCCGACGGAATCGTGGAGGTGCTGCTCAACGCCAAGTCGGCCGTGCGGCGAGGCGCGCCGATCCTGATCGTTGTGAACGATCGCCGTGAGCTCTATCCCGAGATCCTCGAGCGTGCGGGGCTTCGCCTCGAAGAGCGTTTGCGTCGTCATGTGAACCGCCGAACCGGGAGACGTGCCGGTGAGTACTTCGAAGACGTGCTGATCGCGCGCTGAATCGACGCAGACACGTCACACCCTGCTGCGTAGCTTCGATGCGTGCTCGCGCGCGCGGCCACCTTTGCTCTCGTCGGCCTCGAGCCGCGGCGCGTGGAGGTGGAGGCACACATCCAGGGCGGCACTCCCTCGCTGACGATCGTCGGTCTCGCGGACCGGGCGTGCCAGGAGGCGAAGCAGCGGGTACGTAGCGGGATCCTCTCCGCGGAGCTGGAATTCCCGGGAGGTCACGTCACAGTCAACCTCGCGCCGGCCGAGCTGAAGAAAGAAGGATCTGGGTTCGATCTGCCGATCGCTCTGGCGCTATTGGCGGCATCGCACCAGCTTCCACGCGCCCGTCTCGCCGAGCACGCGTCGTGTGGAGAGCTCGCACTCGATGGGCGCTTGCGTCGTGTCGGGGGTGTGCTTGCCGTGGCGGAGGGCGCGCGCCGCGCGAAGCTCGAGCGCGTCATCTGTCCGTACGAAGCGTGCGCTGAGGCGGCGCTGGCGGGCGTCGAGCCCGTCGGTGTGCACCACCTTGCGGACGCGGTGGCGTATCTCCGTGGAGAGCTCGAGCCACCCGAGTTCGTCGTCGGCAACGGCAAGCCGCGGCAGCGGCCACTTGATCTCGCGGACGTCCGTGGCCAGGAACGCGGACGGCGCGCACTCGAGTTGGCGGCCGCGGGCCGTCACAACCTTCTGCTCGGAGGGCCGCCGGGCACAGGCAAGACGATGCTCGCCCGCAGGCTGCCGGGGATCCTGCCGCCGCTGGAGGAAGAGCAGGCGCTCGAGGTCACGCGCATCCATTCGGTCGCGGGTCTCGTCGACCCGGACCATCCGCTGATCGGGTACGCGCCCTTTCGCGCGCCTCATCACAGCGCGTCGACGGCGGCGATCGTCGGGGGTGGGCCGAGATTGAGGCCGGGCGAGGCAAGCCTGGCGCATCGAGGCGTGCTGCTGCTCGACGAGCTCGCGGAATTTCAGCGTCCCGCGCTCGAAGCGCTGCGTCAGCCGCTCGAGGACGGCGAGCTCGTCGTCGCGCGTGCAGCCGGCAGCGTGCGGTTTCCCGCGCGGTTCCAGCTCATCGGCACGATGAATTTGTGTCCGTGCGGAGCGCGAGGTGATCCGGGTGCGCAGTGCAGTTGCTCTGCACAAAGGCTCGCTCGTTATCGCGACAAACTGTCGCGCGCATTGCTCGACCGCTTCGACCTGGTCGTGACGGTTCCGCGAGCCCGCGCGCTCGAGCTCCAGGCCGGCCCGGGAGAAGCCTCCGATCCGGTGCGTGCACGAGTCGTCGCGGCGCGTCTGCGGCTAGCGGACATCACGCCGAAGCGAACCTCCGCTGCCGACGAGCTGCTGACACGGGCCGTCGAGCGGCTGCCGCTCTCGGGCCGCGGCCGCGCCAAGGTCGCCGGCGTCTCGCGCACGATCGCCGCGCTTGCGGACTCCGACGCCGTCCTGCCCGAGCACGTTGCCGAGGCGCTCGCCTATCGCGCTCCTACCGAGCTCGCGACGCCATGACCGTCTTGCGGAGGCGCGACCTGCCGCCGCTGTTGCGTGCGATTCATGATCCACCGGCTCGGCTCTACCTCAGAGGGAACGGTGACGTGACTCTGCTCACCGAGCCCGCCGTCGCGGTCGTCGGTGCACGTGCCTGCTCGCCTTACGGGGCTCAAGTCGCCCGCATGCTCGGGCGCGAGCTCGCGGCCGCCGGTGTCCTGGTCGTGAGCGGCCTGGCGCGCGGGATCGACGGCGAAGCACATCGCGGGGCGCTCGAGACGAACGGCCATACGGTCGCGGTGCTCGGCTGCGGCATCGACCGCGACTACCCGGCGGCGCATGCCACCCTGGCGCAATCGATCGCCGAGCGCTCGTTGATCGTCTCGGAGTACGAGCCCGGTGTCGAGCCCGCACCCTGGCGTTTTCCAGCACGCAATCGAATCATTGCCGGTCTCTGCGCCGCGACGATCGTCGTGGAGGCGCGTGAACGCAGCGGCGCGTTGATCACCGCCGATTTCGCGCTCGAGGAGGGGAGGGAGGTATTCGCGGTGCCGGGCGAGATCACGTCCACCCTGTCGGCAGGGGCGAACGCACTCTTGCGGCTTGGCGCGACACCGCTCACCGCGGCGGCCGACGTGCTCGAATCGCTTGGGATCGAAGCGCTCCCCGATGATCGCGCAACCGAAGACAATCCACTGCTCGACCTCTTGCCGGCGACGGCGGACGAGCTCGTGCGCAAGACAGGACTCGCCGTCGGCGAGGTGATCGCCGGGCTCGCAGAGCTCGACATTGCCGGCCTGGTGGCGGAAGGAGACGGGATCTACCGCCGACTCGCGTAGCATCGGCCCCGTGGACACGCCATTCTGGCTCGATGAGCCGACGCGCCCGGTCGAGTCGGGCTCTCAGGGTGAGGTCGACGTCGCGATCATCGGCGCCGGCATCACCGGCGTATCGTGCGCGCTCGCACTCGCGCGCGGTGGCCTGCGTGTGCGCGTGCATGACGAGCGTGGAATCGCCGAGGGCGCGAGCGGGCGCAACGGCGGCTTCGCCCTCCGCGGCGGGGCAGCGCGTTATGACGTCGCGCGTGAGACTTACGGCGCCGAGGCGGCGAAGGAGTTGTGGCAGCGCACTGAAGCGGCTCTCGATCGGCTCGAAGCAGTTGCCGGAGATGCGTTTCGCCGCACAGGCAGCCTTCGACTTGCGGCCGACGACGAGGAGCGTGACGAGATCCGCCTGGAGTTCGAGGCGCTGCGCGAGGACGGATTCGCAGCGGAGTGGCGCGACGAGCTAACCCATCTCCGTCCCGAGTTCCGCGGCGCGATCTTCCATCCGCCGGACGGCTCTCTGCAGCCGGGGCGGTTCGTCCGTCACCTTGCGGAGCAAGCCGCCGCGGAAGGCGTTGCGTTCCGTGAGCACGAGCGCGTGGCGTCGCTCGACGAGCTGGACGCCGAGCAGATCGTGATCGCAACCGACGGGTCGGGGCGAGGCCTTCTGCCTGAGCTCGACGACGCGCTCTGGCCTGCGCGCGGCCAGGTGCTCACGACTGAGCCGTTGAGCGAACGCCTCTTCGAGTGTCCGCATTACGCCCGACACGGCTTCGACTACTGGCAGCAGCTCACCGACGGGCGCATCGTGCTCGGCGGCTTCCGCGACTTCTCGATCCTGACGGAAATGACCGACGAGGAAACGACGACCGAGCCGATCCAGGGAGCGCTCGACGCGTTCCTTGTCGAGATCCTCGGGTACCTGCCGAAGGTCACGCACCGGTGGGCCGGGATCTTCGGCCTGACGCAGGATCTCCTGCCGCTCGTCGGACGGGTTCCAGGACACGATGGCGTCTGGATGGCCGCAGGCTACTCGGGACACGGCAACGTTTTGGGGTTCATGTGCGGCGAGCTCGTCGCCGGTGCGGTGCTCGGCCAGGAGGATTCGTTGCTGGAGTTGTTCACGCCGGCGCGTCTCCTTGTTTCTGGCTCGAACTGACCTACAATTCGCACATGGCGCACCCGGACAAGATGCCCACGCACTGCGTGTTCTTTCTGCCGGCGGCCTGCATCGCGTCTCCGGGGCCGACCACACTGTGATCACCCGAAGCAGACTGCGGCGTCTCTTCGCGCGGATTACGAAGCGCGCGTTTTAGAGCTCGAACGTTCGCAAGTCCAGCGCATCCGCCTGTTCCATCGCCGCGAGTGCGATCGCCAGGTCCTGAATCGCGAGGCCGGTCGAGTCGAAGACCGTCGCCTCGTCGTCGCTGCGCCGTCCCTCGGCATCGCCGGCGAGGACATCGCCGAGCTCTGTGACGTTTTCACGCGCGAGCTTCCCGGCCTCGAGCGCGTGAACGAGCTCTCCGTTGTGGCTCGCCTGCTCCCAGTCGTCGCAAAAGACGCGGACACGTGCCAACTCTTCGACGGCGATCTCTGCTTTGCCCGGCCCGTCGGCTCCCATCAGGCTCGCGTGCTGGCCGGGACGCAGTGACCCTTCTTCCAGCAGAATGTTCCGGCCGGGCGTGACCGTCACGAGGAGATCGGCCGCGAGCGCCTCGTCGCGGCCGGGCGCAACCTCGGCTCCGATCCGTTCGGCCACTGACTCGGTGCGCCCCCGGTCGATGTCCCACAGCTGCACGCGCCGGCCTCGCGCGACGAAGGTTCGCGCCGCGGCTTCGCCGTTCACGCCGGCCCCGATGACCGCGGCCGTTTCCGCATCCGCGCGTCCGAGTGTCTCCGCAGCGAGAACCGCCGCCGCGCCGGTGCGCAGCGAGGTCACCGCGCCCGCGTCGAGAACAGCCTTCGGCATCCCGTTCGTCGCATCGGAGAGCAGGACGAGCCCAGTGACGGTCGGCAGTCCCCGCGCGGGATTGCCCGGAAACGACGTCACCCACTTCAGCAGCGCGTGGCCCGACCCCAGGGCCGGCATCGCCCGAAAATCGCCTTCCGGATACGCAGGTACGTAGACCTTCGGCGGCATCGTCCACTCGCCGCGCGCATAGGCGACGAACGCGTCGCGCACCGCCTCGAGTGCACGTTCGGGTGAGACCGCCTCGCGCACCTGCGCCCCGCTGAAG
>JBBRZA010000063.1:0-18649 GCA_038237145.1 Gaiellales bacterium
GCCGAAGTACGCGTCGAAGAGCACTGCGCCGCTTCGTGAGAGCTCGCTCAAGTACGGCCACGCGCCCCAGCCGACGACGATGTTCCCGTTCGGCAGGAACTGTGCGTTGCCTTCGAATGGCGCGAGCAGCCGTCGCGGATGGTGGTAGCTCCGCACGAGTGTCGCTTTCTTGGCGCCGGTGTCCGCTCGGACGACGAGGACTCGTGAGAACTTCTCGACGGGCGGGGCGGCGCCGTTGTCGAAGATAGTGATCGTCCCGTCTGCCTGGCGCCGCGCGTCGTGCTGCCAGGCGAATCTCACTCCGGCTCCGAGCTTGAAATCGCTCTTCTTGCCGCCGAGCCGCCAGAGCACCTTCTTCGTTTTGCGATCGATCTCGTAGACCGCGTGCGTGTTGCGCGCGGAGACGAGGAAGTTCCCGTTCGGCTCGACCTCGATCGAGTTGATGTGGAAGTAGTCGAAGGGCGGGGCCTTCGCACCGGCCTTCGCCTTCGGCGGCGGCGCATACGACTCTCCGATCGCAACCTGCGGATAGCTGTGCCACTCGAAGAGGACGCGGCCCGTCTGGATGTCGACCTCCTGCAGGATCCCGTCCCAGATCTTGCCCTCCTTGGGACCACCGACGGAGGAAAGATCGACGGGCAACCGGTGGTACACCGTGAAGAGGGCCGTGTTGTTCTTGGTGATGAGGAACTCGTGCACGTCGCCGACGAGCCCGTTCCCTGCGTGCACCTCTGCAATGGGGCGATACGACGTGTCGTAGATGACGTACCAGCCGTCACCGACCCCGACGTTGGAGACCTTGCCTCGCCACCAGGTGAGCACGGGCTTGCCGCGGTACTGCTGAACACGGAAGTCCGTGACGCCGCGCGTATTCAGCGGCTTGAACCAGACGACCTCACCGCGGTTGTCCATGATCATCGGACCGGCCTGGGCAACGACCATCTTCGGTGCGATGAAGAGGTAGCCGGGCGCAGTGTTGTGCGCCGCAGTCCGGATCTGCACCAGGGGCGGTTTGAGGTCGGGGCGCGAGTGGTAGGTGCGCGAGGGCGGTGGCGCCGCCACCTTGGTCGTCGTGCTCACCTCAACTGCGCTCTTATTCTTGGAGTGGCCACAGCCCGCCAGGAGGAGCGTCAGCACGACGAATGCGAAGAGTGCCCGCCTCACGCGCGAGAGCATAGACCCGTCAGCCCAGGTTCACGGCAGTCGAGCGTCCGAGAGAGCGCTCGCGCCGGTCGAGTGCGCGAACCACGATCCAGCCGGCATTGGCGGTTCCAAGTGAGATCCGCGTCTCGAAGCCGGTCTTGGCCGCGACGCGGATCGGGCGGAGTTGGGTCTTGCGCGGGCCCTGGAGAAGCTGCCAGCTCAGCACCTCTGTCGCGCCGTTCCAGCTGACGTAGACGTTTCGGCCGCGCACGGCTACGGCGAGCGCCTGCTGCCGGGGTTGGCCGGTCCAAAGAAGCCGATATGCGCGGTACGAATCCACGCGTCCGCGCCCGAAGCGACCGTCGAAGAGAATCGTCCCTTGCGGTCCGAACTCGGTGAATCGCGGCTGGTGGCCCCAGCCGATGAAGTAGTTGCCCCCGGGAAGCCGCTGCATGTTTGCCTGGTCGACTGCGACGATCGGCGGTCGATGGACGAAGCTGCGGACGACAGTGGCGTGCATCCGTTTCATGTCCAGGCGGAGGACGAGTCCGCGCGACTGCTTGCGAACCTGTGGCCCGGCGGAGTTGTCGAAGAGCGTCAGAGCGCTGTCCGGCCGGCGCCGGGCGTCGTGTTGCCAGGCAAACCGCACATTGCGCCCGAGCGTGAAGTCGCTTCGCTTGCCGCCGAGCCGCCAGAGGATCTTGCCGGTCCGACGGCTGATCTTGTAGATCGTGTGGGTGTTGCGGGCGGACACGAGCAGGTTGCCGTCGTGATCGATCTCGACGGAGTTGATGTGGAAGTAGTCGAAGATCCGTCCTGGATCCCTGGGTAGGCGGTAGTACGACTCCACGAGCTGGACGTGATCGATGCTGTGCCACTCGAAGAGAACGCGGCTCGTCTTGATGTCCAACTCCTGGACACCACCTTCGAGAACCCTCCGCCCCTTCACGCGAACGTGGCGCGAGATGGTCATCAGGGCAGTGTTTCGAGGTGTGATCTTGAACTCGTGGATGTCACCGAGCATCCCGTTCCCCGGTTGCACGTGTGCGACGAGGCGGTAGGAGTTGTCGTAGATCGAATAGCCGCTCTTCCCGCTGCCTTTGTCGGGACGGCCATGCCACCATGTCAGGACGGGCCGTCCGCGGTATCGCTGCGCGCGGAAGTCAGTCACCCCGTGTGTGTCGAGCGGCAGGAACCAGACGACCTGACCGCGGTTGTCGAGGATGAGCGGTCCCGCCTGGACCACCTCTTTTTTCGGCGCGATGAAGATGTAGCCGGGCGCGGTGCGCTTCGTGCGCTTCAGGATCTCGATGGTCGGCGGCTTCAGGTCGGGGCGTGAGTGGTACGGCTGGGTCGGCGCCTCTGCCCGAGCATCGTTCGTCGCGGCCCCCGACAGCAGGAGCAAGGAACACGCTGCGGTGACGACGAGCGTGCGCACTCCGGCCATGCTCATGCTTCCTGTCGCACCGTGGGATTCGGCGCAGTCCGCGCGATCAACAGCACCGGCGCGGCCACGATGACCGTCGCGCCGATCGCCAGCGCGGCCACGCCGATCACGTCGAGCGCGTAGCCGCCGAGCAGAGCGAGGCTTGCGCCGAAGAGCGCACCGAGCAGGTCGTTGAAGCCGAGCAGCTTGCCGCGCTCGGCCGGGCTCGTGCGATCTGCAAGCTGAGCGGTTGCGGCGACGAACGAGAAGTTCCACCCGAGGCCGAGCCCGAGCAGCAGCACCGCAGTCGCGAACACACTCGAGACCCAGAGCAGTCCGATCGTCGAAATCGCCATCACGACGAGCCCGATCTGCAGCGCCGGTACTCGCCCGACACGGTCGATCAGGGCCCCGATCACGAGGACGAGTGCGTACATCCCGAAGACATGCGCGCCGATGATCGGGAAGACGGAGTCCTGGCTGTGGTGGTGATGCTCCACGACGACGTAGCCGGACAGGTTCATCACCGAGACCATTACCCCGAAACTTGCGAGCGCGGCGAGCATCGCGGGCCGAACGCCGGGACGGCGCACGAGCTCGCCGAGCGGAGCGGCGGCCTCCACCGGCACGTCGTCCCGGCTCCCGATCAGCTCGGCGATTCGTTTCGGATCGGGCCGGACGAACTGGACGAGCACGAGTGCGACCAGCGCGAGCCCTCCCGCGGCCAGCCAGGGAACGGTCAGCGCGTCGGCCTTCACTTCCTTGCCCGCGAAGAGCGGGCCGAAGACGGTGGGTCCGAGGATCGCGCCGAAGACCGATCCGAACAACACGTACGAAATTCCGCGCGCGCGCCGCTCGGGCGGATACATGTCGCCCGCGGCGGCACGGATGAGGAGCGCGATGCCGCTCGACGCGCCGACGAGCGCAAAGCCGGCGATCACCGCGACCGTCGAGTCGGTGCGCGTTGCGAGCGCGGTGAGCGCACACCCGCACGCGCCGAGGGCGAAGCCAACCGTCATCACGGGCGTGCGGCCGACGCGGTCCATCAAACGGCCGGCCGGCACTGCCGTCAACCCCGAGGACGTGAGGAAGATCGCCGGGCCCAGACCGAGAAGTCCTCTGACTCCTGTGACGAGCACGAAGGTCAGCGACGAGACCGCAGCGGTCAATTGAAGGACGGCGGAGTTGACCGCCATCGTGGCCGAGAGGATCACCGTATTGCGCCGGATCGGCAGGCCCGGCGGAGTTCCGCTCGCCACGCGGCTCATTCAATCAGCACCACCGGTACGAGATGCTCGAGCGTTGGGCAGTCACACCACCAGGATGTCTTGTGGGACATCGTGGGCGCTGCAGAGCGAATCGGCCCCTCTCGTCGGACACCTTTCACGCGACGAGGCGGTGCCATTTCTGTGGGCATTGCGGAAGGAGTGCGGCCGCACGCAGCCGCACTCCTCAGTCTTCCTACTGGTGATGCTCCCCCTTGGCATGCTTTTCCATCACACCGATCTCGCGCTCCTGTGCATCAATGATGTCGCCGGCGAGGTCCTTGAGCGCCCCGCGGCTGGCCTTCTCCTCGGCGAGTCGGGCCATCCGAATCGCGCCTTGGTGGTGACCGATCATCATCTCCGCGAACGCTTGATCGACGTCAGCGGCGGCCGGAAGGTCCATCGCACCGTGCTCCATGCCCGCCTCGGCCAGGGAGAGCCCGAGCACCTTCAATGCGGCTTCCTCAGCCTCACCTTTGTTCGAGCCGAACCACTGTTTGCGCCAGGAGAGCATCCGATCGATCTCCTTCTGTTGGCTGACGATGATGTCGTCGGCGATCGAGATCAACTCCGGCTGAGTGAGGCCGGCCTGCTTTGCCGCGCGGGCCATCTCGATCGCCGACCGATGGTGCGGAACCATCGCATCGATGAAGGCGCGGTCGAACGGCACCTGGGCCGTCGTTCCTGTCGTTGCATTGCCCGTTGCCGGGCCGGTGCTACGTCCACCCCCGCCACAGCCGGTTGCGGCAAGCGCGGACGCGGTGAAAAGTACTGCCATGGCTCTCATCTTTCCTCCTTGCATTCGTCGTGGGCGCGGACAGTCGGTCCGCGAGAACGGCGAGGAGGACTCAGTTTCGAAAGCGCTGCAGTCGTTGCGGCGAGGGTCGCGCCCTGGCATCGGGCGGAGGCGGCGTCGGCTCTGGGTGCGGCGCGGGCGTGACGGCCCCTACCGGTGTCGGCGCTGCGTTCCGCCGCGGCAGCGCGACGCCGCCGGCGAAGGTAGTGAGGAGGAGGCAGAGCCCGGCGGTGACGCCCACCATCCCGTCGTTCGTATGCATCTGCGGGAGTGCGTGGCCAGCGGATGCGTAGCTCAGGACCGCCGCCGCGGCGACCGTAGCGATGGTCGGCCGGATCGACGCCCTGCGCACGACTGCGAGGCTACCGAATACGACCCGAATGGCGGCGACGCCGTCGGTGCCGGGCCGCGAAACCCCCTAGTGAACGGCGGAAGGCGGAGGATGGCCGCCGCGCAGGTGTAGCTCCAAATGGAGGTTTTGGGCCACGTCTCTTGAAGCCCTGACCTTCAAGGAAGTAGTGCACCGCGCCGCGCCCCGCGGAGAGGAGAACGATGATCGTCCCGCAGTGGATGTTGATCCTGTGGTTCTCGCTTGCGGCGGTGTCGACCGCCTACGTGGCGTGGGACAATTTCGTGCGCAAGAACCCGGAAGAGACGGTGATGAAGTGGGGTTGGGTTCTCATCACCCTTTACATGGGCCCGGTCGCACTTGCGCTCTACATCCTCGCTGATAAGGAGCCGACCCCTGGCACCCACGAAGACTTCGTCAAACCACTCTGGAAGCAGGGCGTTGGTTCGACTGTCCACTGCATCGCGGGCGATGCGACCGGGATCATCGCCGCGGCGGCGATCACAGCGGCGCTTGGTTTGCCGATGTGGATCGATTTCATCGTCGAGTACCTCGCCGGTTTTGCGTTCGGCCTCTTCATCTTTCAGTCGCTGTTCATGAAAGACATGCTCGGCGGCTCGTACACTCAAGCGGTTCGACGATCGTTCATTCCCGAGGGGTTCTCGATGAACATGATGGCGGCCGGGATGTTCCCGACCATGGCCCTTCTGATGATGGGCCGTGACATGCGTGCGATGGAACCGACCGAGCCGTTGTTCTGGGCGGTGATGTCGATTGGCGTGATCGTCGGCTTCACGACTGCGTATCCGGTCAACGTCTGGCTTGTCCTGCACAAGCTCAAGCACGGCCTCATGACATCTCGGCCGGGCGGCCATGGAAATCACGCACATATGGAGAGCCCGAAGCCGGACGCCACGAGGCCTCAACTCGCGGCCGTCGGGCAGTTGACCGTCGTTGCACTCCTCGCCGGAACCTTGCTGCCCGCACAGAAGGTCAACCTCGGGCTGAGCGCCAACGATGTCAGGGGCGCGATCATGCCTCCGGGGATGATCATGGTGCGCGATACGCCCGGCCAGGCGATGCGCGACATGTCCGCGGTCAACCCCGACCTCGTGTCCTACAACGCGCCGAAGGACGCACGCGGCGACCGGACATTGATTCCTCGGGTAGAAGGCGGCGTCAAGGTCTACGACCTCGACGCGTCGGTGATTCGCTGGAACATCCTTTCCTACGAGCGGGTACTGGCGTACGCGTTCAACCGACAGGTACCGGGTCCGCGGATCGAAGTGACGCAGGGTGACAGGCTGCGCATTCAAGTCCGCAACGATCTACCTGAATCGACGACCGTCCATTGGCACGGCCTCGTGGTGCCGAACGCGATGGACGGCCCCGCCGGGATCACACAGGCGCCGATCGAGCCCGGAGGTTCCTTCACCTACGAGTTCACTGCGGATCAGGCCGGGACGTTCTTCTACCACTCCCACGATCATCCCGATCGCCAGCAGGGTCTTGGTCTTTACGGTGCCTTGATCATCAAGCCCCGCTCGTTGAGCCGAGACGAGGCGCTCTACGGCTACAAGCAGGACGTCGTAATCCAACTGCAGGAGTGGCTTGAGCGTGAGGGATACACCTACCCGGCCATGCTCATGGAGGGGGGCCTGCCGAACTTCTTCACGATCAACGGCAAGGCGTACCCCGACACGGAGCCGATCTCGATGCGCGTCGGCGAGCGAATCCGCATCCGGTTCATCGGTTCCAACAACAATTTCATCCATCCGATGCACATCCACGGGGGTCCGTTCGAGATCGTCGAGACGGACGGCAACCCTGTGCCAAAGGCGGCGCGGCTGCTGAAAGACACGGTCAACGTCGGACCCGGCGAGCGCTACGACGTGATCTGGACAGCCCGCCGACCAGGAAAGTGGCTACTGCACTGCCACATTCCGCACCACACGACGAACGACAACGTCGAGGAAAAGGGCGCCGGCGGACTGACGACGATCATCAACGTCTCGGCGTAGTAACCGGCCTCGGGCGCATGGCAGTTCAGGACCGAAGCGGGCTACGAGCTGTTATCGCTTCCGCGATCCGTCGCAGACGGTGGTGTGAAGCACCTTTCGCGTTGTCCCCCGAGCGAAGATGCGCCAGCGCTCGCCGCGCTTGACGATGATGCTGACGGATGTGACTGTGCCGGTTCCGTCGGCGCGTCTGATATTTCCGGTGTCCACGCGGACGACGTTCGGGCCGCGGCCTTTGAGATAGCGAGTGACGCGGAACCGCTGGATCCCTGTCGCGGTCGGTCCCTCTAGCGCGACTCCGTCGAAGATCACTTGAGCTCGAGCGCGCTGCTCCGCAGGGGTCATCGGCACGCAGGAGGCATATGCCGTCGCCGAGAACGCAACGGCCACGAGCACGAGGGCAGCTATCGAGAACGAGATCCGCTTCATCAGGTCCTTTACGTCACCGCGGGCCGCGAATGCCACAGCATGATGCCTGACGTTCAGAAGGATGCCAATGGCTCTCCGACGACGGGCCCCGGGCGTGCGGCTCGGCGCTCGGGCCTACTCCGCAACACACTGGGACTACGCTTTGAGCGTGGAGACGATCCAGCTTCGGCCTCGCCTTGCGGCCACCGGCGCCGACCGCGAACGGCTCGTTCGACGTGCGAGGCTGCTCGCGTGGAGCGGCAACGCCTGGCACCTGATCGAGTTCGCCATTGCGATGTCAGCAGGGATGGCGGCAGGATCAATCGCGCTCATCGGGTTCGGGGCAGACAGCCTGATCGAAGGCCTCGCCGGCTTCGTCATTATCTGGCTCTTCACCGGCGCGCGGCTCACCTCCGAGACGGCTGAGCGTAGGGCGCAACAAATTATCGCAGTGAGCTACTTCATCCTTGCCGCGTACGTCGGTGTCGAGTCCATGCGCACGCTTGTCGGCGGCCACCATCCCGACGTCAGTTGGATCGGGATCGGCCTCGCCGTATTTACCGCACCGACGATGCCCTTGCTCGCGCGCGCGAAGCGGCGCGTTGGACACGACCTAGGATCAAGCGCCACCATCGGAGAGGCGGAGCAGAACATGATCTGTGCCTATCTTTCGGTCGCCCTCCTCGTGGGTCTTGGACTGAACGCAGTCTTCGGATGGTGGTGGGCGGATCCCGCCGCCGCGCTCCTGATCGCCGGAGTGGCCGCTCGTGAGGGCGTCGAGAGCTGGCGCGGCAGGCACTGCGACTGCTGATGACGAGGCGCAAAAAGACCAAAATTTCACGGGCGCAGCCGCCCGCGAAGCGATCGCGAACACCGTGGTTTTGGGTCGCGACTGGCGGGGCGATCGTTGCGCTCGTGGGCGCGCTCATTGCCGTTTCCGTGCTGCGCGACGAGAGCGGTTTGAAGTCGGACGCCGCAACCGAGCGCGGACCGGTTCATGTCCACGGGCTAGGCATCAATCCGGCCGACGCGGCGCTTTACATTGCGACGCACACGGGCATGTGGCGCGTGGCGCGAGGCGAGCGGGCGCCGAAGCCGGTCGGGAAGAGCCGGCAGGACACGATGGGCTTCACGATTGCTGCGCCGGGGCACTTCCTCGGCTCCGGGCACCCGGACAACTTCGACCAGCCCCCGCTCCTGGGGCTGATCGAGTCGTTCGACAGCGGCGCGACCTGGAAGCCGATCTCGCTCCTCGGCGAGGCAGACTTCCATGTGCTTCGCTCGGTCGGCAGCCGTATCTACGGGTACGACGTCAGCCACGCCCAGCTCATGGTCAGCCGCGACCGTGGCAAGACCTGGGCCGAGCGCCACCCGAACGGGCGCGTCCTCGACCTCGTTCCAGATCCGACGTCCCCGGACCGCATCGTCGCCACGACGGAGGCGGGCTTACTCGGTTCTTCTGACGGCGGGTCGAGCTGGAACAAGGTCGGGTCAGCTGTCGGTCTCCTGGGCTGGCCGGCGCGCAACCGGCTGTATCTCGTTACGGCCGACGGAGACGTGCTCGTGAGCACGGACGCCGGCCGGGACTGGACGCGCGTCGGCGCCATCGGCGGACAGCCCGCAGCCTTTCTCGCACAGACACCGAGCGAGCTCTATGCAGCCGTCCACGGCGGGAGCATTGTCCGCTCACGGGACGGCGGCCGCAGTTGGCACCCGGTAACTCCATAGGGACGGCGACGTCGCGGAGAGCGCTCGCGGAGTGGCCAAATGACGTCTCGAAGCTGGCAGAACGCGTAGGTCTGATCGCCGACACCGTCCGGAACTAGAGCGCGCCTCGCTACTACCCGAGCCTCGGCGGACCGACGGCGGCTACCGCATCTACACCGACGAAATCGTCGACCGGCTCCGCTTCATAGGGAGGGACGACAACGAGGAAGGAGGGGCGGGAGGACTGACAACGATCCTCAGTGCCTCGCCCTACCCCGAGCAGCGAGCCTCGCAAGTGCGCGGCGCTTTGCGGCGCCACGATGATTTGCGAGACGTGGATGCCGTGGCCGCGAGACCCGGCTGGACCGGTCTAGTACACTCGCGCCGCCTATTTGAGGGAGATCGGACGGGCCTGAGCCTGCAGGCAAACAGGGGGACGCCTTGCCTAAGGAACATCGCGGCGAGAGGTTGCGAGGGCGCCCGCCACCGCCGCAGCGGCCGAGTAGACGGCCAACAGGACTAGGCCTACGGCTGGTGCCAGCAGCGTGTCGGGGTCCTGCCCGCTGATTGCCTTTGCGGCGGCGCCGGGCAGGAGCCGCCCGAGACCGCCGACCCCGGCGATGTCGCCGACGAGCAGGTTCTCGAAGAACAGGAGCCAGGCGCAGATGCCGACGAGCGCCGGCATCTGGTTGCGAACGACGGCGCCGACACCGACGCCGATCGCGGCCCACAACGCTGTCGCCGTAGCGCCTCCCATGACCAGGAGTACGTAGTCGGCTGAGTCGAGGCGAATGTCGATCCCGCGTGCCCTGAGTGCTGCCGTGCCCAGGCCCGCTGCGACGGCTCCGGCGACGAGCCCGAACCCGGCCCCGATAAGCATGCTCGCCCAGATCTTCGCGGCAACCACTCGGCGTCGCCGCGGCGTGACGAGGAACGTTGGTCGGATCGTGCCGTGGCGGATCTCGCCCGTGATTGACATCGCGCCGAGCAGGGCGGCAAAGAGCGCGCCGAGGACCTCTCCCCACCCGAACAACACAGTCAGCTGCTTCGAGCTGCTGTCAAAATTCCCGGCGGCGAGGCCGAGGCCATGGAGCAGCACCACGAACAGGACGAGGCCGATCATCGCACCGAAGAGGCCGAGGCTGGTCCGGGTCGACCGCTGCTTGAAGAGCTCGGCGCGCAGCGCGGCGCTCACGACGGCCCTCTGGCGGTCAGCCCGAGGTAGACATCCTCGAGCGTTCGATCACCGCTCGTGAGCTCATCGAGCCGCGCGGCCGCGACGAGTCGCCCGCGGTCGATGATCATCACCTGGTCGACCGCCTGGGCAACCTCCGCCAGCACGTGGCTCGACACGAGAACGGTGCGGCCCGCCTCGGCAAGGCTGCGCAGAAAGCTGCGGAGCCAGTGCACACCCGCCGGGTCGAGCCCATTCGCGGGCTCGTCGAGGACGAGCAGCTCGGGGTCGCCGAGCAGCGCCGCGGCGAGCCCAAGCCGCTGCCGCATCCCGAGCGAGTAGGTCTTCACCCGCCGTTCGGCGTCGGACACGAGCTCGACCAGCTCCAACACCTCATCAACACGGCCCGACGGGATCTCCGCGGCAAGCGCGAGCGCACGCAGATGGTCGCCGCCCGAGCGTCCGGGGTCAAAGTCGTTTGACTCGAGCACGGCCCCGACCCGCCGTGCCGGCTGGTCTAGCTCGCGGTAGCGACGACCGAAAACGAGCGCCTCGCCATCGGTTGGCTCGGCCAATCCCAGTAACAGCCGCAGTGTGGTTGTTTTACCGGCGCCGTTCGGCCCGAGAAAGCCTGTGATGCTGCCCTTGTCGAGCGCGAAGGTCAGATCGTCGACTGCGAATACATCACCGTAGCGCTTGGTCAGCCCTCGGACGCTAACGACGTTGTCGCCAGGGAGGCCGGGCATCGACACCGACTTCTCAAGTGCCTCTCGGCCCACTGTCGCGTCGGCGCCTTCTGTCACGGTCGACGACTCTCGTCATGCGCAGATTGCTTGGCGGAGCGTTTCCGTGAGCGAACCAGGCCGACCATCCCCGCACCTACGGCTTACACCACGAGGGCCAGAAGGATCACGTTCACGACTGCTCCGTGCTTGCCCGGGCCGTGGCCTGCGGCTGCCATCAGTAGCTCCACCTGGGTCCTCCTCCGTCGAGTGTGTGCGCCCGGTTAGGCCCTCAGAGTTTTCCAGACAGTCTGTCGGTGTCAAGTCATCATGTCTCGAATGACCTAATATTCGCCGGGTGCCCAAGCTCTGGAACGCGACCATCGACGCGCACCGCCGCTCGGTGCGAGACGCGACGTTGGACACCACCGCGGCGCTGGTAGCCATGCACGGATTCCGGTCTGTGACGATGTCGCAGATCGCCAAGGAGACCGGCATTGGACGCGCCACGCTCTACAAGTATTTTCCGGACGTCGAGGCGATTCTGCTTGCCTGGCACGAACGTCAGATCGCTGAGCACCTGAACCATCTCGCCGAAGTCCGGGATGGAGCCGGCGATGCCCGCGAGCGACTCGAAGCCGTACTCGCGGCTTATGCGCTCATCTCACATGACTCTCGGGGGCACGACCACACTGAGCTCGCCGCGTTTCTGCATCGACATGAGCAGGTGGCCCGAGCGCAGCAGCAGCTCCGCAAAATCGTTCGAGATCTGCTGACCGAGGGCGCGGAAAGTGGCGAGTTACGGGATGACGTCGCGCCGGACGAGCTCGCGGCCTACTGCATTCACGCCCTCGCGGCCGCAAGCAGCCTTCCGTCGAAGGCGGCCGTCCGCCGGCTGGTCAAGGTGACTCTCGCCGGCCTACGCGTCCCTACGGCTTAGCGACGTCAGAAAGACTCCCGGAATAGGAGCGTGCGTGGTAGTCATCCTTCTGGGCGGTTGACACGCTTGGCTAAGCAGCGGCTGGCGGCTCTCGTCGTTGTGACGGTGTGTCTCTGGGCGCCCTCTGCGGCACGGGCAAACGGCGACCCGGCCAGCGACTATTTGCTCGCGCAGAACGTCTTTCTGCCGTTCGCCGCAAAGATCGACAACAACGAGGTGCAGCGACTCAATGCTCTTTTGCGCGAGTCCCGCACGGCTGACTTCCCGATCAGGGTCGCGCTGATCCTGAGCCCGTCCGATCTCGGCACGGCTTTCTCGCTCTTCCGCAAGCCGCAGAAGTATGCGGCGTTCCTCGGGCTCGAGCTCTCGTTCGTGTACCGCGACCGCCTGCTCGTCGTTATGCCGAACGGCTACGGATACACCGTCAACGCCGACCCCGACCCGAAGGCGAGCGGGGTGCTGAAGAAGCTCCCGCCTCCCGGACGGGACGCAACGAAGGAGGTCAAGGCGGCGATCGTCGCAGTGCAGCGGCTGGCCGCCGCGGAAGGCCACCGGCTCGCAGTACCGAAGGGCGGGGGTTCTGCCAGCCCTGACCGACTCGTGATCGCGGCCGCGGTGACGGCGGGAATCGCTTTGATCGCGGCCTTCGTGCTCTATCGTCGCCGCGAACAGCCCGCCGACACCTAGACAGCGTCCGGCGTTGCCGTACGCTTTGCCGGTGGCAATCTGCCCGAACTGCAGCCAGGAGAACCCCCCGATTGCGAAGTTCTGCCTGGCCTGCGCGCAACCGCTCCCCGACCGGTCGCACGGCCTGGCGGAGGAACGGAAGGTTGTCACCGTCCTCTTCGCGGATCTCGTCGGTTTCACAGCGCGCGCCGAGCGACTCGATCCGGAGGACGTCAGGGCGATTCTGACGCCCTACTTCGCGCGAGTGCGGTCGGAGATCGAGACCTTCGGCGGAGTCGTCGAGAAGTTCATCGGCGATGCGGTGATGGCGGTCTTCGGCGCACCGGTTGCTCACGGCGACGATCCGGAGCGTGCGGTTAGAGCCGCCCTCGCGATGTGCGCAGCCGTCGACGAGCTGAATCGGAACGATCCGGAACTCGAGCTGAAAATTCGCATCGCCGTCAACACCGGAGAGGCTCTCGTGTCGCTCGCCGCTAGCGCTGCGCACGGCGAAGGGGCCGTCGCAGGCGACGTCGTCAACACGGCTTCGCGCCTACAGGAGGCCGCTCCGGTCAACGGGATCCTCGTCGGTGAAGAGACGTACCGGGCGACGCGTTCTGTCATTCGCTACGAAGTCGCGGAGCCGGTCGTCGCCAAAGGCAAGCAAGAGCCGGTGCGTGTGTGGCGTGCTCTTGCCGCGCCCGCCGGCCCGGGAGAGCGCGCCGCCGGTCGCGTTCCGATGCTGGGGCGAGGGTCGGAGCTGGCCGTCTTGGAGCGAATCTGGGAGCGCGTCGTCGACGAGCAACGGCTTCAACTCGTAACACTCTTCGGCCCGGCGGGCATCGGCAAGACGCGGCTTACAAGCGAGTTCGCGGAGCTTGCACGTGCCGGGGATGCGCGTGTGATCACCGGCAGATCTCTTCCCTATGGCGAGGTGCTGCCGTACGGGGCCTTCGCCACGCAGGTGAAGCAGGTGGCGAAGATCTTCGACACGGACGAAGCTGGGGCTGCTTGCGAAAAACTCGATCGCGCGGTTGCAGAGCTGCTCGGCGGCGACGCGCATGACGTGTCCTCGCACATCGCAATGCTGATCGGCCTGGGAAGCGAAGGCGGCGTCGGCGAGCGCCAGACCCTCTTCTTCTCCGCCCGTCGCCTCGTCGAGGCGCTTGCCAAGGAGCGACCGACCGTCCTCGTCTTCGAGGACATTCACTGGGCGGACGTCGGCATGCTCGACCTCCTCGAGGTTCTGGCTTCGCGCGTCCGCGACGTTCCGCTCCTGTTGGTCGCGCTAGCCCGTCCCGATCTCCTCGAGCGCCGGCCATCGTGGGGTGGAGGATTGCCCGGGTATACGGCTTTGCCTGTCGAACCGCTGAGCGAAGAGCACGCCAGGGAGCTTGCCGCTCAGGTGCTGAGGCACATGCAAAAGCGCGGTGACGAATCCGCAGAAATCGGCCTCGTCGGCGAAGGGAACCCGCTTTTCATCGAGGAGCTGGCGGCCTCGGTGGCCGAAGAGGCGGCGGCCACAGCCGGCGAGCTGCCCACCACGATCCGGGGGATCGTGTCCGCCAGGCTGGACGCGCTCCCGCCGGGCGAGCGGGCCGTGCTGCTCGATGCAGCGGTCGTCGGAAAGGTCTTCTGGACGGGTGCGCTGGAGCGGATGTCCTCGGGCGAGCTCGCTCTCTCGGAGCTGCTCGACTCTCTCGAGGGGCGTGATCTCATCCGGCGCGAGCCCGTTTCCCGCCTGCGAGGCGATCAGCAATTCAGCTTCAAGCACGACCTCATCCGCGACAACGCGTACGCGACACTCCCTCGGCCGCAAAGGCGGAAACGACATGCGCAGGTGGCTGCGTTCCTCGAAGAGACGACGCCCGAGATTCACGCGGCGGCCTCTGCGCTTGCGCATCACTGGAGTGAGTCGGGAGAGACCGCTCGGGCAGCCGACTACTTCGTCATCGCCGGTGACCAGGCGGGACGCGGCTGGGCGCGAGCGGAAGCCGCAGCGTTCTACCAGGAGGCACTCGCGAGTCTCCCGGAGGAGCAGTCCGCGAAACGGCGGGAGATCGTGCAGCGCCGGGCGGTCGCGCTGGCATCGGTGTTCCACGCGACCGAGCTTCGAGCCGGCGTCCTGCGCGGAACGGTCGGTCCAGACTAATCCAGGGGGAAATCGTTCGGGCTGACGTCGCCCGCGATCTCGGAGATCCGCTGGAGGTCGTGCAGTCCGAGCTCCTCGGCGTGTCTGCGCACCATCTCTTCGCTCGGGGCGGCGTAGACGCAGTAGGTCTTCACGGCGCCCTCGTCGTCCACGACGACGTGGCTGTGCTCCCAAGTGATCTCCGGGAATTGCCCCACGGCGACCTCTTTGGACCGGCGACCGGCCATCGGCATCTCGTCGATGCTGACGTGGAAGAGGCGCTCGACCAGATACCTGGGCACGGTGGAAGAGTAAGCCCAGTCAGGTGGTGCTGTCCAGGGGGCCGTTCTGAGGAGAAACTTAAGTTCTCCTGCTCTCGTATATGACTCTGGATAACGCGAAGGAGGGAGACGACGTGACCGAGCAGCCCACCGACTTGCCCGTGCTCTCGCCGGCCGAGGCCAAGGATCGGCTCGAGCAGGCGCTTTTCGAGATCCGGCGCGTGATCGCGGGACAGGACGACATGCTCGAGCGAGTCCTCGTGTGCCTCCTCGCTCAGGGCCACCTCCTGATCGAAGGAGTGCCCGGGCTCGCGAAGACGCTCACGATCAAGACGACGGCCGGTGTCCTCGGGGGCTCGTTCTCCCGTGTGCAGTTCACGCCCGATCTCGTCCCGTCCGATCTCGTCGGCACCCGCATCTACCGCCCCGGCGAAGGAGCCTTCGAGACGGAACTGGGTCCTGTGTTCTGCAACTTCCTGCTCGCCGACGAGATCAACCGGGCCCCCGCCAAGGTCCAGTCGGCCCTGCTCGAGGTGATGCAGGAGCGGCAGGTCACGATCGGGCATACGAGCTACCCCGTGCCGGACCCGTTCCTCGTGATGGCGACGCAGAACCCGATCGAGTCCGAAGGGACGTACCCGCTGCCGGAGGCGCAGATCGACCGCTTCATGCTGAAGATTCTGATCGACTATCCGGAGCACGACGAGGAGCTCACGATCGTGCAGCGCCAGCTTGTCGCAGCGCCCGAGCTGCGGCAGGCGCTGTCGCTCGAGGATCTTCAATCGCTACAGCGGGCGGTGTTCGACGTGTACGTCGATCCGGCTCTCGTCAGCTACGCCGTCGCCATCGCGACCGTTACGCGGAAGCCGGCCGCACACGGGGTCGAAGGCCTGAAGGACTTCATCGCGTACGGTGCGAGCCCACGCGGTCCCATCAGCCTGGTGCAGGCATCCCGCGCGCTCGCGCTCGTGCGAGGCCGTGACTACGTCGTCGCCGACGACTTGCACGCGCTCGCGAAGGACGCGTTGCGCCATCGCCTGGTCCTCACGTACCAGGCCCTTGCGGAAGAAGTGACACCCGACACGATTCTCGAGACGGTGCTGGCCGCCGTTCCCGTGCCGAAGATCGACCTAGCCGCCGCCGGCACCGGGTGAGCCGGGCGCTCCACTCCGAGCCGACACCTGCGCGGCCGGAGCCGGGGCCGCTGCCCGACGCGTTGCTGCGTGCGCTCGACGTCAGCATCGGGCGCAGGATGGAAGGACTGCTTGCGGGCGACTATCGCTCGACGCTGCTCGGCGACGGGACCGAGCTTGCTCAGGTGCGCCCCTACGTTCCCGGAGACGACGACGTGCGCAGGATCGACTGGAACGTCACCGCGCGAACCAACGTCCCGCACGTTCGCGTGCATCTCGCGGAGCGCGTGCTTGTCACCTGGCTCGTGCTGGACACGTCCGCGTCGATGCACTTCGGCACCGCCGACCGTCGGAAGGCCGACGTTGCCGAAGGCGTCGCGATTGCAGTCGGCAACATTGCGACAAGACGGGGCAACCGGCTGGGGCTTGTGACGTTCGGCGACGACAGCCCGCGCACATTCCCCCCTAGGCAGGGACGGCTCGGGCTGCTCGGGCTCCTGTCGGCGTTGCGGGATTCCTCGGCTGCGGGGAACGCCGGCGCGACGTCGCTGGGAGAGGCGCTCCATCGCACGGCGGCGCTTGCCCGCCAACGTTCGGCGGTGATCGTGGTGAGCGACTTTCGCGGGCCGCTCGACTGGCGCCGCCCACTACTCGAGCTCGCCGGCAGGCACGACGTGGTCGCGGTCGAGATCCGCGACCCGCGCGAGCAGGAGCTCCCGAACGCCGGCGTCCTCTGGCTGGTCGACCCGGAGACCGGGAGGCAGCTTCGTGCCGACACGCGCAACGAACGGTTGCGTGCCCGCTTTGCGGCGGCGGCTGCGGCGGAGCGCGCCGAACTGGCCCGTGCCCTCGCATCCGCAGGCGCGCGCCATGTAGTGCTGACGACGGCCGGCGACTGGCTCCGTTCGCTCGCGGTCTTCCTGCGCCGAGGCTCTCGCCGATGAGCTTTCAGTCTCCGCTGGCACTGATCGGTCTCGTGCTCGTACCGGTGCTCGTGGGGCTGTACGTCCTTCGCGAGCGGCGCAGGCAGAGCTACGCAACTCGTTTCACCACACCGGGCCTGCTACCGAACCTCGTCGACGCGACGCCCGGCTGGCGCAGACATCTGCCGCTTGCTCTCTTCATCGTCGCGCTGGCGGCGATGATCGTAGGTGTCGCGCGACCGCACGCAAGCGTCAGGGTTCAGCGCGAGGAGGCGACGGTGCTGATCGCGATCGACTCGTCGCTGTCGATGAGCTCGCAGGACATCCGGCCGTCGAGACTGATCGCCGCGCAGCGCGCGGCGCAAGCTTTCGTCGACGGGATGCCCAAGAAGTTTCGTGTCGGCGTGATCGGATTCACCGGACGGGCGTATGTCGCCGTCCCGCCGACCGAGGAGCGAGGGTTGGTACGCAGCGCTCTCAAGTCGCTCAAATCGGGTCAGGGAACCGCGCTCGGCGACGCGGTGGCGCTCGGTAGCCGCCTCGCGCGTGCAGAGCGAGCCAGCGACGGAACGATTCCCCCGACCGCCATGCTCGTCATCTCCGACGGGGCACAGATGAGCGGCCGCACGACGCCCGAGGCCGCAGCCGCTCAGGCGAAGACACTGCACATCCCGGTCTATTCGGTCGTCGTCGGCACGCCGGACGGTGTCGTGAACGTGCCCCTGGCGGGCGGGTACCAGGCCCAGCTCCGCGTGCCGCCGAACCCGGAGACCCTGCGCACCGTCGCCCGTGTCACGGGTGGACAGTTCTTCACGGCGCCGGATGAAAACCGTCTACGCCGGATCTACGAGAAACTCGGTTCCCGTCTGGGTCACCGCCGCGAGTCGCGTGAGATCACCGATCTCTTCGCTGGAGGCTCCGCGGCCTTCCTGCTGTTCGGCGGGGCGCTGTCGGCGCTGTGGTTCCGGAGGGTGCCGTGAAGCGTTTCGTCTTGGCGGCCGCGATCCTGGCAGCAGCAGCCGGAATTGGTGCATCGCTTGCAGCTGCGACGAACGAATGCCGCGGCCTACAGGTATGCGTGCGCGTAGCCGGGCCCTGGGTCGTCGTTCCGGCCGCGCTGACGACGCCACGGCCGCGTGTCGACTTCCAGCTCTCGTGCCCTCGTGGCTATGTGATTGGCGGGTTGGACGCGGAGCTTGCCGACCGCGCGATCGACATCGACTTCCTCGGGAAGCTCGGCAGCCCGGTCAATCCGGGCGTGACGACCGCAACCGCAGCGTTGTTCCGGGCGACGTATACCGGGAACGCACCAAAGGGACCGAGCTTCCGGCCACACCTCGGTTGTTTGCCGGCATCGGGCGGCGGCTCAGGGCCGGTGCCTTACAGAAAGCCTGCTGCCGTCTTCCCGCCGGGAGAACCGACGATCATGCGGGTGCGCACAGTGCGCCTCCGCGCCGGCACCCTGCGCGCCGTGACGGCGTGCGCGGCGAGTGAGCGTTTGATCTCGGCCTGGCACGCACTCGGGTTCTATACGAAGTCGGCACCGACGGAGGCGCTGATTAAGAGC
>JBBRZA010000064.1:0-18359 GCA_038237145.1 Gaiellales bacterium
GCCGGCTACGACGAGGCGATCCTGCTCACCGACGACGGCTTCATCGCGGACGGCTCCGGGGAAAACATCTTCATCGTGAAGGACGGGACGATCTACACGCCGGATCTCTCGGCATCGATTCTGCAGGGCATCACGCGCGACACCATCATCCAGATCGCGCAGGACCTCGGCCACCCGGTCGTCGAGAAGCAGCTGATCCGCACCGACCTCTATCTCGCCGACGAGGTCTTCATGACCGGTACCGCCGCCGAGGTCACCCCGCTCCGGGAGGTCGACGATCAGCCGATCGGCCCACCCGGCCCTGTGACCTTGGCGATCCAGAAGGCGTACCTCGACACGGTGCGCGGCGGAAGCGAGCGCTGGTCCCACTGGCTCGAGTACGCCTCGACCCAACCGGCGCGAGCGGAGGCGTGACCGAAGCAGTCCGGGAGATCCCACTCTCCCGGCCGTGGCTCGACGAGCGCGAAGAGGAGCTCGTCCTCGAAGTGCTGCGGTCCGGCCGCCTGTCGCTCGGCCCGTGGATCGACCGTTTCGAGGAGCAGATTGCCGAGCGAGTCGGGGCGCCCTACGCAGCGGCGCTCTCCAGCGGCACCGCCGGGTTGCACCTGCTCTGCAAGATCGCCGGGCTTGGAACGGGCGATGAGGTGATCACCTCGCCGCTCTCGTTCGTTTCCTCGGCGAACTGCTTCATCCTCGAAGGAGCGACGCCTGTCTTCGCGGACGTCGACCCGGTCACCCTCAATCTCGATCCGGCTGCGGTCGAGGCGGCGATCACGGACCGCACGCGCGCGATTGTGGCGGTGGACATGTTCGGGCTGCCCTGCGAGCTCGACGAACTGCGGGCGATCGCCGACCGCCACGGCCTCACGCTGATCGAGGATGCGTGCGAGTCACTCGGCGCGGAGTATCGCGGCCGGCCCCTTGGAGCGCATGGGACCTCCGCGGTCTTCGCCTTCTATCCGAACAAGCAGATGGCGACAGGCGAAGGTGGAGTTGTCACGACCCACTCCGAAGAGGAGTGGCAGTTGCTGCGCAGCCTCCGTAACCAGGGTCGTTCATATGACGGCGGAGGCGGGTGGTTCAATCACGTTCGGCTCGGCATGAACTACCGCTGGACGGACGTTCAGGCCGCGATCGGGCTCGCACAGCTGGAGAAGCTCGACCGGATCCTCGAGCTGCGCGGGGCAGCGTCCGGACGTTACGGCGAGCTGCTTGAAGACGTCGACGGTGTCGAGGTTCCGTCCGCCGGAGACGCCGAGCACAAGCGTTCGTGGTTCGTGTACGTCGTCAAACTCGACGCCGGGGTCGACCGTGCAGCCGTGATGGACGCGGTGAGACGAGAGGGAGTCGCGACGGCCGAGTACGTGCCGTGCATCCATCTGCAGTCGTACATGCGGGAGCGGTATGGATTTGCCCCGGGCCTTTGCCCCGTCGCCGAGGACGCTTCGAGCCGAACGCTCGCCCTGCCGTTCTTCACACAGATCGACGCGTCCGACCAGCACCGTGTCGTCGAGGTGCTGAGCGCTGCAGTCGCCAACGCCACTTAGTCCGCGCTCCCCGTTGTTGCTCTAGTTACGCGGCTGCGTGTGGTGCCCGCTCGACCCCGGCGAGGACGCGGCTGTGCAGCGTCTTGAGCGTAAACGGCTTTATGATGTAGTCGTCTGCGCCCGCTTCATAGCCCTTCTCGACGTCCGACGCCTCGGAGCGGGCCGTGATGAGGATCACGATGATGTCCTTTGTCGCAGGGTCGTTCTTCAGCGCAGAGGTCACCTCATACCCGTCCAGTGCCGGCATTGCGATGTCGAGCAAAGCCAGCGTGGGCTTGCGTTCGCGTGCAGTCGTGAGCGCTGTGGCGCCGTCGCGGGCGAGGAGTACCTCGTAGCCGCGTTCCGAGAGGGCGCGGTGCACGAGCGCCAGAATGTCCTCGTCGTCGTCTGCAATCAACACCGTCGTCACGACATCCTCCCGCGTGATGTTCACACTGCCGTTCATGCGGCCTCCTTGACCGGTTGAGCTGCCATGGCCGCGGCGAGCGGTAGGACGACTCTGAAAGTCGCGCCCTTGCCCTCCGCACTCTCGACTGTGATTTCGCCGCCGTGGCCTTCCACGATCGCCTTGACGATCGAGAGACCGAGGCCGGTCCCTTTGATTGCCTTCCGCATTGCAGCTTCGGTGCGGAAGAAGCGGGTGAACAGCCTCTTCTGATCCGCGGCTGAGATACCCATTCCCGAGTCTTCCACCTCGATCGCGACGGTGGCGTCACGCGCGATCACGGAGATTCCGATCGACCCGTTCGGCGGCGTGAACTTCAGGGCATTCGAGAGGAGGTTGTCGATCACCTGCGCGAGCCGCTGCTTGTCGCCGATCACGTCGGCGTCGTCGAGCACATGCACTGTCATATCGATGTGGCTGTCCGCAGCCGCTGGGAGCGCAGCCGCGACAGCCTGGTCGAGGAGCTCGGGGATGCTCACGAGACCCTTCTCGAGCGTTACGCGGCCTGCCTGCACCTGTGCAGCGAACAGCAGGTCCGAGACGAGGCCAAGGAGGCGATGCGCATTGCGTTGGACGACCTCGAGGTGGCTTCGGTGCTCTTCCTTGAGCTCGTTCCTGTCTTCCTGGACGAGCTCGAGATAGCCGACGATCGAGGTGAGGGGTGTGCGGAGCTCGTGCGAAACGAGGGCGATCAGGTCGTCCTTGAGGCCGTCGACCTCGCGTAGCCGCTCGTTCTGAGTATGCAGAGCCTCACGGGCAGCCTCGGCTTCCTGGAACAGCTCGCGGAACTTTCGCTCGCTCTCGGCGAGCGCAGCCTGGACTACTTTCCGCTCACGCTGGAGCAGCACGACGCGCGTGCCCACGAGCAAGGTTGTCAGTATCGCGACGCCACCCAGTTCGTACGCGTTGGTGGGCGCGCCGAGCACCGTCTGGGCGATGAGCACGGCTGGCGCAGCGAGGAGGGCCGTCAGAAGAGCAGCGACACGCCAGAGCGAGAGCGTCTCCGCTTTCCTCTCCGGAAGAGACGCCATCCGTGCCATCGACGGATGCAGTGCGGCGACTGCCCAGAGTCCGTAGAGGATGAGCCAGCCCGCGTCGACCGGCATGCCGATGTCGTAGGTGCCCTTGAGGCTCAGATAGCTGTAGATGGGGTCGGCTGCAAGCGTCGAAATGATGGCCACGATGATGCAGCGGAGCGCGAAGCTCGCAACGCGGCCGCGGAAGACGAGTTGCGTCAATCCGGCGAGCAGTACGACGTCTGCAACCGGAATTCCGAGCGCGTTGACGGTCGCGAGTGGCGAAGACGATTCGGCTCCGAAGATCGGGCCCAGCAGAAAGAGTTCGGTCAGGATCGCCGCGGCAACGACGATGATCAGACCGTCGAGGATGTCTCCGAGTCGGGGCCGGCCCCAGCCGCGTGCAAGCGTGAAGAGGCCCGCGATGAGGAAGGGATAGCCCATGAAGAATGCAAGATCGGCTGGAGACGGATACGGCGCCTCGGTCTGCAGGATCCAGCGGTAACAGTCCCAGTACGCGTCTCCGAGGCACCACATCGCGAGGCCCCCGGCGAAGAGCCACCAGTGGTGCGCCGGGGCCGGCCGGTAGCGCCGGATCCCGACCAAGATCGCGACCAGTGCCGAGACGCTGAACGCCTGGTAGATGATCGTCTCGGTGTCAGGCCCGACGAAGAAGTACAGGATGCCTACGGGCAGGGCCACCGCGGCGAACGCGCGCCAGATGATCGCGTCGCCCCGTCGAGCGGGGCGCGCCGAAGATCCCTCGACCGGGGTAGGCGTCGCTGAAGTGGGCGCAGGCATGTACTTCGAGAATCGTCCTACTCGTGCGCGCGCGGAATGCCCAGTTCCACGTCCGTTGGCTCACCGGATCGGGGGTGGGTGATACCCCTTTTGTGACGTCCGCGCCGCCAGCACTCCACCCGCGATAATGCCGCGCGTGGCCGACGCGACCCGGCTGACCTTCCTCGGCTTCGGTACGCACGACGCCAAGCTGTCTTGACGGACGAACCGGGGGTCGCTGCGGCCGAGCGCCGCGGCTTGCGTCAACGAGCTTCACGATTCGCGCTCGACGTCACGCCGCTTCGCCGCAATCCCGCCTTCAGGCGGCTCTGGTTCGGGCAGGGCATCTCGTTCATCGGCACGGAGATCGCCGAGGTGGCGCTCGCCTTCCAGATGTATCAGCTGACCGGCTCGACACTCGCCGTCGGTCTCATCTCGCTCACGCACCTCGTCCCGTTGCTGACGCTGACCGTGATCGGCGGGGCGTTCGCCGACGCGTTCGACCGCCGTCGCGTGATGCTCGTCCAGCAGGTGGGGATGGTCGCGGGCAGTCTCGGGCTCGCGGCGAACGCCGCCCTCAGCCATCCGCGCGTCTGGCCGCTGTACGTCTTCCAGTTCGTCATCTCCGCCGCTTTCAGCATCGGGGTGGGCGCACAGCGGTCGATGACGCCCCAACTCGTCGACGAGTCGCACTTCATGGCAGCCTCGGCGCTGAACAGCGTCACATCCCAATTCGGTGCAGTCGGCGGGCCTGCGATCGCCGGTCTTCTGATCAAGTTCGTCGACCTGAAATGGCTCGACCTCGGCGACTCCCTCTCCTATGCGGGAGCGCTCATCGCCGTCGCGCTCTTGCCGCGACTCGTCGCGAGGGAGGACGCAGACCGCCCGAGCTGGAGCTCGATCGTGGCCGGCTTCCGGTACGTGCGCAGCCAGCCGGTGATTCTCGGGTTCTTCCTCGTCGACACCAACGCAATGATCTTCGGGATGCCGAGCGCGCTCTTCCCGGCGATGGCGGCACACCGCTTTGGCGATCCGTCGCTGGTCGGTTACCTGTACATGGCGCCTGCGGCCGGTGCCTTGCTCGTCTCGTTGCTCTCCGGGCCGTTACGGCATGTGCGCCGGCAAGGTCTCGGCGTCGTCGTCACCGCGTCGTTGTGGGGGCTTGCGATTGCCGCTTTCGGTTTCGCGCAGCAATTGTGGCTGGCGCTGTTGCTGCTGGCCCTGGCCGGCCTCGGCGATCAGATCAGCGCGATCCTGCGCTCCGTCATGCTCTACCGGATCACTCCCAAGGAGATGCTCGGTCGCGTCTCGGGGATCGAGTTCATGCAGGTCGCCGCCGCGCCGTCGGTCGGGAACCTCGAAGCGGGCGCACTGGCGTCGGTGACAAGCCTGCGCTTTTCCATCGTCTCGGGCGGCATCGCATGCGTTGCCGGCTGCCTGCTCCTGGCTGCCGCGTTCCCTGCGCTTCTCCGGTACGACGCTCAAGCAAATGCTGAAGCGTGACTTCTTCGCACGGAGCGTTCACGAGGTTGCACCGGACCTGATCGGAGCGACGCTGCTCGTCGACGGCGTCGGCGGCCGGATCGTCGAGGTGGAGGCGTATGACCAAAAGGACCCGGCCAGCCACGGCTATCGCGGCCCCACGCCTCGCAACGCCGCAATGTTCGGCCCGCCCGGACATGCGTACGTCTACCGTTCATACGGCATTCACTGGTGTCTGAATCTGGTCTGCGGCGAGGAAGGCGTGCCTGAGGCTGTGCTGATCCGGGCGCTGGAGCCGACGAGTGGGGTGGACGTCCAGCAAAACCGGCGCGGGGTGGAGCAGGTGCAGGCGCTCTGCTCGGGGCCGGGAAAGCTCTGCCAGGCTCTCGGTATCACGGGCGAGCACGACGGTCTCGCGCTCGACGTTCCTCCGTTTCGACTCGAGGCACGTGCTGAGATCCCCGAGATCGTCACGGGGCCGCGCATCGGCATCACACGCGCCACCGAGCTGAGCTGGCGCTACATGAGTGCGGGCTCGTCGTACCTCAGCCGGGCGGCGCCGCGCGGAGCGCCCACGGAGATCAGCCGTGGCCTATGACGAGCCTGATCTTCATGCGGGGGGCACCCGCCACGCCGGCCACCGGCATTTGCGCCAGCACCCGGCCTACGCGGCCGTCTGCGAACCGCTCGATCACTCCCACCAGCCCTCTCGCCCGCAGGCGGCGTCTCGCATCGCTCAGCGACAGCCCGATCAATTTCGGCACTACACCGTTCAGCGGCTTCGCGAGCACGAGTGTCACGGTGTCGTACGACGACAGGCGTCCTTTCCGCGGAAACTGGTCGAGGACGAGGTCGACTCGCTGCTTCGCCTTTGCCGGCTTGTACACCACGTTGGTAGTCAGCGGTTGCGCGTCGAGCCTGATCTTCGCCCGCGTGAGCGACATGCCGACGACACGGGGCACGTCGACTTCATTCGGCTTGCAGGCCGCGGTGTGGCTCGGGCCGTGGCCGACGAAGTACGAGATCAACTCGGTCCCGCGGCACTTGCCGTTGTCGAGCTGGAGGACGCCGTTACGCCACACCACACGCTTGGCTGAGGAGTACTGGTACGAGTACGGCGGGAACGACTCGGGCGTCGTCCCAGCCAGCGCCAGCTGGTTGAAGACACGCCAGATGTCGGCGGGAAAGGTTCCGCCGGCGACCGCCTGACCGTGGTATTGGCTCAGCATCGGCGTCAGCCTGTTCGGGTATCCGATCCAGACCGCCGTCGCGAGCTGTGGCGTGTATCCGACGAACCACGCATCCCCGTAGTTCTCCGTGGTGCCGGTCTTCCCGGCGACAGCGCGGTCCGCCAGCCTGGCGCGCTTGCCGGTCCCGGATCGCACGACACCTTCAAGGATGGTCGTGAGCAGTGCGTTCTCATCGCTGCCAAGGACGACGCGGTTGACCGGCCGGTTGTCCTCGACCATCTTTCCTTCGGCGTTGCTAATGCGTGCGATCGCCCTGGGACGGTTCCCGAATCCAGAGCTGTCCACCCGGCGGCCGCCGTTCGCGAACGTGGAGAACGCGCGCGCCATATCGAGCGGGCTGACAGCGTCTGCGCCGAGCCCGATCGCGAAGTACGGATTCAGGTGCCGCGTGATGCCGAGCTCGTGCGCGGTCCGCGCGACGTTCGCTGGTCCGACGAGGCGAGTGAGCTGCGCGTAGATGCTGTTGTCCGACACCACCGTCGCCGTCGCGAGATCGGCCGAGCCGATGTAGTCGTTCTCGTAGTTGTGGACAGGCCAGTAGCGGTCTCCGATGAAGATCAGAACCGGTTTCGACGGGAAGGTCGTCACCGGCGAGATGCCCTGCTTGAGTGCAGTGGCGAGCACGAAAGGCTTGAAGGACGATCCCGGTTGCCGTTCTCCCTGGACGGCGAGGTTGAACTGGCTCTGGCGGAAGTTGTCACCGCCGTACATTGCAACCACCTCGCCTGTCTTTGGGCGAATGGATACAAGCGCAGCCGACGGACCGTTCGGCTCTTTGAGCACCGTCTCGATGGCCCGTCTCGCGAGTTTCTGCAGGCGCAGGTCGATCGTCGATTGAACGTTGAGCCCGCCTCCGAAAACCTTCCGTGTTCCGTACTTCTCGATCAACTGTTGCTTCACATAGTTGACGAAGTAGGGCGCGGGTCCCTGAATCCCCGGTAGTTGAACGTCGGCCGCTCGCGGCAGCGGTGCGCGTGCTGCCCGCCTGAGATCGCGCGCGGAGATCTCTTCCTGCGCGAACATCGCCTTCAGCACTCCCAGGCGGCGAACTCGCGCAGACCGGGGATTCGCCACCGGATCGAAACGCGAGGGATCAGCAGGGATCCCGGCCAGCAAAGCCGCCTGCGGCAGCGTCAGTCTCGATGCGGTCGTGTTGAAGTACGTCTGTGCTGCCCGCTGGATGCCGTAAGCGCCGTTCCCGAAGTAGATCGTGTTGAGATAGGCGGTGAGAATGCGCAGCTTCGGCCAGCGCTGCTCGAGTTGCCAGGCGAGCGCGGCCTCCTTCAGCTTGCGGCTGATCGTCCGCGCCGACGTAACGCATGAGTTCTTGACGAACTGTTGTGTGATCGTCGATCCGCCCTGCACGACTTTCTTGCTCGCGACGTCTGCCCAGACGGCGCGTCCGATGCCGCGCAGATCGACGCCGTTGTGTTCGTAGAAGCGCTTGTCCTCAACCGCGACGATGGCCTGCTGCATGATCGGCGCGACATCGTTGGTGCCGATGAGAATGCGGCTCTCGGCGCCCCGCAGGGTGGCGAGGATGGTGTGACCGTCATTCGCGTAGATGTGTCCGTCGACCTCGCGCTGAACGTGGCCGGGATCACAGGTCGGAATCTGGCTCGCGACCGCGGTGATCAGCCCGAATGTGAACGACGTCGCCCCGAGGAACACGAGGACGACGAGAAGAGCAGTGAGGCGGAACTTCCGGATCCTCCGTGGTCGCCCATTCGACGTCGCGGACGTGCGTCTGCGCGCGAGCAAGCACTGAACTCTATCTCCCGGCCTAAGTTTGGACGCGGAAGAGTGGAGCTGACGAGGGCACCTGGGTGCCGCCGGCCTTCTCCTCGGTGACCATCACCGCGGCTCCATCCGGCACCGACAGTTCGAGCGGGAAGGCCGTCACCTTTTTGCCCCCGTTGAAGAGTCCCGCCGGGCGCGGCTTTCCGTCTTCGGCCACCCAGGCCTCGTACACCCGATCGGAGGAGGTGCGCTCGAGTCCATTGAGGATAAGTACCGCTTCGCCACCCGGCGTGACAGCGAGTTTGCCGTGGCCGCCGTCGAACGTGAATCTTCTCGAGGCGAGGTCGTCGGTCGACAGGATGCTGGCAACGCGTTCAGTCCGTTCCTGCTGAGCCTCTGTGCGGTCGAGTCGGCTCGAGAGGGAGGACGCCCAGATGCCGATTCCGATCGCTGCTGCAGCTGCGACTGCGGCAGCCGCCGCCACAGGAGCAGCCCAGCGGGGCCGAAGCGGTACGACATTCTCTCGCTCAGCACGCGCCTGCGCGAGGATCCGCTCGCGCAGCGCGGGCGGCGGATCAGGCGCCTCGACGGCGTAGGCAAGCGCGGTCGCTGCCTCAGACAACTCGGCGAGCTCCAAGCGGCAGCGCTCGCATCTCGCGAGATGCTCGACGTAGGCTCGCTCCTCGGCGGAGTCGAGGGCCTGAAGCGCGTAAGCGGCGGTTAGGTCGTGTAGGGATTCGCTGTCCATGGTGTCCTGTCTTCAGTCTGGGGATCTCCGAGAAGCTCACGCAGTCGACCGAGCCCGGCAAACATCCGGCTCTTGATCGTGCCGATCGGTTGGCCTAGCCTCTCAGCGAGCTCCGCTTGTGTGAAGCCCCCGTAGTACGCGAGCTCGAGTGCCTCGCGCTGCTGATCAGGTAGCTGCTTGAGCGCCTTCTGCACACGCTCGCGCTCGTAGCGCAGCCACACACTGTCGTCCGCTCCGGTCTCCGTCGTCGAGTCCATCGCCTCGCCCAGAGGCTCTGTGCGACGCCGGTCCTCACGCCGGACGAGATCAACTGCGCGGCGATGCGCAAGTGTCAAGACCCACGTGCTTGCTTTTCCGCGCTCCGGCACGAAATGGGCGGCCGAGCGCCAGACGGCGAGGAAAGCCTCTTGAACAGCATCCTCGGCGAGCGCCTCGTCACGCAGAATGCGTCGCGCCAGGCCGTACGCGGTGCGCCCGTACCGGTCATACAGTTCGGCCAAGGCAGTTTCCTCTGACCGCGCGATGAGAGCGACCAGCGCTTCGTCGGAAAGATGGGCGAGGTCGCGGGACGCCAACGGGTCGGGTCGAGAGCCTACCAGCCGGCGTTGTCTCTTTTCCCCTCGCACGGAGGTAGTTCGTCGACCGGCCTGTTTTGGTTGAGGCTTCTTCCAATTCATTCGAACCGATTCCGTCGTTGAGGCGAATTCACACCGTTCGACGGCCCGCACTTCCACCTCTTCGGCCGTCAGAAAGGAGCAAGAAGAATGCGCAAGATTGCACTCGCTCTCCTGGCGGTCGCAGGCATAGCAGCGCTTGGCCTAGCCGTCGTCACTCGCGGCGCCGGCCCGAGCGCGGCTACGGCTTCGAGCCACCGGGAAGCACCGCTGATCTCTGAAGACCCGGCCGTGGACAACACCGACGTCTACGCGTTTCGCAGTCCGGACAAGCCGGACACGGTCACGGTCATCTCGAACTTCGTACCGGCCGAGGATCCTGCTGCAGGGCCGCTCTACTATCAGTTCGCGACGACGGCCCGATACAACCTTAACATCGACACGAACGGTGACGGCACTCCGAACGTCGTTTACCGCTTCCAGTTTCGTGACAGCACACCTGTTGCGTTCCTCCGCAACACGGTTCAGCCCTACACGGTCACGCGGATCGAGAATGGCCGCTCGCAGGTTGTGTTCAACGGGAACACTCCACCGAACAACATCGGCCCGAGGACGACGCCCGGATATCGCCAACTGGCCGCGAACGCCGTCGGTTCTCTCTCGAGCGGAGGTTCCGTCTTCGCCGGTCAGCGGGACGATGGGTTCTTCGGTGACATCGGAGCCATCTTCGACTCCCTGGGGTTCCGGCGCGGGACCGGGAACGCCGGTGGCGGCAAGGACTTCTTTGCCGGCTACGGGGTTCATTCCATCGCCGTTCAGGTGCCGATCAGCTCGCTGAACGCCCAGAACAGCATCGTTGGCGTGTGGTCTTCGGCGGACCGGCTGAAGTTGACCGTCCGGACGGTGAAGTCACGGGTGAAGGTCAAGGTCCGAGTAGGCGGGAAGCTCGTCACGCGCACGAGGGTCGTTTCCCGCCGGGTTGTAGGGAACCAGTTCGTGCAGGTCTCCCGACTGGGGAACCCGCTCGTCAACGAGCTGCTCATCCCGACGCAGCGCAAGGACGAGTGGAACCGCGGCACGCCACGGGACGACGGGACGAAGTTCATCAACTTCTACCGTGAACCGGTTCTCGCTGCGCTCATCAACCGGCTCTACCCGGGCGTCATCAACGCTCCTGAGCGTGATCGCGACGACATCGTGCAGGTTCTGCTCACCGGGATCCCGAATCTCAACAACACGGGCGCGGTGATGTCGGACCAGATTCGGCTCAACCTGGCGGTCAATCCGTCGGCACCTGTTGGGCTAGGCAACCGCCTAGGAGTTCTCGCTGGTGACGTGGCCGGGTACCCGAACGGTCGTCGCCTCGAAGACGACGTGATCGACATCTCGGAGCGCGCGGTCGCGGGCATCCTCAAGGGGAATGCGCGGGCGAATCTGCTCGGCGACGGCGTGGACGGCAACGACGTGACGTACATGACGACGTTCCCGTATCAGGCTGACCCGTTCAGCGGCTTCGACAACACGAAGGGGCAGCAGAAGCCCTGACCATCGAGACGAGGGGGGCCAGGTATGGCCCCCCTCGTACTCTTTTCACCGGAGGCGTAGTGAGGACAAGGATCGCAATCGGAGGGCTGGCAGCGGCGATCATCGCCGGCGCAGTCCTGCTCGGCGGGGTGCTAGCAGGTTCGCGCGAGACGGCGTCTGCCCGGTCGACAGCCGCGACCGTGCCGAATCTGTTCGGCGACTTCTCGGCCGGGAATACGGCGTCGCTCGTTCTCCAGCTCCAGTCGGGGCTTCGCGCCCGCCCCAATGAGGCGAAGACGAACGCCCTGCTCGGGCTGGCCTATCAGCAACGAGCTCGTGAGACCGGCGACCCGTCGTACTACGCCAAGTCCGACGGCGTGCTGCGACGAGCGCTCCGGACCGAGCCGAGCAATCTCCTCGCTACGAGCGCACTTGGTTCTCTCGCGCTCTCGCGGCACCGCTTTCGCGAGGCGCTTGCTCTAGGGCGCCGCGCCGTCGCGCTGTCACCGTCCACGGCTCGAAGTCACGGCGTCGTGGGCGATGCGCTGGTCGAGCTCGGACGTTACGACGAGGCTTTCGCGGCCTTCGACCGCATGTCGACCCTCCGGCCCAGCCTCTCCGCGTACGCCCGCATCTCATACGCGCGCGAGCTCCTCGGGGACTTCGTCGGGGCAGTCCAGGCGATGAGGCTTGCGCTCGACGCAGCGGTGGCACAGCCTGAGGCTCTGGCCTGGACCCACGTCCAGCTCGGCAAACTCTTCTTCGGTCATGGTCGGGTCCGCGCAGCGGATCGCGAGTTCCGGCTCGCGTTAGCTGTCTTCCCCGGCTATGTCTATGCGTATGACCAACTCGCGCAGGTCGAGGCTGCGCGAGGCAATCTTCGTCGTTCGATCGCGCTCGAGCGCCGCGCAGTAGACGTCGTCCCTCTGCCGCAGTTCGTGACGGCCCTTCGCGACCTCTATGACGTCACCGGGCGGAAACGACAGGCGCGACGACAGGATGCGCTCATCGGGACGATTCAGCGGTTGCTCGCTGCGAACGGCGTGAAAACGGACCTCGAAATTGCTCTCTTCGACGTCGATCATGCCGTGCGGTTGCCGCAAGCGCTGGAGTTGGCGCGGACCGGATATCGCGATCGCCCTTCGATCGACGGCGACGACGTCCTTGCCTGGGCGCTCGCGCGCAACGGCCGGTGCGTCGACGCGCTGCACTTCTCCAAGCGGGCGCTTCGGCTCGGGACGCTCGACGCGACGAAGTTCTTCCACCGCGGAATGATTGAGCGCTGCCTCGGCGACGGTGCTGAAGCAAAGATGTGGTTCCGGCGCGCGCTCTCGCTGAACCCACACTTTTCGGTGCTCTGGGCGCCGGTCGCACGGAGATATTCCGCGTGAAGCGTCTCGTTCTCCTCCTCGTTGCGCTCGTTGCGCTCGTGCTCCCAGTGGCTGCGTCCGCCCATCCGCTCGGAAACTTCACGGTCAACCGCTTCAGTCGACTCGAGGTGTCGGGCCTGCGCGTCTACGTCTACTACGTTTTGGATCTCGCAGAGATTCCCACTTTCCAGGCGGGCAAGATCGATGCGCAGTCGTATGCGCGTCGCATCGCGCGCGGCGCTCAACTGACGGTGAACGGGCGCCGCGCGGGGTTAGTCCCTGTGGAAACCGCGCTTGCGCATCCTGCCGGCGCCGGTGGGCTGAAGACGACTCGGTTCGAGGTCGTGCTTCGCGGTCCTGCTCTCTCGGGTCGCACCGAGATCGATTACCACGACACGAACTACGCGAACCGGATCGGGTGGAAAGAGGTGCTTGTTGGTTCGGTGCCGAGCCGAAGCCATGAGCTCCGCGCGTATCCGAAAGACCTCCTCTCGAGCCCGTTGAGCGTCACGACTGCCCGAACGAGCCTCGTGCCGGGCACGGTCCCCACAACAGCTCCGCACGTAACGCGCGGTGCCGGATTACGGGCGCCCGACCGCGTGGCCGACTCGGGCTTCGCAGCGCTTGTCGGCCGAGATCAGCTCGGGTTCTGGGTGATCGCCGCGTCGCTCGGTGCGGCGCTGTTCTGGGGCATGGCGCACGCGCTTTCACCCGGGCATGGCAAGACGATCGTCACGGCGTATCTCGTCGGGCAGCGCGGAACGCCGCGCCATGCCGCACTCCTCGGCCTGGTCGTCACCGCAACTCACACCGTAGGTGTCTTCGCGCTCGGCGCAATCACGCTGCTGCTCTCTCGATTCATCGTGCCGGATCAGCTCTACCCCTGGCTCAACTTCGTCTCGGGCCTCCTCGTCGTCCTAATCGGCGCGTCCGTGCTGCGCGCTCGCTGGCGCCACAGCCGCGCGCATGCGCACGGACATGACCATCATCACCACCACGAAGACGGCCTAAGCCGGCGCTCACTGGTTGCCGTCGGCGTTTCCGGTGGACTGCTGCCGTGTCCGTCTGCGCTCGTCGTTCTGCTTGCGGCTATCTCGCTGCACCGCGTCGCTTTCGGGATGCTGCTCGTCGTCGCCTTCAGCGTCGGCCTCGCGCTGACGATCACCGGTATCGGCCTCGCGGCAGTGCTCGCGCGGGGCGCCTTCCGGCGCCTTAGCTTCGATGGCCGCTTCGTCTCCCTGTTGCCGACGGCGAGCGCGCTGGTGATCCTCGCAGCGGGCCTCCTCATGACCTTCCACGCCCTGCCGAAGGTCGGCTAGCGATGTTCGGATTGGACGAGCGGATTGCCACGTTCTCGAACGGCACGACCCTGCTCGTCGTCGTCGCAGTCTCCGTGCTGCTCGGCCTGCGCCATGCCGGCGACCCGGATCACCTCGCTGCGGTGACGACGATGATCGCCTCCGGAAAGGAAGGAGCCGCCCGACGCGCCGCTCGGCTCGGTTTCACGTGGGGCCTGGGCCACGGCACCTCGCTGTTCGTGTTCGGCCTGCCCGTGATCTTGTACAGCGCTTATCTCCCGGAACCGGTCCAGAAAGCGGCAGAGACGAGCGTCGGCTTCGTGATCGTGCTGCTGTCGCTCCTTCTCCTCCTGCGTTGGAGGCGTGGCGTCTACCGCGACACGGCTCCCCATACACACGCGACGAGAACCGGCCTGCAGGCCTACGGGATTGGGCTCGTCCACGGGATGGGAGGGACTGCGGGCGTCGGCCTTCTCCTGCTCGCGACGATTCAAAGTCGCGTGTTGGCGATCGCGGCCCTCGCGGTTTTCGCGTTCTGCACTGCGCTGTCGATGGCGGCGCTTTCCACGGGCTTGGGTCTCGCTCTTGCGAGCGCCCCGGCCCGGCGGTCCTTTGACCTCCTGGCGCCGGCGCTCGGGTCGTCAAGCCTGGCATTCGGCGTCTGGTACGCGCTCGGCGCGCAGGGGCTCGTGCCCTACGCCTTCTAGTTCGATACGTTGCGCGCGGTGGCAACTACTGCCCCTTACGGGTCCTGGGCCTCTCCCATCACGACGGACATCGTCGCGAGCGAAGGTGGCGTCTCGTTCGGCTACCTCGACATCAGCGATGAGGGGGTCTATTGGACGGAAAGCCGGCCGCAGGAGAACGGACGGGGGGCGCTGGTCTTTCGCCCGCACGGGGGCGAGCCCGCCGACGTCGTTCCCGCCGCCTTCAACGTCCGCTCACGCGTGCACGAGTACGGCGGCGGGGCCTGGTTCCGCCACGGGCGGGTCGTGTTCTGTTCGAGCTTCGATGACAGCCGGCTGTACCGGATCGACGAGCCGGGGGCCGAGCCGCGGCCGATCACCCCGGAGCCTCCCGAGCCGCATGCGCTGCGCTACGCCGACGGCCGGGTGTTTGCCGACGGCCGTTTGATCGTCTGCGTCCGCGAACTGCACGGCGAGGGAGAGCCCGTCAACGAACTGGTTGTCCTGCCAACGGACGGGTCGTCCGAGCCGCGAGTCATCGAAACCGGCCGCGATTTCTACGCCGCCCCGCGCCCGAGCCCGGACGGCACGTCCCTCGCCTGGCTGGCGTGGGATCACCCGCACATGCCGTTCGAAGGAACGGATCTCTGCGTAGGCGGTCTCGCTCACGACGGCTCGGTCTCGAACGAGCGTCGCGTGGCCGGCTCGGAGCAGGAGTCGATCTTCCAGCCGGAATGGAGCAGCGACGGGCTTCTCTATTTCGTTTCGGATCGCACCGGCTGGTCGAACCTGTATGTCGAGCGCGACGACGGAGTGCACGCGTTGACCAGCGAGAACGCCGAGCTGGGCTATCCGCAGTGGGTCTTCGATCTTTCCCGGTATGCGTTCCTCGCGGACGGGCGCATTGCCTGCATCTTCACGCGCGCCGCGATCGACGGTCTCGAGTTGTTCGATCCGCGGTCGGGGAAGCTCGAGCGGCTCGACCTGCCTTACTCGAGCTACTCGTCGCCGTCGATCAGGAGTCACGGCAGCCGACTCGTCTTCCCGGGGTCCTCACCGACAGAGCCGACCGCGGTCATCGAGCTCGAGCTCGACTCGGGCAAGACCGAAGTCCTGCGTCGTTCGACCGAGTTGGAGCTGGACGAGCGTTACATCTCAGTGGCGCGGGCTGTCGACTTCCCGGGCGCCGACGGTCTGATCTCGCACGGCTTCTATTACGCGCCGGTAAATCCGGAGTACTCCGGTTCGGCCGACGAGCTGCCTCCGCTCGTCGTGTTCGTCCACGGAGGCCCGACGGCGCACGTCGCAACCGCTCTCGACCTTCAGATCCAGCTCTTCACGAGCCGCGGTATCGCCGTCGTCGACCTCAACTACGGCGGCAGCACCGGCTACGGCCGTGAGTACAGGGACCGCCTGCGCGGACGATGGGGCGAGGTCGACGTGGAAGACAGTGCCGCCGCCGCGCGCCACCTCGGCGAGCGCGGAGACGTCGACGCCACGCGCGTCCAGATCACCGGAGGGAGCGCGGGCGGCTACACGACGCTGATGGCGATGGCCGTGCGCGATGAGTTCGCTTCAGGTGCGTCGTACTTCGGTGTTGCAGATCTCGTCTCGTTCCACGATGAGACGCACAAGTTCGAATCTCACTACGACGAATACCTGGTCGGGCCCTGGCCCGAAGGGATCGACCTGTATCGCGAGCGCTCTCCGGTCGCGCACGCGGACTCGATCTCGGCTCCATTGCTCCTGCTGCAAGGCCTGGACGACAAGGTCGTCCCGCCGTCGCAGTCCGAGGTGATCGTCGACGCTCTGAAGCGCCGCGGCATCCCGTTCGCGTACATCGCCTTCGCCGGCGAGGGCCACGGCTTCCGCAAGGCCGAGAACATCAAGCGCGCGAGCGAGGCGCACCTCTCGTTTCTCGCGCAGGTCTCGGGGTTCGAGCCGGCCGACGAGCTCGAGCCGATCGAGATCGAGAACCTCGACTCAGTCCCGCAATAGACTCGCGCCATGAGTGTGGCCGACCTGACGCGCAACGCGGTCGATGTGCTTCCGAAGGACGAGCTCGAGAAGAAGCTCGAGCTCGGACGTCCGCTCCGAGTCAAACTCGGCATCGACGTCACCGCGCCGCACATTCACCTCGGCAACGGCATCCCACTCCAGCGCATGCGCGCGTTCCAGGACGCCGGCCACACCGGAGTGCTGATCGTCGGCGATTACACCGCGCGCATCGGCGATCCGTCCGGAGCATCGGCGGAACGGCCGATCATTGCGCCGGAGGAGATCGACCGCATGGCCGCGCGCTTCTTCGAGTCGGCTTACACCATTCTCATCCCCGGGCGAACCGAGGTGCGCTTCAACGGGGAGTGGTTGGCGAAGGTCGACTTTGCCGAGGTCCTGGGCCTGACCCGCACTGTGACCGTCGCGAGGATCCTCGAACGTGACGACTTCGCAAAGCGGTTCGCAGCGCAGCAGGCGATCTCGGTCTCGGAGCTGCTGTACCCGCTCATGCAGGCCTACGACTCCGTCGCCGTCGAAGCCGACATCGAGCTCGGCGGCACCGATCAGCTCTACAACCTCCTCACCGGCCGGGACGTCATGGAGGCGTACGGCCTGGAGCCGCAAGTCGTTTTGACGACTCCGCTGATCGACTCGTGGGACGGAACGAAGATGAGCGGCTCGAAAGGCAACTACATCGCGCTCAGCGAGGATCCCAACGAGCAATTCGGAAAGACCATGCGGCTGCCGGACGAGCTGTTGGAGACCTACTACCGACTGGTCATGGAGCAAGAGCCGCCGGCCAGCGAGCCGATGGAAGCGAAGCTCGCACTCGCGCGGTTCATCGTCGAGCGCGCCCACGGAGCGGAAGCCGCGAGCCAAGCCGAGCAACACTTCACGCGGGTGGTGCGCGAAGGCGAGGCCCCGGCGGACGTCCCGGAGGCGAAGCTGCCGCCGGGAGATCACGTCCATCTGCCGGCTCTCCTGGTCGAGAATTTCGACGTGGGGTCGACCAGCGAGGCGAGGCGTCTGATCTCACAGGGCGCGGTCAAGATCGACGGGCAGGCGGCGACCGAGATCGACGTTCCGCGGGCCCGGCTCGAGGGAGCCCTGGTCCAGGCCGGAAAGCGTCGATTCATGCGGTTTCCCGCCGCTTGACGGGAGGCTCCGTGTTGCTATCATTCCTCGGCTGCCCGCGAGGGCGGTGCAGGACGTCCCCATAACTCGACACTGGAGCGCCCTCAGGACGCAGCGGATACGACGAAAGTTTCCGAGCTTCCCTGGGCCTCTTGCGCGAGCTGGAGGCTTTTTTACGCAGTTAGCAGCGACGGTCTTTGAAAACTCAGCAGCGTGCGTTTACGTCGAGACCTCACCGACCCTGCGGCTTCGCTTGCGATGCCGCCGAGGAGGTCGTCCGGCTTTGCCGGTCGACCGTTTCGAAAGGCCGGGGAGGAAACGAATGAACCTGTCACATCCCTGTTTTTTAGGGATGGACTTTGAGCACAAGCTCAAGGTGAAAAAGATCGCCGGAGATTGTTTGCCGGCAATCCATCTTCACGGAGAGTTTGATCCTGGCTCAGGACGAACGCTGGCGGCGCGCTTAACACATGCAAGTCGAGCGAGAACCAGGCCTTCGGGCCTGGGGACAGCGGCGAACGGGTGAGTAACACGTGGGTAATCAACCCTCGATACTGGGATAGCCCGGGGAAACCCGGATTAATACCGGATGGCCCTTTGGATCCTCGGATCTGAAGGAAAAGGTAGCTTCGGCCTCCGATCGAGGACGAGCCCGCGGCCGATTAGCTAGTTGGTGAGGTAAAGGCTCACCAAGGCAGAGATCGGTAGCCGGCCTGAGAGGGCACAC
>JBBRZA010000065.1:0-17980 GCA_038237145.1 Gaiellales bacterium
AGCAGGTCGTGGCGGACCACCGAGATCCGGCTTTGTAGACGCTCGCGAGGCCAGTCCTCGATGTGTTCTTCGAGCTCGTCGATCTCCTCATCCATGCTGTCCGCAAGGTCGATGTAGCCCTCAGCCACCTCGTCGAGCAGGTGATAGGCGACCATCCCGGGTGAGACGTGCTCTCGGGACTTGCAGACCTCCTGCACGTTCTGGTGGTCGAATGGAGAGCCGCCCTCCGACGGCGTCTTTCGTACGGTGACCACCTTTTCTCGGGAGAGGAGGAGGTCGACCTCCTGGTAAGACAACCGGTCGCTCTCCAGGTCGAGGACGGCAAGCAGAACCACACCGAAGACGTAGCCGCCTTGTCCTCGGAGCATCGGTCGAGTCCTGCCGTCTGGATCCGTCGGGCGCTTCAGAGCATCGAGCACCGACTCTTCGAGTTCGTGCGGAAAGGCTTGCCGCACTTCCTCTTCGGTCGGATCGAGTAGGTCGGTCCACTCGGCCACTCGGCCAGCGTAGAGCGCGAGTCGGCTAGAGGCGCGGTGCGGCTTCGGCGGTCATCAGATGCCCTTCGAGCGCGGCGAGGTACCGCTCCGCGTCGAGGGCGCCCATGCAGCCGGAACCGGCGGCGGTGACCGCCTGCCGGTAGACGTGGTCCTGCACGTCGCCGACGGCGAAGACCCCGAGCACGTTCGTCTCCGTCGAGTGCGGCTTGGTGATCAGGTAGCCGGCCTCGTCGTGCTCGAGCTGGTCGAGGAAGAGCGCCGTGTTCGGATCGTGGCCGATCGCCGCGAAGACACCGTCCGCGTCGAGCTCCCACGTCTCGTCGGTGTTGACGTCGCGCAGGCGGACTCCCGTGACCCGCGCGTCTCCGAGCACCTCGTCCACCATCGCGTTGGTGATCCACTCGATCTTGTCGTTCGCGCGGGCGCGGTCGATCATGATCTGCGAGGCACGGAACTCGTCACGCCGGTGCACGATCGTCACCTTGGCCGCGAAGCGAGCCAGGAAGCTGGCTTCCTCCATCGCGGAATCGCCGCCGCCGACGACCACGACGTGCTTGTCGGGGAAGAAGGCCGCGTCGCAGGTCGCGCAGTACGAGACGCCGCGGCCCTGGAGCCTCCGTTCCGAGTCCAGCCCGAGCTGGCGGGCGGTGGCGCCGGTCGCCACAATCACGGTCTCGGCGCGATACTCGTCGTCGCCGACCCAGACGCGGTGGGGGCGCTCGGAAAAGTCGACCTTGGTCACGTCGTCGGTGATGAAGTCGGTCCCGAACCGCTCGGCCTGGCGGCGAAACTCGGCCATCATCTCGGGCCCCAAAACACCGTCGGCGTACCCGGGGTAGTTCTCCACATCGCTCGTGATCATCAACTGGCCGCCCCAGTTGAAGCCCTCGATCACAAGCGGCTTCAGGTTTGCGCGGGCAGCGTAGAGGGCGGCGGTGTACCCGGCCGGGCCGCCTCCTACGATGATCAGTTCGCGAATGTCGCTGTCAGTCATGGTCCTCCAATAGTTCCCTGTTTCTCTTTATTAAACGATTTGGGTCGGCTGAAGCTTCCTGGGGTCGAGCCGCCCGACCGTGCCGCGATGCATAGAATCCGCGCGCGCATGGTACGTAGGGGCGGTCGATGGCTGGAACGGTGACATGGTCGCTCCTGCGGGAGCTGGCCGGATTCCGAGCGGAGAAGGGCTGCGCGATCAGCCTGTGCCTGAACCTCGACCCGTCGGACGTGCCGACCGCCGGTGACGCCCAGACTCGGATGAACGCCATGCTGCACGCGGCCGACAGGACCGACCGGACCGATCTGACCCACGAGCAGCGCGCCGCCCTGAAGGCCGACTTCGAGCGGATCGCAACCTGGTTCGACGACGAGTTCGAGCGAGACGGATCCCAGGGCCTCGCGGTCTTCGCCGCCGGGCTCGACAACTTCTGGCGGACGCTCGCGCTGCCGCAGCCGGTCAACGACAGCGCGAAGGTCAGCCGTGACTTCTACGTGTCGCCGCTCGTCTCGCTCGTGAGCCGCGGGGACGGGACGATCGTCGCGGTCGTCGGGCGCGAACAGGGACAGCTGTACCGCCTCCGTGCGGGCCGGCTCGAGGAGATCGCCGAGCACTACGACGAGCAGCCCGGGCAGCACGACCAGGGCGGCTGGTCTCAAGGCCGCTACCAGCGGCACATCGAGAAGCTCGTCCAGGAGCACCTGAAGGGAGTTGCGCAGGAGCTCGATCGCAGCAAACGCCAACTCCAGTCGCCGAAGATCGTGCTTGTCTGCTCGGAAGAGATGCGGTCGGAGTTCACCGACGCGCTCTCGGCCGAGGTCCGCGCATCGTTGGTGGGCTGGACACAGGCGCAGGCCCAGGCCGGCCCGGCGGAAATCCTCCAGGCCGTGGCACCGGTCCTCGAAGAGGCAGAGTCCAAGGACGAGGCCGAGGTGATCGAACGCTGGCGTGAGGAAGCCGGTCGAAACGCCCGGGCCGCTTCAGGCTGGGAGCAGACACTCGAAGCGTCGTCGGACGCGCGCGTCGAGCTGCTGCTCTTTCAGGAAGGCGCCGACCGGGCGGCATATCGATGCCCGGCGTGTGGGCGCGCCGCAGTATCCGAAGGGAGCTGCCCGCTCGACGGAACCCGACTCGAGCCGACCGACTCAGGCCTCGACCTGGCCGTGCATCAGACGCTTGCCAACGGCGGCGCGGTGTGGGCGATTCGCCACCACCAGGACCTGGCACCGGCCGAGGGGATCGGCGCGCTGCTGCGCTTTTAGTTACGCCGCGTCGGCTGAGACGCCAGGCAGCTCGAGCACGGTCTCGCCCTCGAGCTCTCTCTGTTCCTCGACCGCACGCTCGAGCTTTGTCCCGAACTTGTCGAGCCGCTTCCCGGCCTCGTGGTACTTGGACTGCGCGTGGCCGATATGCGTGCCGACCTTGTCGAAGTCATCGGCGAACCGGTCGAAGTCGCGTCGGAGATCTGCCACGTACGCCATCACCTCGTGCGCGTGCTCCTCGATCTGCATGCCGCGCAGTCCGAGTGCGATCACCTGCAGGTACGCGGTGAACGTCGTCGGCGAAACGGGAAAGACGCGCCGTTCGTGCGCGTACGAGAGCAGCGCCCCGGTCTTGCCGCACGCGAGCTCGTAGTACACGCCCTCGACCGGGATGTACATGAACGCGAAGTCATAGGTGCCCTCGTCAGGGCGGATGTACTTGGCCGCGATCGCGTCGATGTGCTGCTTGACGTCCCGGCCGAATTGCCGTTCGGCGAGCTGCCGCTCGTCGTCCGTCACGGCGTCGGAGAGACGGATGTAGTTGTCGAGCGGGAACTTCGAATCGACGGGAATCGTCCGGTCGGCGTGTACGATCGCGTCCACCCGCTCACCCGAGTCGAACGTGTACTGCATCTCGTAGGCCGAAGGCGGCAGCCGGTCGCGGAGCAGGTTCTCGAGCAGGAGCTCGCCGAAGCCGCCGCGCGCCTTGGGCGGCCGAAGGGCCTGCTCCAACCGCGCGAGATCCTTCGCCCGGTCGAGCATCTGCGTCGTCGCCTCGTCCACCTTGCCGAGACGCTCGTGGATCTTGTTCGCGGTCTGGGACGCGTTCTCCAGCCTGCGGTCGACCTTCGTGTCGAGCTCGCCGAGCCGACGGTCCATGGTCTCGGTGACTCCCACGAGCCGCCGATCGACCTCGGCGTTGCGGTCGGACAGCTGCGAGCTCCAGTCCATCCGCAGGTCACGCAGCGCGCGCGCCAACCAGGCAAGAGCGGCGGCCAGCCCCACGCCGAGCAGGAGGATGAGAATCACGTCTGTCACGAGCCGACGGACGATAGAGGGGGGATCGGACGGAACGGGTTGGGGCGGCCTGTCCGGCCGCCCCAACCTCAGCTCTTGTTAGGTGTTCTCGCGCTCCGCGTGTGCCTCTGCGGCCTGGTTGCGCTGTTCCTGCGCCATTTCCTCGTGCTGGCCTGCGCGCTCTTTCGCCGCGCCTTCCCGCTCCTGTGCAGCGCCCTCGCGCCGCATCGAGGCGTCACCCATCAGATCCCCGGCCGCTTTCTTGCCCCGACCGAGCAACTTGTCGAGAAATCCCATGTGTTGACCCTCCAACTCTCTGGTTGAGAACGCGCTTCGAACTCGCAGTATCCGTCAAATGGGCGCGGGTCCACAAAAAACGCCAAAGCCGGCGAACCCGAGGGTTCATCGGCCTTGGCTCGACGAGCATAGGCCGCCAGAACAGGCGCAGTCAAGAGCCGCCATCCCGGAAAAAACCCGCACGTTGCGAACTTCCGTCGCCACCCTTCCGGGGTGGGTACCCTTGCCCGCGCTGTGGCCAAGAAAGTGCGCACACCACCGCCTCCGAGGCGGGTCCAGGTGCCCCAGCGGCGCGAGACTCGCCGGCCCGGGGCGCCCCAACGCCCGCCGTGGGTCTACGCCGCGGCCTCGGCACTGGTCGCGGCAGTGATCGCGGCCGCGGTCCTGGGTTTCGTCCTCACGCGCGACAGCGGCGGCGCCAAAACAAAGACGTCTGCGACGAACTACAACGCGCTGCCCGGCATCCGGAAGACGAAGGCGCCCTGGCCGCCCGAGTACCAATACCTCGCCGATCGCCTTCTGCCCCTCGGGCTCACGACGCTCAGTCAGGAAGGCGTGGCCACGCACATACATGCCCACCTGGACATCTTCGTGAACGGGAAGCGCGCGACGGTTCCACCGCAAATCGGCATCAACCCTGGAGCGAACTACCTGACTGAGCTTCACACGCATGACAGTCGCGGCGTGATCCACGTCGAATCGCCGAAGGCGAACGACAAGTTCACACTCGGCGAGCTCTTCGGGGAATGGGCCGTCTTCCTCAACTCCAACTCGGTGGGTGGCTACGAGGGGATGAGGTGGTACGTCGACGGCAAGCAACAGACCGGAAATCCGGCGGACCTCGTCCTCGAGCCCCACCAGGAAATCGCGTTGGTTGTGGGCAAAGCCCCGGCCACGATCCCGTCGAGCTACAAGTTCTCGCCTGGCGAGTAGGAGCCGGGCGGCCATCGTCTGACCTCTTCGCTCTACGCGTTTCATAGCCGCGGTTGAGTCGGACGACCAAAGCAGCGTCCCAACAACAGCGCCACCACTCGCCCGAATACAAGTGGTGGCACGTGTTCAGGTCGCGTGCTCGCAGCGATGTGCCGCGCCCGTAGCGCCCGTAGGTTCGAGAGATCCGACCAACTCTCGAAGGGAGCACGATGAAGGACGAGCTCACACACAAGCCCGGCGTGTCGGCGCTCGCGCTGCTCGTCGTCGCCTCAATCGGCGTCGCGGGCTGCGGCGACCACGTCGGTGGCAAGGAGGCGGCAACGCCGGCGAAGTTCGCCATCACGGCGACCGAGGCCGGCAAGCAGTTACGGCTCGCCATCCCGAAGTCGGTGCATGCAGGGCTCGTGACCATCGAGCTCACGAACAGGGGCAAGGCTTTTCACGAGGCTCAACTCATTCGCCTCGAGCCCGGCCACACGCCCGCGGACGCGCTCAAGGTCATTGTCGCCGAAGGGGCGCCCAGCCCCGGGTGGATTCATGTAGCCGGCGGCACCGGCCCCGCACCGCCGGGCGGCGAGCGCTCGGCAACACAGCGGTTGCGGTCGGGCAACTACATCGTCTATGACGCTCCTTTCCAGAACGAAGGTAAGGGCTTGAAGTTCGGAGTGGCTTCTTTCAAGGTCGAGGGCGAGCTCGACGGCGGCGGCGAGCTGCCAGCGGCGGTGGCCAAGATTGAGGCGTATGACTACGGCTTCAGGGCGTCGGGTCTGACCGTAGGCAAGAACACGGTCGAGTTCTCGAACACCGGCACGGAGGCTCACCACGTGATCGCGGTGCCCTACAAGCCCGGCGCCACGCTGGCCGAGGTGCGCAAGGCCTTCAGGCGAGAGGGCGGTGCCGAGCCGCCGCTCGACTTTTCACACACGTTCTACACCGCCAGGATCGACGGCGGTACAAAGCAGATCACCGAGCTCGAGTTCGACAAGCCGGGCAAGTACGCGTTGCTGTGCTTTGTCAGCGATCGCAAGGGCGGCCCGCCGCATGTAGCGCAGGGGATGGTCACGGAAATCGCGGTGCATTGACAGTTCGAGCGCGGCGCACCCGCCGGATTCAGTGGGTGCGCCGCAATCTCGCTTCCCATCACGGCCAGCGCAGCCGGCCGGATTTCGCGCCGGAGAGTCGGGATATCCTGAGCAAGCCGGGGTGGCGAAACTGGTGATACGCGCCCGACTTAAAATCGGGTGTCCCCTTTGCGGGGCGTGCGGGTTCGAGTCCCGCCCCCGGCACTCACCGGAGGATCGGAAGTCGTTAACCACAGACGGAGCCGCGGGCGGAGCCCGCGCCTCCTCTAGGCGCGCATCGCAATGCGGTGCGCGTGGGGGCGTGAGGGTTTGAGTCCCTCCCCCGGCACTCCGGCGCGAAATCCGGCCGGCTTTGCCGGCCATGATGATTTCGCGCCGTTCGCCTTTCGATCCGATGCATCAGCGACGGGCAGAGCCCGCCGCTGCGCCGAGTGGAAACCTAGACTCCGAGCGTGACTGAACTCGAAGAGCTTTCTGCCGAAGGGCAGCCGCTCGAGTGGGACACGCCCCTGTTTCGGACTGCGATGACGCAGTTCGAGCAGGCGATTCCCTACGCAGAGGTGAACGAGTCGATCGCGGAGCGGCTCCGCTATCCCGAGCGTGCCGTGATGGTGACGGTTCCGATTCGCCGCGATGAGGGGCATGTCGACGTCTTTCCGGCGTATCGCGTCCAGCACTCGAGCGTGCTCGGGCCGACGAAGGGTGGAATCCGCTACGACCCGCATGTCACCCTCGGTGAATGCACCGCGCTCGCTGTCTGGATGACCTGGAAGTGCGCGCTCTTGCGTCTGCCCTACGGCGGCGCGAAGGGAGGCGTGCGCTGCAATCCGCGCGAGCTCTCCCAGCGCGAGCTGGAGCGGCTGACCAGGCGTTACACGAGCGAGCTTCGTGGCGTGATCGGGCCGCAGGAGGACATCCCCGCTCCGGACATGGCCACGAACGAGCAGACCATGGCGTGGATCATGGACACGTACTCGATGCAGGTCGGCTACGCCGTGCCCGAGATCGTTACCGGCAAGCCCATCTCGCTCGGCGGCTCGCTCTTCCGGCACGAGGCGACCGGCGCGGGCGTCGTGATGGTGATCGAAAGGGCCTGCCAGCGACTCGGCTGGGACCTCTCGGACCAGCGCTGCGTCGTGCAAGGCTTCGGGAACGTCGGTGGGATCGCGGCGCAAGAGCTCGTCTCGAAGGGCGCGACCGTGCTCGCCGTGTCCGACGTGTCCGGTGGGATCTACGCGCCGTCGGGGCTCGATCTTGACGCCGTGCGCACGTGGGTGGCGGCGCACGGCACGCTCGCCGGCTATCCGGACGTCCTGCACGTATCGAACTCCGAGCTGCTGGAGTTGCCTTGCGACATCCTGGTCCTCGCGGCCCTGGAAGAGCAGCTCACCGCGGAGAACGCTCCGCGTATCGACACGAAGCTCGTCGCGGAGGGCGCCAACGGCCCGACGACGATCGAAGCGGACGCGATCCTCGTCGACCGCGGGATCCTGATCCTGCCCGACGTGCTGACGAACGCCGGCGGCGTCACGGTGTCGTATTTCGAGTGGGTACAGGATCTCGGGCGGCTCTTCTGGACGCGTGACGAAATCCGTGCGCGTCTGGCGGAGAAGCTTGCCGATGCGTTCGACCGCGTCTGGCTCCTCGCGGACGAGAAGAGCATCTCGCTGCGGCAGGCCGCGCTCGTCGCCGGCATCAACGAGGTTGCGGCTGCATTGAAAGCGCGCGGGATCTATCCGTGAACGTCGTTCGCCTTCGGCTCGCTCCCGTGAGGGAAACCATGTTTCCCTCACGAGCTCCCTTCTTTAAGGGTCGCCTCAGGCTCCGCGCCGCTGAGATCGCCGCGTGGGCTGAGGAGAGAAAGAGGGGAAACCTCCCGGTTTCCCCCTTCGCCCCTTCCACCGTTCATCGGCCAAAGAGCGGCCGATGAACCAGCATGTTCGCGATGCAATGGTTCCGGAGCCAGGCGCACTTGACGTGACGGCGAGCGCGCAGGAAGCGGGGGAGCGGTTGTCGGATCCCGCAGTGCGCGCAGTGCTCGTCGTCGACGACGGCAAGCTCGTCGGCGTGATCACGCGCAAAACGCTCGTGTCGCAGGTGGTCGCGCCTGGTCTCGATCCGCGCAGCACTAAGCTGAAGGAGATCGCCGAGCCGCCGCTCTTCACTCTCGAGGCGTCGATGGACCTCGACGAGGCTTTCCGCGCGTTGGAGGAGCACGATTTCGAGCGCGTGCCGGTGGTCGAAGATGGCAGGCTCGTCGGGATTCTGTCGCGGACCGTTTTGCTGCGCCGTCTTGCCGAGGACGAGCCGCCGCCCGCACAAGAGTCCTAGGAGTACGCTCGCAGCATGAGCGGCGCGGGTGGGTTGGCCGACGAGAAGTACGTCAGCCTGACGACGTTCAAGTAGGACGGAACCCCAGTCGCGACGCCGGTCTGGGTCGTCAGCGACGACGGGCGGCCGCTTGTTCCCCTGATGTCGCTAAGTGTCGGTCGCTGGTTCGCGACGGCGTCGCTCTTCCAGCTCTGCCCAGCCGCGATCGACGAGCTCGCGAAGGCGGCGAAGGTTCGCATCCGATTCAGTGCGCCATTGCCGCTCTCTCGAGATCTCTTCAGGAGTTCTCTTCTTCCTCTTCTTCACCGTCGTCCCCTAGTAGCAAGTCGTGAATTCCTTCCAATTCAAGGCGAATGTCGCCCAGAACTCCCATGATAGTCAGCACTTCTTCGCGGTAGACGACCGGTTCCACCAGTCAAGCGTCTCGCAGCAACAACCGATCCGCAAGACGGCCGTTTGAGACGGGGCTAGCAGCAGGTGTAGGCGCCGGGAGGTGCAGCGCCCTCTTCCTCTGCCGGCAGTTCCGCGGCTGCGAGCGCGGCGCCGTCGAGGATGTCGCGCTCGCTGATCTCGAGCTTGTCGAGCCCGAAGTAAGCGAGTACCTCGCGGGCTATGAGCGCGCCGCCGACGATCACGGGTGCGCGGTCCGGATCCAGTGGCCGCATGCCGCGCCGCTCCTCGAGCGGCACCAATGCAAGACGCCGAAGCTGCTCGTCGAGCGCTTGCGCGGTGAGCTCGAATCCGTGGACTCGGTCGCGGTCGTACTCGTCCAGGCCGACGACGAGCGCGCCGAGGCTCGTAATCGTCCCGGCGACGCCGATCGCAGAGCTGATGTCGCTCCGGATCTCGTCGGGGACGCGTTCCGCAAGGAGTGCGCGCACCGCAGCTGCTGCGTCGTCCAGCTCATCCTGCGTCGGGGGGTCTGAGTGCAGGAACCTCTCGGTGATGCGGACAGAGCCGATGTCGAGACTTTCGTGCCAGCGGACGCCGTCAGGCCCGCCCGCGACGAGCTCCGTCGAGCCGCCGCCGATGTCCACGATCACCGTTCCGTGCTCGAGCGTCCGCTCCGACGTAACGCCGCGAAACATCATCAAGGCCTCGTCGTGTCCGGAGAGCAGGCGCGTCGCGAAGCCGTAGCTCCACTCGACCTCGCCGAGGAACGCCTCGCCGTTTTCTGCGTCGCGAACCGCGCTCGTCGCGATCGCGAGTGTCCGCTCGGCCCCGAGGGAATCCGCGGTGCGGCGAAAGTCGGTGAGGACGTTCCGCACGCGCGCAATCGGGCCGGGCAGGAGGCGCCTGCGCTCGTCGACGCCTTCGCCGAGGCGTGTGATGCGCGTCTCCCGCCCCACGTCGGAGATGCGCCCGTCGTCGACGTCCGCGACGAGGAGACGCGTGGAATTGGTGCCCAGATCGACCGCCGCAACACGGCTCATGGGGCTCGACTGTATCCACGGGCCCGCGCCAGAAGCCGGTAGCGGCTTCCAGCCTGGGCGAGCTATGATTCGGCCAAGCGACGCGGGGTGGAGCAGTCAGGTAGCTCGCCGGGCTCATAACCCGGAGGTCGCAGGTTCAAATCCTGCCCCCGCTACTTGAAAGGCCCTGTAAAAAGGGCCTTTTTGTTTCCAGCCTGGTCTGGGCAGCAGAAAACTTTTGCCCAACTTTTGCCCGCGCGCCTTGCTTATGCAATCTGTCCGCACGAAACCGCCGCTTTTCGCGTTCTGCACAAAGACTCTGCCCCCTCGCAAACACTGTTTTCGCGTGGGTATTTGAGGCGGCATGTGGATCTAGTTGGGGCTTGCAGTGACGGCCTGTGGGAGCGTAGAAGGACGCTTGATCGCGGGGAGCGCCCGCTTCACACGCGGGAGGTCCCTGGTTCGATCCCAGGTGCGCCCATGGCTCTACGAGCGGTCTCGCGCAGCTCTGAGCTGCGCCGAGCGGCCTGGTGGTCAGTGAAATGGTCAGTGGAAAAGGTGGACACGTCCCGAAGCATGAATTGAAACGAATCAATCGAACCTGCGCCGGAGCGCTGCGTCGCGAGGCCGGGGCAACTCGGACGAAGCCGGACGTTGCGGCGTGACCGCAGCCGATGATGACGGAAGGCGACACCGCCGGGAAGGCACGCTTCTGCGTGTTTCTGTGACTAGGTTGCGAAACACGATTGTCGGGCGCTAGAGTCGTGACTCAGCGTTGGCGAACCAGGTGCCCCAATCACCAGGGGGCTCCGCTCTGGCCCGGCGCCTCAGAGGGACTGGAAGTCCATCTGGAACTCTCGAACAAGTCGCTGGTTACCCTCGACGAGCGCCTGCACCTTCCGCTTCGAGAATCCCAGCTCGAGCAACATGGTGAGCTCGAACAGGAGCTTCATCGCGCGGCTCGCGGAAAAGAGCCGGTCGCCCGTCGCCGCTTTCTTCTCATACTTCGGGTTGTAATGCGTGAGGTAGTGGCGCGTGTCCTTGACGAGGTCGGCGAAAGTGGTGGGCACGTGCTTCCGGATTCCGGCGGGCAGGTCATCGACGGCCGATTGGACGACCTCACGCAACTTTCGTTCGACGCCCGTTTTTCGGAAGTCGTACGCCTCGAGTGCCTGGACGAACGCGAGGAAGCGGCTCTCCAGAAACATGCCGCGTTCCGGGAGCGCCGCAACGTACAGGTCATAGACGGGCTCCATCAGCTTCCCCCGTTTGAACCACCGCGTGAACGGACGATGGTTGCCGAACGCTGCGTCAGCGCGCCGGAACAAGAGCTCCGCCGCAGTGGGGTCTTTCGTCGTCGTCGGCCGACGCTGCTGGAAGAGGATCCAGACGGGCTCGCGAGCCCGTGCCCGGCGCCCCGTCCCGAACTCCCCGCGGGTCACTGACGCGAGCGCCCGAACCTCGAGAAGCGGCGAGTCCGCGCTCGCGGCGAGCGAGACGAACTCGCGGAAAGTCGCCAGTGTCTCGCGCACCTCCGGCCAAGGCAGACGACGACGGGCGGCGAATCGCACCCACCCTCTCTGCTCTAGGCCGAGACGAATCGGCTTTCGCGGTGGAACGGCGTCGCTCTGCAGGTCCACCCAACCCGTCGCCAGCACACCGCCCGGGGCTCGGCCGAGGCCAACCACGCCCGACGGGCGCGCTTGGACGTTGCGGGTCTGCTCAACGGTGAAGCCGGGCGGGTCGAGCCACGCCGTGAGGTTGGCGATCCGCGCGTTCAGTTGGTGGAAGCGAAGCTCGTCTTCAGAATCGGCATAGAAACCGACGAATGCTTCCCCGACGTTCGCCTCCGCAAGGATTCCGCCGGGCATGCTCATCGACCAATTCACGACGTCGAGGTTCCGCAGAGTGACGAACCTCCCGTCTACGGTCATGCCGTGAAGCCATTCAATCGGCTCGCTCGTCGCGAGTAGCCGACCGGCCGACACGGCTTGGAGACGTAGACCCTCGTATGGCTCGTAGATCAACCGTCCGGAGGCAACGTCCTCTGGGGCGTCCGGCAGCCACCACTCTCCAACGAGCTCAGCCGGTTGATCGAGAGGGAGCGGTTCGCTCGCCATGCCCGGATACAAGCATGGAGGTCAACGCGCCGCTCCTGCGGCTCCCATTCCTCGAAGCCAGCGCTCCGAAGGAGTTGCCGCGTCGGAGCCTCCCGCGCGCAGTCGCCGCCGTAAGCGCGCCGCTCGACTTCGTTGGCAGAAGCCGCTTGACCCGCGCGTAGAGGTCGCGCAGACGGCTCCGAAGCTCTCCATCGGTGGGATTCGGTCGCGAGAATCGCGTCCAAAACAGCCGAGTAGGCTTCGTCGGATGAGTTCAGAGCCGCACATCCGAAACCACGCGTCCTTCATCTGGTCGGTCGCCGACAAGCTCCGCGGTGTCTACAAACAGTCCGAGTACGGACGGGTGATCCTGCCGCTCGTTGTCCTGCGGCGGCTCGACTGCGTGCTCGAGCCGACGAAGGCGGAAGTGCTCGCGAGGGCAGCGAAGCTGAAGGGAAGGGTCGAGAACGTCGCGCCGGTGCTCGAGTCGGTCGCGGGCGAGCAGTTCTACAACACGAGCCCGCTCGACTTCCGCCGCCTCCTCGACGATCCGGCCAACGTCGCGGGCAACCTCCGCTCCTACATCGCTGGCTTCTCGCCCGCTGCGCGCGACGTGATCGAGAAGTTCGGCTTCGACGCGCAGATCACGCGGCTCGAGCGCGCAAACCTGCTCTACCTGGTCGTCTCACAGTTCGCGGAGATCGACCTCCACCCGAACGCCGTCTCGAACCTGGAGATGGGCTACCTCTACGAGGAGCTCGTCCGCAAGTTCTCCGAGCTCTCGAACGAGACGGCCGGCGAGCACTTCACGCCGCGCGAGGTGATCCGCCTGATGGTCAACCTCCTCTTCGTCGAGGACGAGGACGTGCTCACGAAGCGCGGCATCGTCAAGACGCTCTTCGACCCGGCTTGCGGCACGGGCGGGATGCTCTCCATCGCTGAGGACTACCTGCGCGAGCTGAACCCGGGCGCGCGGCTCGAGGTTTTCGGACAGGAGTTGAACGAGGAGACCTACGCCGTCTGCCGCTCGGACATGATGCTCAAAGGCCAGGACGCGTCGCACATCGTGCAGGGCAACTCCTTCGACGACGACGGGCACGGCGGCCACACGTTCGACTACATGCTCGCGAATCCGCCGTTCGGCGTGGAGTGGAAGTCGGTCGAGCGCTTCGTGAAGGACGAGCGTGAGCGGCTCGGCTTTCGCGGCCGCTTCGGCGCCGGCCTGCCGGCGATCAACGACGGCAGCTTCCTCTTCCTCCAGCACATGATCGCCAAGATGAAGCCTGCCGAGCAGGGCGGCTCGCGGCTCGCGATCGTCTTCAACGGCTCGCCGCTCTTCACCGGCGGCGCCGGCTCCGGGCCGTCGGAGATCCGCCGCTGGATCATCGAGAACGACTGGCTCGAGGGCGTGGTCGCGCTGCCCGACCAGCTCTTCTATAACACCGGCATCTCGACCTACTTCTGGATCGTCACCAACCGCAAGAGCTCTGAGCGGGCCGGGAAGGTGCAGCTCGTCGACGCGCGCGAGCTGTGGGTGAAGATGCGCAAGAGCCTCGGCGAGAAGCGCAAGCAGATCTTCGACGAGCAGATCGCGGAGATCACCCGCCTCTACGGCGCCTTCGAGGAGAACGAGCGGGTGAAGATCTTCCGCAATGAGCAGTTCGGCTACCAGCGGATCACGGTCGAGCGGCCGCTGCGGCTGCGCTATGCCGGCCGGGGCGCGCGCGAGCGGCTCGAGGCGTCGAGGGCGTTCGCGAAGCTGGGGGAGGAGCAGCGCGAGGGCCTGCTCGGCGTCGTCGGCATGCTCGCGGAGCTCTCGACGACGGATCGCGGCAAGGCGCTCACCGCCGTCACGGCCGGGAACGGGAAGCTCTCGAAGCCGGAGCAGAAGGCTCTGCTCGAGGCGCTCGCCGTGCGCGACCCGGAGGCACCGACGCTCGACGAGCCCGACCCGGAGCTGCGCGACCAGGAGAACGTGCCGCTCCCGCCCGAGCCGGCGACGTTCGAGCCCGACTCGGTGGCACGGCTTGCAGGCGACCCCTACCGGCGCGCGGTCGAGGAGTACATGCAGGCCGAGGTGCTGCCGCTTGTCCCGGACGCCTGGGTCGACCACGTGAAGACGAAGATCGGCTACGAGATCCCGCTCACGCGGCACTTCTACAAGTACGTACCGCCGAGGCCGCTCGAGGAGATCGACGCGGAGATCCGCGCGCTCGAGGAAGAGATTCAGGAGCTGCTCGGGGAGGTGACGGCGTGAGGATCGATGTTCCACTCCCGTGCCCTTATGACTGGCCAAGTGCTCCAGCGAAGGCATTGTTCGCCCTTCAGCGACGACCGCCGCGAGAGTCTGACGAGATCGTCACCGCCTTTCGCGATGGTCAGGTGACGCTTCGTAGGGTTCGCCGCGTAGACGGGTTTACCAATGCGCTCCAAGAGATCGGTTACCAAGGGATTCGCGCTGGCGACCTCGTTATCCATTCGATGGACGGGTTCGCGGGCGCGATCGGCGTCGCCGACGCTGATGGCAAGGCATCTCCCGTAGTCCACGCGTATCGGCCGATGTCCGGCGCAGATGTCCGCTTCTTTGCTTATCTCGTACGCTCGTTGGCACTGAGCGGATTCGTCACCTCACTCGCCAAAGGGATCCGCGAGCGATCGACGGCGTTCGACGAATCGACATTCCGCGCGTTGAGGCTTCCTTTTCCTCCGCTAGATCGTCAGCGCGAGATCGCCGACTTCCTCGACGCCGAGACGGCGCGGATCGACACGCTTATGGAGAAGAAGCGGAAGATGACGACGTTGCTCCAGAAGCGCTGGAGATCCGCGGCCGTCTCAGCTATCTCGCGGCTGATGAGCGAGTACAGAACGGTGCCACTCCGGCGCGTGACGCAATGCCTCGACCGCAGGCGCATCCCCTTGAGCTCTGAGGAGCGCGCCGACCGGCAAGGGCCGTTTCCGTACTACGGGGCGAGTGCCATCGTCGATTGGATCGATGATTACCTCTTCGATGAGGATCTTGTTCTCGTAGGAGAGGATGGGGCTCAGCTTGGGGAGCCGGATTATCCGATCGCCCAGCGAGTGAGCGGGAAGATTTGGGTGAACAATCACGCTCACGTGCTTCGTCCCGTTGGAGTCGATCCAGACCTCCTCGTCTTTCATCTCAACACACTCGATCGGATGCCGTTCATCTCAGGCGCCACCCGAGAAAAGTTCACTCAAGATGACCTGGGGCGGATTCCGCTTCCTGCCGCGCCGATCAGCACTCAGGTCGATGTAGCGGCTCAACTCATGGCGGTGCGGGTGAAGTGCGATCACATGACGCAGCTGCTTGAGAAGCAGATCACTCTGCTCACCGAGCGCCGCCAGGCGTTGATCACCGCCGCGGTCACCGGGGAGCTCGACCTCGCGAAGGCCGCCGCGTGACGACCGGCGCGAGCGAGCGGAAGTTCGAGGGGGCAATCGAGGCGTGGCTGCTCGAGCACGGCGGGTACGCGAAGGGCGACCCCCGCTCGTTTGACCGTGCGCTCGGGCTCGATCCCGGCGAGGTGCTCGCGTTCGTTCAGGCGACGCAGCCGGACGAGTGGCGCGAACTTGCCGCACGCCACGGCGGCCAGGAGGTCGCACGCGCGAACTTTCTCAAGCGGCTCGCGCAGGAGCTCGACGAGCGCGGCACGGTCGATGTCCTGCGCCATGGTGTCAAGGACATCGGCGTCGAGCTCCGGCTCGCGTACTTCAAGCCGGCGCACGGGCTCACGGCCGAGCTGGTCACGCGCTACGAGGCCAACCGGCTCGTGCTCATCCGGCAGCTCGCGTACGGCGCCGACGAGACGAAGACGATCGACCTGGCGCTCCTCCTCAACGGCATCCCGGTTGCAACCGCCGAGCTGAAGAACCCGATCACAGGCCAGAATGTCGAGCACGCGATCGTGCAGTACCGGCGCGACCGCGACCCCGCCAACGTGACGCTCGCGCGCCGCGCGGTCGTGCACTTCGCGGTCGACCCGGACCTCGTCGCGATGGCGACGAAGCTCGCGGGCGAGGCGACGCAGTTTCTGCCGTTCAACCGTGGCTCGGAGGAGGGCGGCGCCGGTAACCCGTTCAATCCCGACGGCCATCGCACGGCCTACCTGTGGGAGCGGGTCTGGGAGCGCGAGGCGTGGCTCGACCTGCTCGCCCGGTTCGTCCACGTCGTGCGGCCCGAGAAGGGCTCGGCGGCCGAGAAGCGGGCGAAGACGCGGTTCGTTTTCCCCCGCTACCACCAGTGGGACGCGGTGCGGCAGCTCGAGGCGCACGCGCGCGAGTACGGAGCGGGGCCGAGCTACCTGGTCGAGCACTCGGCGGGGTCGGGCAAGTCGAACTCGATCGCCTGGCTCGCGCACCGGCTCTCGAGCCTCCATAACGCGGCGGAGCGCAAGGTCTTCGACAAGGTCGTCGTCATCACCGACCGGCTCGTACTCGACCGGCAGCTGCAGGAGACCGTCCACCAGCTCGAGCACGTGCATGGCGTCGTCGTCCGGATCGACAGGGACTCGCAGCAGCTCGCCGATGCGCTCGCGGGCGAGCAGGCGCGGATCATCGTCACGACGCTGCAGAAGTTCCCGTACGTGCTCGACAAGATCGAGGCGCTGCCGGCGCGACGCTATGCGGTGATCGTCGACGAGGCGCACTCCTCGCAGACGGGCGAGGCGGCCGCTGACCTGCGACGGGCGCTCTCGCTCGAAGCCGCCGAGGCCGAGGAGCGTGCCGAGGAGGCGGTGCGCGGGGACGGCCAGGACCTGCTCGCGCGGTCGCTCGCCGGCCGCGGACGGCCCGGCAACCTTTCCTTCTTCGCGTTCACGGCGACGCCGAAGGCAAAGACGCTCGAGCTGTTCGGGACGGCGGTGGAGACGGCGGAGGGTCTGCGCTACCGGCCCTTCCACCTCTATTCGATGCGGCAGGCGATCGAGGAGGGCTTCATCCTCGACGTGCTCGCGAACTACACGACCTACAAGACGTACTTTCGGATCGAGAAGGCGGTTAGCGACGATCCCGAGTACGACAAGGCGCGGGCGCGGCGGGCGATCGCGCGGTTCGTGACGCTGCATCCGCACAACCTCGCGCAGCGGGCGGAGATCGTCGTCGAGCACTTCCGCACGCACACCGCGAAGAAGATCGGCGGCAGGGCGAAGGCGATGGTCGTCACCAGCTCGCGGCTGCATGCAGTCCGCTACAAGCTCGCGCTCGACGCGTACATCGCCGAGCACGGCTACGACGAGCTGCGCACGCTCGTCGCCTTCTCGGGCAAGGTGATCGACGAGGGCGACGAGTTCACTGAGCCGGGCATGAACGGCTTCCCGGAGTCGGAGACGGCGGGGCGGTTCGGGAGCGGCGACTACCAGGTGCTGATCGTCGCCGAGAAGTTCCAGACCGGTTTCGACCAACCGCTCCTGCACACGATGTACGTCGACAAGGTTTTGACGGGGCTGAACGCGGTGCAGACGCTGAGCCGGCTCAACCGCATCCTCGCCCCGGAGAAGAGGGACACGTTCGTGCTCGACTTTCGCAACGAGGCGGAGGAGATCCAGGAAGCGTTCCGGCCCTGGTACGAGCGGACGGAGGCGGTGCCGACCGACCCGAACCTGCTCTACGACACGCACCGGGCGCTCTGGGACTTCGATGTCCTGCGCGACGACGAGGTCGAGGCGGGCGTGCAGGCGCTGCTCGCCGTCACCGAGACGAGCGGCCACGGCGCCGTCTACGCCGCGCTCGACGCGGCGCGCGACCGCTTCCTCGCGCTCGACGAGGAGGTGCAGGATGCCTTCCGCGACCTGCTCGCGCGCTTCGTGAGCCTGTATGCGTTCGTCTCGCAGATCGTCTCCTACGTCGACCGGCGACTCGAGCGCGACTACCTGTACGCGCGGGCGCTGCTCGCGTGCCTCCCGGGGCAAGCGGCGGAGCGGCTCGACCTGGGAAGCGAGGTCGAGCTCACGCATCTGAAGATCGCGCAGACCTACGAGGGCTCCGCCTCGCTGGAGGAGGGCGGCGGCGAGGTGGTCGCAATCTTCTCCGGCCGCGGC